>CAZXXC010000099.1:0-15915 GCA_964644665.1 uncultured Methylococcaceae bacterium
CGTGATCGATACGCACGGCAAACTCGTGCGCATCCTGCCCTACGGCACGCCCGCCGGCGAACTGATGCGGCAGGTTTCCAGCCTGCTGAACTGACGCCGGACACGTCCGCAGCGGGCGAATTCGCTATAATTCGAGGCCTTTCGCCGGCATAGCTCAGTTGGTAGAGCAGCGCATTCGTAAGTAGAGGGTCATCCCACGGGAGCCCCAGCGAATCGTGGCTCTTCTGGGTGACTCAGAACGGCTAAGAAGGTTATAGTAAGGTTTCGCCGGCATAGCTCAGTTGGTAGAGCAGCGCATTCGTAATGCGAAGGTCGGGGGTTCGACTCCTCTTGCCGGCACCAGAAAGCACAAGGCCCTCCGCTCGGAGGGCCTTTTTGCTTCTAGGAAGGTTTCGACCTTCCTAGATCACCTCACAGCGCCAGCGCGGCCTGTTGGCGGTACTCCTCAAGGTTCACCGACTCGCCCGCAACGATCTTGTCGAATAGGGCCTGCATCCGATCCGGGCTCATGCCCTTGTCGAGGAAGCGGAAGGAGGAAGCGGCGACGTACTCGGGCAGCGCCTCGAAGGCCATCCAGCGGCGTCCCTCCAACTCTGCTACCTGCCCCGTAGTGTTCGAGCCACCGAAGATGTCCACCACGAGGTCTTCCGGCTCCGTGAGCATCCGAATGAAGAACTCAGGCAGCTTCGCCGGGAAGCGCGCGGGGTGCCCCTTGATCCCTACCGCCTTGCAGCCGGACAGGTACTGACCGTTGGACTCGGAGTTGGAAATTTGTAGCAGGTTCGGCGGGATCGCTCCGCCGTTGTCCTTTGCGAAGCCCTTGCCGATGTCATGCCCAGAGGGGCGGACCTTGGGCGTATAGAACTTGTCCGGGTCCTCGATCAGCTTCTTCATCCGGTCGCTGTACGGGGCCAGAACCTTCGTGATGTCCGACTTCGGCCACTCGGTCTTGCTGAACCACCACACGGTGTTGATGGAGTCCTTCACGCGCAGCTTGCGCTTGTTTACCCACTCAATCGGGCTCGGCAGCTTCGACGGGTTGAACCAGTAGAAATCCTCCGCGAGGAAAAAGCCCAGCTCATCGACCATGCGGATCAAGACGCGGAAGTTGTAGAGGCTCCGGGCTGGGACGCCCTTCATATAGGCCCCGCCGAAGTCCACAACGAAGCTGCCGTCATCGCGCAGCTTCCGATGGACGATGCGTCCGAACTCCAAGAACCAGTCGATGTACTCGTGCTGGTCAAGGTTCCCGTATTCCTTCTGGCGCTGTAGGGCGAAAGGCGGACTGGTGATAACGAGGTTCACGCTTCCGTCCGGCAGCTCCTCCAGCAGTTCCCGCGAATCGCCAATAAACGTGGCCCCCTTGGATGTGTAGTAGGCGGGAGCGGTCTTCATATTCATTGGCATAAGTTGCTACTCAAAGTCTGTAGATTCATTGTCATCATGTGCCCATTATCCCGCGCATGGACAAGAAGTTAAAGCCCTCAGCAACAAGAAAGCATTTCGCTCTCAATCTGAGGAAGACGCGGGAGCAGCTCGGCCTGTCTCAAGAGGCGCTGGCCGATGCCGCGGGCCTCCACCGAACCTATGTGGGGTCGGTGGAGCGCGGTGAGCGGAATATCTCCATCGACAACATCGAGCGGTTGGCATCGGCACTCGGGGTTTCTCCAGCGTCCCTACTGGAGGAACCGAAGAAGTGACCGTAACCCTGAAACCGCACGAAGACTACCTGCGCCTGGTCGAAATCTGGCCCGCCGTTCAGCAGTACCAAGACCTTGCCACGAAGCACGGAATTGACGACATCTTCCAGGACAACGGCGGGAAGCTGCTTCAAGTGCTCCTGCTTCTCGGTCTGAAGATTCTCCCGGGTCGGGAAGGCAACGACGCTGCGGACGCCTCGGGGCGCGAGTATGAGCTGAAGTCGGTCAACATTGAACTGACTCACGGGTTCTCAACCCATCACCACATGAACCCCGTCATCATCGCCAAGTATCGGCAGGTGCCTTGGGTCTTCGCTGTGTATCGTGACATCAGTCTGCAAAGCGTGTACTTGCTCGAACCCGATGACCTTGAGTTCTACTTCACCAAGTGGGAGGAGAAGTGGCACGCTGACGGCGAGAAGGACATCAACAATCCGAAGATTCCGATCAAGTACGTGATGGCCCACGGGAAGCTGATTCACGGGACAGAGCCCGACTTGTCGGTGAAGCGGAAGAAGACCACGACGAACAAGCGCAAGCCCAAGGCGACACCGCCGGACGCGGCGGGGTTCGGTCCTGACGAGGTATAGAACAAGGCCCGCCGTCTTCCTCCCCCGGGTTCGAGGGGCGAGGCATTCCGCCTCCCGGAAGTCTCCAACGACAGACCTTGAGGGGTGAAGCCCGCGCGCCCAATCACGAGGACGGTAGCGTGAGGCGCACACCGATGAGGTGAGCGGCGGGCTTCATTCGGTCAGCGCCCGCGCGGCTTCGCGTTCGGGCGCTTGTAGGCGTGATTCACGAAGCCCTGAAGCTGGGCCGCAACGGTCCCGCGTTTCATCGCGGACAGGTTCGCGTCCCGCAGGGCTTGGCGTTCTTGGTGAATGGCTTTCGCCTTCGCTACGTTGTGCTGTGCCATGACGGCCTCCTCAGTAGATGGTGCGGACTTCTTCGGCGCACTTCGGACATAACCTGTGCCCGGCGTGTGCGCTCCAGAAGTCGGCGCGACAGCGGATGCAGGCGCGAACCTTCACCCGCGGATCGTCAGCCCGGAGCCAGCGCGGGACATGCCCACCCCAGCCCCGCGGTATGGCTGGGGCGTTCTCAGGCTTCGCCGCCGTCATCGCCCGCGGCCTCGTCAATCGCCTGACGGGACAGCGCCAGCGACAGATTCGTGATCCCGTCCGCCTTGCCGCGGACAAACTCGCGGTCAGCCGCAAGGGCGGACTTGTAGGCGAGCTGGACACCTTCGAGCTTCGCCGTCATGCGCTTCCAGACCTCGCCCACGACACGCTCCGCGAAGGCCTGCACGGCAAACGGGCGGCGATCCTTCGGGCGCCGGTCGATCACGGTGGCGATGGCAGCGCCCAGCACGAGGTCGCCGGTCATGATCGCGGTCCGGGCGGCGGTTTCCATTTCAACCGGCCCGGCCCCTTCGAGCTGGAGCTGATATTGGGTGCGCTTCGGATCGCCCAAGCCGACACGGCCCAGCATCGTCGCGGGCGAGGTGTACACGGCTTGGATTGCGGCGGCTTCCGCGGCGTAGGCTTGCAGGCCCTTGAGCATGGAGGCGCGTTCCGCTTCGGAACTGGCGATGAGCTGGCGGTGGATGTTCGCGGCCTTGTTCGCGGCGTTCTTCTTGGCGAAGGCGCGAGCGGTGGCGCGATCCTCCGGCGAGGCGGAGGTGATGAATTCTTCGGCTTCCCGGGTGTAGTTGTTCCGGGCGTCCATGACCGTGTTTTGCAGCTTCTCAACCTTGCGGGAGAAGGCGGTGGCCGTTTCGGCGGCACGGTCGCTGAGGTATTGCGCGCGCTCCTCGTTGAGCGTCACGCCCTTGGGAACGGTGTTGAAGTCGATGGTTGCCATGTCGGGCTCCTGTCTCAGTTGTCACAACCGGGAGAGGCCCAAAGCACGTAACCAGCGGGGCTCATCCCACTATCAAGGCAGGCGCATCAACGCCCACACTTTCAGTAAGGATAAGATCCGTTTCCAGCGCTCGGCAAGAAATATATCTTGTATATCAACGACTTAACTTTACTTTTTCGGGTTCGGTCGGGGTGCAGATGATGGCACTTTCCAGCGGTCGGCTGGGGTCGGGGCGGCACTCCATGCGCTCGAACTGACGCGCGCCGCCCCGGGGCGTCTCCTGAACCCGGACGGGAGGCGCGAGGCGTGGCGAGAATGTGCCGACCTGTGCCCGCCGGAGCGAGTCCTGGGCAGAGTACAGGGGGCGCTCCTCCGCTGCCGCTACGGTGGCGAGAATCAGGAGCGCGACGGCTACAAGGTTGCGCATGGCGGGACCTCCTCAGACGTACATGATGCGGTTGCCGGTATCGGGCAGGCGCGGCGGTGGTCCGGCGAAGTCGCCCACGCTCACGAGGCCCTGCGACGCCCCGGCGATCAGGTAGCTGGTCGCGTCCAAGGCGTGATCGTTCGCGGAGCTGTCCACGTCCTCCGGGTTGCGCGGATCGCGCGGCAGCGCCGGGACCGTCGCCAGCCAGAAGCGGCAGCGCGAGGCGACGAAGAATTCACCGTTGGCCATGAGCTGCTTCAACAACTCGAAGCGGGGCACACGCGCCCCCTTCCGGGCGGGCGATACCCTCACCCCGGCCTCGCGGAAAAGGTCGGCAATCGACGCCTCCGCGCGGCCTGCGGTCCGGGCTTCCGCGGCGGAGTCGATCACGCCCCGGGCGCGCACCCCGTTCCGGTGCGCCATCGCATGAAGGGCGGGCGCAATCTGCCCGGGCGTCCGGCCCGTCCCGCGGCTGATGTTCTTCGGGTCGCACTCGAAATGCTCGTCATAGATCACCCAAGCCCCGCGCGGCATCACCCGGTCATCGCTCAGGCGCACGTCATAGGCGAGCTGTCCGCCCAAGACAGACGCGCATGGCGCGGCGCTGCCCCAGTCAATCGACAACTTCAGCGAGCCGAAGAATTGCGGCGGGACCTCGTGATGATCGAACACGGCGCGGGCGTGCTGCCAGACGCCCCCGAAGTAATCGCCAACGATGGCCGACCAGTCGCCGTGACGGTGCGCCTTGTACAGCGCCGGATCGGTGTGGGCGAGGACGGAGAAGTTGCGCTTGTAGGCTTCCGGCAAGTGCGGATTGTCGTCCACGGTCGAAGGCGCATAGACCCACTTCTGGTCCGCGAACTCGAACGGTGCCCAAGGCTCGCGGCCCGTGACGTACCGCTCCGCGAGGGCGGAATGGTTCGCGCCGCCCGGGTTCCCCGCCAAGACCATGCGCAGCGGGACGCCCGGAGCGCGAAGGGTCAGCGCGAGCGCGTCAATCACCGGCAGCTCGGGACCTTCGCCCGCCTCATCGACCACGATCAGCGAGAAGGTCATGCCCTGCACTGTATCTTGTAGGGCGGCGCTGGACTCGCAGTGCGTCAGTGCGACCGTTGCCCCGTTCGGGAGGCGGAACACGTTGTCATTCTGGTTGTAAGTGAACCCGGAGCCGTAGGCGGAGCGCATGAGCCCGCGCAGCTCCTCCGCGAACTGAAGCAGCGACTTCAACCGGCGGCGGGTCACGAGGACGCGAGCGCGGTTCTTGTACTGGTCGCAGTGCCGCAGGATGAGCAGTTGCAGACCGAAGGACTTGCCGCCCCCGCGGCCCCCGCCCAAGAAGATGAAATGATCTTCGGGAATGCTCAGGACGGTCGCCTGAAACGGAGTCGGGCGGATGGTGTTAGGCACGTTCGACATTGATGATCCTCCCGTAGTCCTCCGGCGAAAGCGCGGCGTTGATCTGGATGAGCACGCGCGGGGTGTCCTCGTTGTTGCCGTCGCCCTTGTTGATCTTGTAGATGCGATCCGCGAGCCATTCCGCGGCCCTGATGTCGCCCTCGTTCTTCATCTTGTCTTTCATGAAGGCCACGATCTCACCGGCCCCTTCGGCGCGGCCTTCTTCGAGGGCGAGCGCGAGCGGCGACAGCTCGCCTTCCTCGCTGTCCTCCTTGAGGCGCTTCCACTGGGCTGGGGTAAGGCCCAAGGCCCGCCGGATCGTGTGTTCACGGTTGCCTTCCTGCGCCAGCTCGCGGGCGACTTCGAGCTGATGGGGCGAGAGGCACGGTAGCGCCGGGGCGGGCGCGGTCTGCTTCTTGGTCATTTGCTTGTCGGACATGCTTCCAACTCCTTCTTGATTCGGTACACGGTCGAGGCCCCTACACGGGTCAGGCGCATGATCTTGTTCACGGGGACGCTGGCGCGGAGCATGTCGGCAATGCGGTGCTCGGTTCCGGCGGATACCTTCGGACGGCCCAGCGTCTTGCCCTGCTTGCGGGCGCGCTCAAGGCCCAGCATCGTCCGCTCGCGGATCAGCTCCCGCTCGAACTGCGCCAGCGATCCCATCACGTTGAACATGAGCTGCCCGGCGGGCGTGGAGGTGTCGAGCGCCAGGTTGCGGACGAACAGCCCGACCTTGAGGGCTTCGAGTTCCGCCACCAGCCCAACCAGATGCGGCAGGCTACGGCCCAGCCGGTCCAGCGCGGTTACTCCGACCATGTCGAACTTGCCGAGTGTGGCGGCCTTCATCAGGGCATCCAGCCCGGGGCGCTTGTCGCGGCCCTTCGTCCCGCTGATGCCCTCATCCACGAACTCGGCCACCACTTCATGACCACGGCCCTCGGCCCACTCGCGCAGGGCAAGGAGCTGGGTCTCAACCGTCTGGTCTTTGTTGGTGCTCACGCGAGCGTATAGGGCGACTCTCATGGACTGATTCTCATTACTGTATATGCGTACAGTAACTATAGCTGCGAACCATTCCGAAATCGAGCGTTAATGGAATACCGAAAACCGCGAAGACAGAGGCGTGGATTTGCTGGCGCTCCGGCGGTGTGGTTTCGCAGACGTTTTCGGAATTGTTGAATCAGGGCGCAGGGCGGCGTTGCGCGGGTGCCCCATGCCCAAGGAGGGGACGGCTACCGACTTCGGCGGCAGGTCGGTAAGTCGGTTGAAGGTCGGTAATGCGGAAACCCCAGCCGCTATTGGCTTTTTCCTACTTAACCGACTTAACCGACTAAGAGAGAGTCAGGAGAGAAAAGCAGTAGCCGGAACCGGACTGCGCCGCCCCCTCTGGGCAAGGGATCGCCGCCGAAACGTCCGCGGCCCTAGCGAAGAAAAACGGCGGCTAAGTGGGATAAGTCGGTACAGAAAGCACGAAAGCCCAGCGGGGCTGGGCTTCCGGCATTACCGACTATGAAAAAAGTATCGGCCTAAGTCGGTTCATGAACCGACCTTCAGAACGGCCCCTTGCTCCTGACTGCCGCCGGGTATTCATCGGCTCCCAGCTCTGCCCAGTCCGGGAGGTCATCCCAGCGCATCGGCATCCGTGCCCGATCCCATGCCGCCCGGGCATCCGGCAGCGACGGGATCACGAAACCCCGCGGACGGCTCCTGTCGTGGTACTCAAAGCCCAGGTCACGCATGAGCTTGTTCACGGCGTTGAGGGTCACGTCATCACGGCGCAGGCGCGTTTGCGCGTAGTCGCGGAGGTCGGCAGTTGCCAAGAACGGCTGATTGAAGCCGACCCAGCGGCGCGCGGGTATCTCGCCGGTGCGCAGCAGGTCGAGGAACACCGCATCAATGCCGCCGACCGTTGCCGCCTTCTGCGCGTGCAGGGCCTCGGTTTGGGGGACGCTGCGGCGTGGGTGCCAGTCGGCAAGGTCCATCGTCAGGAGGTCGTGCAGCATCGCCGCCAAGCCACCGCCCCGGAGTTGTTCAGCGATGGCGCGGAAGTAGTCGCTGTCCTGCGCGTGCTGACCGGATACCTCGAAGACGGCGAACCGGCGTTCATCAATCCCGGCGGGCACAACCCATTCTTCGTTCGAGGCCATGACAACGTGCAGCCGGTTCCGGGCCTGCACGAGGTTCACGCCCTTGCCCTCAATCGTCAGCTCGGGCTCGGTGATGAGGCCCTTCAGCACGCTTTCCGCGGCCTTGTCGCCCGGGACAATCGCCTCATCAGCGAATAGCAGGCAGCAGTCGCGCAAGTGCGCATTGAAGCGGCCCGTGAGCTGGGCGGGGGAGTTCACCTGCAGGCCGTGTTGGCCGAACAGGCGCTTGAGCGAGCGAGCGAAGATGCCCTTACCCGTGCCGCGACCGCCTCGCAGGACCAGCGCCACCTCGGCAGGCTCGCCCGGATTCTGGACGGCCCACGCGGCCCAGCGCAGGATGTAGTCGGCGCAGGCTTCGTCTCCGTTGGCGAGGATGCGCCGGACATGCTCACGCATCAGCGACCAGTCGCCAGCCTTGGGCATTACCGACCAGCCGCGCCACATGTTCAGATAGCCGTCCACCTCCTCGGGCTTGCCCGGGAAGAAGCGCAGGGCGAGGTATTCGCGGCGCTGGCCGTGTTCAAGCCACCACTTGCCCAGCGGCTTGTAACCCACGCCCTTGTCGGTCGGGTATTCCACGAGGCGGTGCATGTAGCGGTTGCGGAAGTCCTCGAACGATTGCAGCACCGGCACAAGGCGATCTTCATCCAGCTCCGTCCGTTCCCACGACAGCACGCGCGTCTTGCCGCCCTCCTGAAGCAACACAGCGTGTTTCTTGTTCATTTCCTCAAGGGTCGGATCGGCGCAGGCGGCGCGGGCGTTTTCAATCTGGTGCTGTGCATAGCCTTGCCAGTTGCGTTGCTCGCGGACGCTGGCGCTGATGCCGTTGTTTGGGTCGGTAATCGCCCCGAAGATCAATTCATCCGGCAGGCCAGCGCGGACAAGATCGCAGACGGCGCGAAACAGGGCTTCACTGCGCGACGGGTAGCGGTGTGGATCGATAGGGTCAGCGCCGGTCGCCACGAGTGCAAGCGTGTGATCCTGGATCGTCGCCCGGTTCGTTTCCGCCCAAGCGCGCAGCTCATCGACGCCCACGGCTGTACCGTCGCCCATCGACACGTGAGCGGATGCCTTCCCGGTGGCAGCGCGGGGCTTCGTGCTGGCGGCGGAGTTCATCGGCGGCGCGGCAGTGAAGGCCGACAGGGGATAGCTGGTGTCATTCCAGCAATACACCTCGGCTTCCGCGGCCTCGCGGCCTTTCGCCCGCTTTTTCGCGTTCGGGATGTTGAGCGAGCCCGGAAGCCTGAGAAGCCTGTCCACGTTGTGGCATGAGTCAGCCTTGAAGATGCGCTCCAGCTCGCGGTTGTAGCGTTCGGCCTCCGCCGGGTCGGTAATGGTCAGGGGTTCCGACAGCTTCCACAGGGCTTGAAATCCGCCCCCGCTATCAACGATCACGGACGGCTCGGGCTTGGCCTCCCTCAACATGGCAAGGATGCGTGCACGTTCGGCCTGTAGGTCCTCGCCTGCGAACGGGTCCACATCCACCCACAGATATTCGAGCGTGGCAATGTCGGCCTTCGTCGGTTTCTTGCTGGTCGGCTGCGCCACGGTGCCCACGGTGTAGTACAGGTTGCGCTTGCCGTTGTGCTGGGCAATCCACGCTTCCGCATCATCGGCGTTCTTGAAGGTGCGCGTCTCGGTTGCGCCACCCTCCGGCGGGATCGCGGTCAGGCACCAAGGGCCACCCGGGCGCAGGCGGTTCAGAAATTCGATTGGCGTCATTGCGCACCCTCCGCCGTGTGGTTTTGTTCGTTGGCGGCCAGCCACTCATCGAGCGCGGCGCGGCGATAGCGGACAGAGCGGCCCAGCTTCGCGTAGCGCGGCCCGGCACCATGCAGGCGGAGGAGTTCGAGCGTTTGGCGGGACAGGCGCAGGTAGTGCGCAGCCTCCTCGGTGGTGAACACGTTTTGTTGAAGTTCAGCGAGGAGCTGGGCGACCTGCTCACGGGTCAGGAGTTCACGCGTTTCCATGATCGCGGTCCTCCTCAAGCAGGTAGTCCATCAGCGACCGCCGGAGGCACAGGCGGTGCGCTTCGTCCAGGTCGAGGACGGCGCGGCGGAAGTCTTCGCCGTCCTTCAGCTTCGGGTCCTCGCTGAGTTGCTGGGCCAGTTGCCGCTGACGGCGGAGGACCTGAGCCGCGGCCTGTACAAAAAGCGCGGTCAGCTCCTCGTCGGTGATGTCGTCGGACTTCTCGGCCAGTTGCCGCAGCCGGTCCGCCGATAGGTCCGACTCAAAGGCCAGCATCTCAAGCGAGCCCCCGCCCGACTGAAGGAAAGCGGTGATGAAGGGGTGCGGCCCTTCGTTCGGCTGGTCGGCGGCATTCAGCCCGGCATCGACGCAGTGCCAAGCGAGCGCGAGGAGGTTCTGACGGGTCGCCCGGTTCGCGCCGTGGGTGGCTTGCCACAGGTCCAGCTCATCCTGAAACCAGACGGTGACGCGCTGGCCGGGGAGGCGGTGCGGCTGGGGGAAGTGTTCGAGGGTCTTTGCCCAGCGCCAGAGGGTGGCCGTTGAGCAGCCCAGATAGGTTGCGGCTTGCGCAGGGCGAAGCGCAACGCGGTTGTTCTTCTCGGTCATGGTCGGGAACTCCGATCAACTCGGCCCGCGCCACCAAGAAGAAAGGGGCAGCGCAAGCCAGTGTTTGGCTCACGACTGCCCCCTTGCATCACGCTCGGATTTGAGACGGCTCCAGTAAGGGCTAACCGCTGAAAGCGGACCGCATCACGCGTATCACCACAGACTCTTGCCGACCTAGCAATCACTCAGGTCGTCCCCGGATCACCCGGGGAACATTGAGAGCGATTCTAAGACTTACGGCTGGATGCCGTAAAGCCTTTTTAAGTCCTAAGTTATTGATCTATATACTTTTTACTTTACTTTTTCGGGGCCTTCTTCCGCTCAACTGCTTGTCCCTTCTGGGTTTTCTTTGAGTCATCGCAGAGGAGGCGCAGGCGGTCGGTAATCTCCTGCATCGGACCCCGCAGGCGCTCAAGTTCGATGGACATGTACCCGCCGGTCACGTCGCCCTTGTCTGGTAGGCTGTGGTTGACCAGCATCTTGATGGCGTAGGGCGACACGTCCAGCGACTCCGCGACCGTGATGAAGGTATTGCGCAGGCCGTGGACGGTGAACTTCACGCCCAACTTCTCCTTCGGCTCGGCAATGTGACCGCTCTTGCTCTCCGCCGGGAATACCCAAGGGGAGCCCGGGAAGAAGGTCTTGGCCTGCTCGCACTGCTGGCGCTCCTTGAGTAGCTCAATCAGGAAGTCCGACAGCGGCAGCTTGAACGCGCGAGCCTCGCCACCCTTGGGCCTCGGGATCAGCAGGGCCTTGTTCGTCCAGTCGATATGCTCCCAGCGGACCGCGGCGGCGCTTTCGCGGCGCAGGCCGGTGAACAGGACAAAGCGGAGGTAATCGCGGCGGATGGGGTTGGTCATCGCCGTGACCTCGGTGTACCACGCGGTCAGGTCCGTGCTCGGGATCGCCGCCTTGCGCCGCTCCTCCGGGAACCAGTCAACGGCAATGGTCGGATTCACGCCCAGCTCATCATGAATCTTCAGCGCGTGATTGTAGGCGGCGCGGAAGACGCGGAAGGCGCTGTTGGCGACATAGGGGCCGTTCTTCTCCCCGATCTTGTGGTGACGTTCGCGGCAGTCCTTCCGGGTGATCTCTGTCAGCGGCTTCTTGAGCCAGTCGCTCAGGTACTGGTCCGCCAGATAGCGGTAATCCTTCAGGGTCCGCTCCGACCGCTTTTTGTTCGATTTCAGGTGCAGGTCGAGGGCATCCCCGAAGGTGACGGAGGCGGCGGGCTTCTCCTCCCTGTTTGGGTTGATCCCCTTGCCCATCTTCATCAGGAGTTCGCGCGCCTCCTCCCGGGCCTGCTCAACGGTGTACACGCCATACCGACCGATGGAGGTGCGGACGGTCTTGCCGTTGATGTCACGCTGTACAAAGAAGGTCTTGGACTTCGCGCCCACGCAGACGCCCAGCCCCTTCAGGTCGGTGTCGAAGTACAGGTGCTGGCGCTTCTTGTCGTCGGCTTGGACGAAGGGGAGCCCCTTGACGGCGCTCTGGGTGAGCTTGATCGAGGTGGACATGCTGGGCCTTTCTAGTAACGGGATAGTAAGGTTGATCCTTAAAAGCCGGTAGTGTCACCTTCTAACTTAAACCGGCCAATTCCCCGTAACCATAGTGCCTTTCGGACCTTATTAAAAGTCCTTAGCTCCCCCTTAGTAGCTGGCTCATATAATTCGTAATGCGAAGGTCGTAGGTTCGACTCCTATTGCCGGCACCAGAAAGCACAAGGCCCTCCGCTCGGAGGGCCTTTTTGCTTCCGGGAAGGTTCGGACCTTCTTGCCCCGCCCAGCAAGGTCGTGGTTCAGCAGCACTTCGGCCATCTGCGAGCGGCAGGAATTGCCGGTGCACAGCACCCGCACGGTGTAGCGTTTGTTCGCGCCGGTTCCTTTCGATGGCTCAGCAGCAGCCGGAGGGGGGCTTACCCATAACCGGGATGCAGTCCGACGACGCCTTGGCCGCTGCGGGTTCGGGCACGCAGCAGCCGCCCGCGCCCGCCGTCCCCGCGTCCGAAGCGCCGAATACGGGAATGCTGTCGAGCGTGCGGTAGGCCTCCCAGGCGATGCCGGTCGGGTCGGTGACCCAGTACTTGTCGGATCTGGCATAGCAGCAGGCCGTGCCCATCTCCTCGACGACGTCGGTTTCGAGCTTCCGCAGGCGCTCGTTCATCTCGGCCAGTTCCCCGGCGCTTTCCACTTGCACCCCCAGGTGATTGAGGCCGGGCGCCGCGCCGCGCGCCGAGATGGCGAAGTTCACGCGCGGATCGTCGAGCATCCATTTCGCGTAATCGGGCTTCCGCACGGTCGGTTCGCTGGCGAACAGCGTCGAATAGAACCGGATGCCGGCGGCGAGATCGTCGACCGCGACGTGGACGTGCAGGCGTTTCATGAGGACTCCTTTTCGGGTTCAGGGACGCAGGCCGGCTGGCAGACCGGCGTGCACGGATTGCCGCCGCAGCAGTTTTCGGTGAGATAGGCCAAAAGCGCGTTCATCGTTTCGTAGCGCACGCTGTAGACGACGAAGCGGCCGTCCTGCCGGGAGCGGAGCAGGCCCGCATGGCTCAGGGCCTTGAAATGGAAGGACAGCGATGATGGCGGAATACCGGTCAGTTCCGCCACACGGCCGGCCACCAGCCCCGCCGGGCCGGCCTCGACCAGCGTGCGGAAGACCGCCAGGCGGGAAGCTTGGGCCAGCGCGGCCAATGCGGTAACAGCTTCACTTGTTTTCATATTTTTAAATTAATCGAAATATAGAAACAAGGCAAGTTGAACCTGTGGGGAGCGGCAACTGCCCCGATGCAGACGTCGGTCTGGGCATCCCTGCGCTTGAAAATCGCCGGCACTAACGGGCGGGTTCGTGCGGCGGCTCGCGGTTGAAGTTTTCGTGCCGCCACATATGCAGGCGGCGCTGGGCGTCGGCCAGTTCCCGCTCGCTGAGCAGCCCGTCATGGTCGGCGTCGATGCGGTCGAAATGCCGCGCCAGCGCAGGCCGCAGCGCCGCGACCTCGTCCCGGCTCAGTTTGCCGTCGCCGTCGCGGTCGGCCGCTGCGAAACGCGCGCGCGCGCGCGCACGCACCGCCCGCCGGCGCGCCTCGAAGGCATCCCGGTCGGGGCCTCGGGGCCCCGCATCAATGTCGCGGCGCAACTGCCCCCAGTCGGCCGCTTCCTCGGACGCGCATGCGATGCTCGCACCACCGCCCAGGGCACAGAACAGCAGGCAGGTGAACGCGGCACGCTTCATGCCGTCACCGATTTCTGCGCGGGCCGGCGGGGCGCGTGGTGGCAAATGCGGCATTGCGTGTCATGTTCGTCTCCCGAAAAACCAGCGCGGCCGTGGATGCCGCGCCTCTGCTCTGCATTCTGGCCGGTTCGCGCCGGCCGTGCTTGTCCGGCAAAAGGAATAGTGTAAGGATTTGTTTCCGCGCCGGCGCCGGAAACATCCCGAAACACGGCCCGCGCGATCCGGCCCTATGCTCGCCCCATGACGACCGCCCCGCCCAAAGTCCTGCTGCTCGACGACGACCTGCGCCTGCGCGCGCTGCTGGAGCGCTATCTCGCCGAACAGGGCATGACGGTCCGCGCGGTGGCCGACGCCAAGGCGCTGGACGCCGCGCTGGCGCGCGCCCGCTACGACGTGCTGGTGCTGGACTGGATGCTGCCTGGCGAGGACGGCCTGTCGGTCTGCCGCCGGCTGCAAAGCTCGCACCCCGAACTGCCGATCGTGATGCTGACCGCCCGGGCCGACGAGATCGACCGCATCGTCGGCCTCGAAATGGGCGCGGACGACTATCTGCCCAAACCCTTCAACCCGCGCGAGCTGGTTGCCCGCATCAAGGCCGTGCTGCGCCGGCGGATCGGCCCGCCGCCCGGCGCGCCCGATCCCGACGACCGCACGCTCGCGTTCGGCGACTGCACCCTGCGGCTCGGCTCGCGCGAGCTGTTCCGCAACGGCGAGAAACAGGCGCTGACGGGCGGCGAATTCGCGGTACTCAAGGCCCTGGTCGAGCACCCGCGCCAGCCTCTGTCGCGCGAACGGCTGCTGGCGCTGGCGCGCGGCCGCGACCATGAAGCCTACGACCGCAGCGTCGACGTGCAGATCTCGCGGCTGCGCAAGCTCGTCGAGGCCGCCCCCGCCGCGCCGCGCTACATCCAGACCGTACGCGGCCACGGCTACGTCTTCGTGCCGGACTGATGCCGCGCCTGCCGCATTCGCTGCTGGCGCGCACGGTCGTGCTGATCGGCGGCTTGCTGGTCCTCAGCCTCGCCGCCTGGCTCACGCTGTTCACGCTGGCCGAGCAGGAACCGCGCGCGCGCCAGATCGCCACCCGCGTCGCCGCCGTCGTCAACCTGACCCGCGCCGCCCTGCTCGCCGCGCAGCCCGAACGCCGGCAGGCGCTGCTGCAGGAGCTGTCGCAGCGCGAAGGCATCCGCGTCGTGCCGATGGCGCCGGAGGAAACCCTGCTGCCGCCGCCCGAATCGTCCATGCAGCGCCGCATCTGGCAGGCGCTGCAAGCCAGCCTGGGCGAGGACACGCTGCTGATCGCCGACCCGGCGGACGACGAGGGGCTGTGGGTCAGCTTCACGCTCGGCCCCGATGCCTACTGGCTCGTCCTGCCGCGCGACCCGCACGACGCCGGCCCGCCCTGGGAGTGGGTCGGCTGGGGCGCGCTGACGCTGCTGCTCGCCTTCGCCGGCGGCTGGGCCGTGGTCGCGCGCATTAACCGGCCGCTGCGCGAAGCCGCCGGCGTGGCCGCGCGCGTGGGGCGCGGCGACTTTTCCGCGCGGCTGGACGAATGCGGCCCCGATGAGCTCGCCGCACTCACGCGCGCCTTCAACCGCATGAGCGCCGATCTCGGCGAGCAGGACGCCGACCGCGCCCTGCTGCTCGCCGGACTGTCGCACGACCTGCGCACCCCGCTCGCCCGCCTGCGCCTCGCGGTCGAGATGCAGGTGAACAACGACGCCGAGCGCGACGCGATGATCCGCGACCTGGACGACATCGACGCGCTGTCGCGCCAGTTCGCCGCATTCGCGCGCGGCGATGCGGAAACGCCGGCACCGACCGACGTCGACGCGCTGTGCGGCGAACTCGCCGCCGGCTTCGCGGCGCGCGGCCTGCCGGTCGCGGTGCGCGGCAGCCTGGGTTCGGCGGCCGTGGCCGCCGGCGGCCTGCGCCGCAGCCTCGCGAACCTGCTGGAAAACGCCCACCGCCACGGCCGGCCGCCGGTGACGCTCGAACTCGAACGCACGGCGGACGCGCTTCGCTTCACCGTCGCCGACCGGGGCGCGGGCCTGCCGGAAGCCGGACTCGAAGCCGCGAAGCGCCCCTTCTGGCGCGGCGACGCCGCGCGCACCGGCGCGCGGGGTACCGGGCTCGGGCTGGCGATCGTCGAGCGCTTCGCCCGCCAGGCCGGCGGCCGCCTCGACCTCAGTAACCGCAATCCGGGTTTGGCCGCGCGCCTGAGTCTGCCGCCGGCAGGCCCAGACAGTCCCGCGCCACCGCCTCCGCGACCTTGATGCCGTCGACGCCGGCCGAGAGGATGCCGCCGGCGTAGCCCGCGCCCTCGCCCGCCGGATACAGACCCTTCACGTTCACGCTCTGGAAATCGTCGCCGCGCGTGATGCGCACCGGCGACGAGGTGCGCGTCTCGACGCCGGTGAGCACGGCGTCGTCCATGGCGAAACCTTTGATCTGCCTGTCGAACGCGGGCAGCGCCTCGCGGATCGCGTCGATGGCGTAGCCCGGCAGCGCGCCCGACAGATCGGCGGGACGCACGCCGGGCTTGTACGAAGGCTCGACGCTGCCGAGC
>CAZXXC010000100.1:0-15498 GCA_964644665.1 uncultured Methylococcaceae bacterium
CACAGGCTGCATGAATCTTAGTCACCGAGGCGACAACTAGCTTGACAACTTCCGCCATCCGTAAAGCAGTGCCCCCCAATAGCCCCAACGCCAAGTCCAAGCGCTGCGCCAAATCCGGATAGGGGGGCGCCTCACGGCGCCGCCCCTCCGACACCACCGGGCATACGGGTCCGTACCACGGCGGTTCGAGAGAGTTAAATGCTCACGAGTTGATCCAAACGTGGAAGGCCGAGGGTGTCGAAATAACTGTTCGTGAGCGCTCGGCGTACACCCGGCGCGCCCCTCCTCACGGTGAGGCCCTTGCGCTTCGCTACCCTTCACCTCTATCAGGTTGGGAGAGGGACTTCCACCCCCCAAGTCAGCCGGCATGCCCGGCACGCATCAACTACCACCCGCCGGGGGCGATTCACCGTTCTTGACCCTTCGAAATTTGCATCTCCGCACACAAGGACTCGCCGATATCCATCGCGATCGCATGGCCTTGCAGCAACTCCTGGTAGTGCCGCTTGACCAGTCGCAAGTATGGGAGCCGCTGGAAGGCTTTGTCCTGGGTGAGTTGCCCGGTATAGGTGTCGAACTCTTCCAGAACGATGACGTCATTGGCCAAATCCCTCAGCTTGACCAGACTGTCGCGATAGTCGGCGCTCCATTCCGCGATGTTCTTTTCGTAGTCCCGCAATCTGGCCTTGGTGTTTTCCAATTCTGCGGTTTCGTTGGTATTCAAACCGGCGCGGATCTTGGTCCGTGCGACGTTGGCCCTTGCGAGCTCCCGGCAAGCGAGACCGGCCTTTTCGGTGGCTCGCACGAGATGTAACGCGGCAGTCTCGCGCACGGCCTGCTGTGCCACATGAGCATCCGGCGGAGTGGCAGTCTGGAGCGGATGAGTAGACCATTCCCGCCACCATAGATAGGCGCCGGAGCCGGTCATCATGATTAGGGACAGCAGCACCAGCGGCAGGCCATAACGCCAAAGCGGCGTCGCGGGGGCGGGCAGCACCGCTCTTTCATAATGGCGGATGGCCTCCAGGAATTCCTCGCAACCCTGGAAACGGTCCGACGGTTCCTTAGCCAGCGACTTCAGCAGAATCTTGACCAAGTCGTCGCCGAGGGCCGGGTTGGCCTTCTTCGGATCCGGGGGCGCCGCGTTACATTGCTGCTCCTGAACGATGTATTCGGTCTCCCCGTCGAACGGCACCTTTCCGGTCAGCATCTCGTAAAGGATGATTCCCGCCGAATAGATATCGGTTCTGTGGTCGATCCGGTCCGGTCGGAGAATCTGCTCGCGGCTCATGTACCAGGCGGTCCCCACGGCGCCGCCGGTCCCGGTGGTCAGGCGCTTTCCTCCCGCCAGGATCGCGATGCCGAAGTCAGTGATGCGCGGACGGTTCTCGCGGTCGATCAGCACGTTGGAGGGTTTCATGTCGCGATGAATGACCCCCTTGCGATGGGCGAAACCGAGCCCTTCCAGAATTCCCTTGAATATCGTCAGTGCCTCGGGCTCCGGCAGAAATCCGCGTCGGACGATCAGATGCGACAGGTCCTCGCCATCGACATAATTCATCACGAAAAAGAATTCGTTGCCCAGCTCCAGGTAATCCACCGCATCGACGATGTTTGGATGTTCCAGCCGGGCCTGATTTCTGGCTTCGTTGCGGAAGCGTTCCTTGAACTTGGGATTGGCCGTGAATTCCGGCAGCAGGCTCTTGACGGCGTATTTCTTGGGAAGGCTCCGATGTTCCGCCAGGTACAGAACCCCCATCCCGCCTTCGCCGACTTTGCCGACGATCCGGTAGTTGCCGATGATGCGTCCGGTCATCCCCGACGGACTGCCTTCCGACCGTGCTGGAGCTTCCGCCGTCATTTCGCAATTTCCCCCGGAGCCGTCACGAGCGGCTGCCGCGCGATCGCTTGCTTGACCGCCGCGGCATAGTCCGTTGAAGCGGAACTCTTGACCGTCAGATTGGGCGTCAATCCGACACCGTGATACTCCTGACCGTCGGGCGTGATCAGGAAACCGGTCGTCAGGATCAGCGCGGAACCATCGCTCAATTCCAGGATCTCCTGTCTCGTGCCCTTGCCTCGGCTTCTGGCTCCGACGGACGTGGCGACGCCATTGTCGGTGAGCGCGGCGATGAAGGCCTCGGCCGCGCTGGCAGTCTGCCCATCCTGCCACAGATAGATGCGGCCGAAGCGGTACCGCCGCGGCGCTTTGGCACTGAACGGTTGTTCGCCTTTGCGCCCGCGCACCCGGGCCAGCGTGTGCCCCTGATTCAGAAACAGCGCCGCCGTGTCCAGCGCCGCATACAGATCGCCGCCGCCGTTGCCGCGCAGATCCAGATTCAGGGGCGTCCCGTCTGTCCATCCGGCCAGTTGTGCGCTGACTTTCGCCTGCATGTCGTGGGCAAAGTAAGCCAGTCTGATGACCTCCAAGTCTTCCACCGTAGACACCGACAGAGACTCCGCCAAGCCCCGCTCACGCCGCAGTCGGACCCGTCTTTCCGGGCCGTTGCCAGCGCGCACGGTCAGTTCCACGATGCTTCCGGCATCGCCGCGCGCACGGGACGCGATCTCGGTCAGCGACCAACCTTCGACCGATTTGCCATCGACGGCGACCAAGCGATCTCCGGCGCGGATGCCGGCTTTTTCAGCCGCTCCCCCAGGAAACGGGAAGGACAGCACCTCGCCACCCCGCTCACGGCTGATCTCCATGCCGATGCCGATATAGCCGTCATTCAGCGACTCGCGGAATCGATGGAAGTCTTCGCGGCTGAGGTACTGAGACGAATCATCCCGGCCGGCCAGATAGGCCTGCAGGGTGCCCCGAATGATCGTCCGAAGTGTTTCCGCTTCATCGATGAAAACAGCGTTGTCCCTGATCCGTGTGACCGCCTCCAGATAGAGCAACAGGTCTGCATCGTCGAGGCCCAAGCGACGCACCGGTTGCGTTTCCCGCTCGCTCGATCGGCCGCGGTCCACAAACCACAGCGCACCGAAGACGATCAACGCCAGAAGGCCGATGGCTTTGACGAACCGTGAATCCGCCATCGGAGTGTGCGCCGCTCGATCAGGCGATCTAATCCTCCCCGGCTTTGAGATCTTCTCTCAGCCTTGCACGCAATGCCTCGATCTGCTTCCGCTTCGCCGCATCACTCGACGCCGGTCTTGCTTTCAGCGACTGGATTTCGTTCTGATACTTCTGGAGCCGCCCCTGCAAATCCCGGTACCGCTTTTTCTGCAGCGCGTTGTCCGCTTCCATATTCGCCAACTGGTTCTGATAGCTCGACAGCTTGCCAGAGAGTTCCGAAAGCGACAGATTTTCGTTGTCGAGTTCGGCCAGGAGCTGTTTCTTGTCATTGCTCAAGGCCGCATTCTGAGCATTGAGGCTTGCCAGTTGCTGTTCTTTCAGCGGGTTCTCCTGTTGCATCCGCGCGTTGTCCCTGCTGATCTGCATCAACGCACTCTGTCCGCAGGAGACCAAAAAAAATGGAGTCGCCACGATGATCGAAACTGCACAAGTCGCGGGCAATACCGGCCGCAGCGTAGTAAACAAGGACCACCCCCTTGACCGCCCCTTTTCCCCTGTGCGGTTTCCGGCCTCCCAACCCATGGGTCGGCGAGGCAACGATCGGGCGCCGCTGCGCGACGGTTCTGGGGACAAGTCGGTTTTCATGATATGCGCACCACTAGAAAGGGAACGACCGACGCAGACCGTCAAAGACGCTGCGATTGCGCTGCAAGGACCGCGGTGCTGGCTTCCGTCTCGGCCACCGCCGATTTCAGTTTCTTGATCTCCCCATCCAGTGCCGGGGAGGCTTGCGCCTGAGCGGCGCGCAAACTCTGTGACTTGTTGAGGGCGAGTTTCGCCTTGATCAGTTCCTTATTGGCACTGTCCACCTTGCCTTGCAGCCTGCGGCGCTCGCTGAGCAGTTCGCTTTGCTGCAACTGGTTGGCGGCAAGCTTGGACGTCAACTCATCGACCTCCGCTTTGGCCGACGCGACCTCGGCACGAAGTTGCTTGTTGTAGGCTTCGGTCTTCTGGTTCACACTTTGGGCAAAAGCAATCTGTGCATCCAGTTCCTTTTCGTGGCCCGATAGCTGTTCGTAGTCCTCGTTCAGGTTGTAGGCGTAGGCGCATCCACCGATCGCGCCGAGCGCTGCACCCGACCCGGCTCCTATCGCCGCGCCGCGGCCGCCGCCGAAGGCAGCACCGAGCGCTGCACCCAGTGCCGCACCGACGAGTGCTCCGCCACCGCACCCTTCCAGCATCGCCTGATCCTTCCGGGTCGCACATCCGCTCAACAGGCCCAGCGTGATCAGCGAAGCCGTGATCCGTACCGTTGTTCGTGACATGACAGTTCCTCCCTTTCCATTGACACCACAAACCCGAACGGGCGCAACCGATCTCGGCATTCCCTTCTGCTTCGCACTCGATCGTCCCTCTCGATCGGCATCGGCATCCTTCTTACTCCAGCGTGGCCTTGAATGTGGACTTGCCGACGCGGATCGAATCGCCGACAGTCACAGCCACGGCCCCGCCCCGAAGCTTCTTTCCGTTCAGAAAGGTTCCATTGGTGGAACCCTCGTCCCGTAACCAGAGCTTGCCGTTCTGATAGCGAAGCGAGGCGTGAAGACCGGACACATAGTTGTCCCCGGTAACGGCCAGGTCGGTGGTATCGTCGGAACCGATGCGAAATCGCTCCTTCTCCATGCTGAACCGGCGCCCGTACAGCGGTCCGGCGACACATTCCAGCACGGCCATCGGGTGCCCGCTGCTCGGCATCGGAAGCGACCTGGCGATCCGCGTTTCGCGCGGCGGCGGTTTCGACTCCTGCGTGGCGGAGAGCGCACGCGTCATCAGCCAGTCCCTGACGCTGTCAACCATGCTCCGGTAATTGAACGCGTCGGAGCGCCGCGGCGCGTCCGAGGACATCGAGAGTTGATGCCCGAGTTGATACAGGGACTTGAGAATCTCGGCATCCATCGGACTCAGTATCCCCGCACCGCACAGCCGATCGACCGCTTGCGGCACGTTCATTGCGAGCGTCGTCGTGATGTTCTGTGCGGCCACCGAATCGAACACCACCTGCTTCAAACTGCCCCAGCGTTCCAGGACCATGTCGCGCGTAGACCCGTCGGACAGCTTCGATTCGCCCGGGTAGGTTTCTGGCTCCCGGAACGTCAAATCGGGGCTTTGGCTCGCTTGCCGCCGAACTTCGTCGAGCTTGTCCGCGAATACGACCTCGAAACCACTTTTTCCAACCACCAACCGGGCAATATCCCGTCGTTTCAGAAGCGCCACTACGCTGAGGACCAGCAGGAAGATGAACCCGCCAATCAAAGCCAGATTCTCCGGGATTTTCTCGAAAGCCATACGGTTACCCTTGTCGTGTGGTCACGTGCTGCTGAATCAGCCGAAACGACTAAACCCCCGTCCTCCGTCTAATCTCGCTCAGCGGTATGCCGGCACTGCCATCAAAGAAACCCGCCGCACGGTGCGGCCACGATCGGGTCGGAGCGATGACGGGAACAAAACACCGCCGATCCGCGTGATACTCACCGCCCGCGGCGGTCACTCGATAACGGTTCTGTTGCCGGAACCGGGACTTTCCGTTTCCGCCGGACCGCCGTGCGCGCAGGACGAGTCCGATTCCACCCGTTCCGGGCGTTTAGGCGGTTCCACTCTGGAGTCCGGCACGATCTTGATGAAGGTCCAGGCGGTGGACCCCGTCAGTATCCGGTCGTAGTTTTTCAGCTCCCTGCCGTGGGTCGTCACGAATTCATCGTTGACGAAAGTCCCGTTGGCACTTCGGTTATCGAGGATTTCATAGCGGCCTGCCCGGCACAGGATCAGGGCATGAGCCGAAGACATTTCAGGGTCATTGGGCACCATCACGTCGCAAGGCGGCTCGCCCGGCGCATCGCCGACCGTACCGGCACCGATGTAGTTTCGGCCTTCGAGAATCGGCCAAAGGTCGCCTTCCCGCCGCCAGGTGTAGGTCACCAGAACACCGACGATGCGCCGCCCCGGGCTTTCCGTCGTAGTCATCGACGGCGCACCGGTGCCGGCCGATGTGATGATCCGAGTCTTGCGCTCAGACGGACTGGGCCCGCCAATACTCGTGACCCGCTCCGCCGCCCGAACCGGCCCCGGATATGACCCGCTTCCGGTTGGCGCCCCGGCCCGACTTTCGGCATCGCTCCGGGGGCCACACCCCCCGACTGAATCCACTGATTGGGAGCCGATCCCCTCCAGACGTTCCGTTCGAATTGCTGTGCTATGCATGGCTTTCTTCTCCGTTAACCGTGGCTGCATCCCGAGGGCATCGGGACCGGATCATCGTGGACACAGAACAACTACGACCCAAAAAGAGATTCTCATCGACACCTATCAATACACACCCAGCCAATGAATCAGTCGGCTGAATAGAGGCCAGGACTCGGCGCCTCCGCCGTAACGCAGATACTGCACGGTGACGTTGTCTTCACCTCCAGCATCCAGTGCCAGATTGATCAAGCATTCGGTGGCTTCTGCGACCCCGCTATTGCTCCGCAATACCCGTTCGATGTCCTTATCGTCAACGTATCCGCACAGACCGTCCGAACACAGCAGCAAGCCGTCGCCGCGGGCCAGTTGCAGCGGTGACCCGACATCCACATCCACCTCCGGCCGGTCGCCCATCGCGCGGTAAATGACGCCGGCATCCGGATGTGTGCGGGCTTCGTGTTCCAGTAGCAGGCCCGAATCCACCATGCGCTGCACCAGCGAATGATCTTTCGTCAACCGCCGCAATCGACGGCGTCGATACAGGTACGCGCGGCTGTCACCCACATGCGCGACGTGCGCGGTGGCCCCCCGGATCAGCAATAGAACGGCTGTCGACCCCATGTTGCGAAGTTCGGACCGTTCACTATGCCCGGCCAGATAAACGGCACGATTCGCCCCCGCGAAAGCGTGCTGGATCGCCCGCTCGACCGGGGTATCCGGAAGCAGTCTGCGCAGTTCCCGGCGCAGCATGCGAACGGTGAGGCGCGCGGCCTCGGCGCCGGCATTGTGCCCACCCATGCCGTCGGCGACGATGAACGCTTTTCCCCACGAGGCTTCCAGGATGCCGCAGCAATCCTCGTTTTCCTCACGGACATTCCCCGTTTCACTGACCGAGCAGAACTCCCAGTCGCCGGTCTCCGGCTTTCCCTTCATAGCGGACTCAGAAGCTGTGCAATAAACCATTGCGATCGGCACGAGTGGAAGGCGCCCGGAGCGAAGGAACCGGAGTGTACGTGGAGTACATGAGGAGTCCGAACACCGCGCGACCCGGCAATCGGGCCGCGCAGCAGGATTTTTCATAACCTCTCATTGACACTGCCGCGCGGCACCGCATCCAACATCCCCTCAAACCTGCCGCAGGACGAACATCGAACTGCCAACGACGATGCGATCGCCTGGGGCCAAACGTCCCGACGTACCGGAAACGCGCTTATCGTTGACGAAGGTGCCGTTGCGGGAACCCAAGTCTTCGATCATTAAAGCCCCCTGTTCGTAACGCAGGCAGGCATGTTGGCCGGATAGATAATCATCTTCGGGAATCAGGAGATCGTTGCCCGGCTTGGCACCGATGCGAACCTCGCTTTTTTCCACGGCGAATGTCCGTCCCTGCACCCCCGCGCTGCTTCCCTCCAGAATGGCGCAAGGCCAACCGGCCGATGGCCGACCGAAATAGGCCCCGATCTGGGTCTGCCGCCGCACGGCAGAGGGTGGTGGTGGAGGCTCCGCGGGCTGAAAATTTTCTGCACCGGCGACTGACACCGATTCCGTG
Source organism: uncultured Methylococcaceae bacterium (assembly GCA_964644665.1). Lineage (GTDB taxonomy): Bacteria > Pseudomonadota > Gammaproteobacteria > Methylococcales > Methylococcaceae > Methylotetracoccus. The sequence goes on from CAZXXC010000100.1 coordinate 7,815, forward strand.
GACCCCGGCGCGATCCCGTTGACTTCGTCCTGGCCGAGCGCCGATTCCCGAGGACCCTGCTTCCTGCCTACCACTATCAGAATCAAACCGGTCACCAGCGCGGCCAGCCCGGAGGCCAGTACCCAGACCGGCCATTTGGACTCCAGGGATGTTTCAGTGCTTGCGTTAGAGGGGTCCGTCGGAGACTCGGGAACCGCAGGCGGCGCCGGCATTGCGAGGGGCACGTTCTCCTCGATCGATCGGGCTAGCGAAACATGACCGGGCAATTCGAGGTGCAGCTTGACGGTCTTCGACCGCATGCCTTCATCGCTCTGGGCATAAGGAAAATAGGCGACCACTGTCTGGGTCTGAGTGAGTCTTCGGTACAGGGATTCCAAAGCCTCTTCCAGACGCAAGCCTTCCGGTTCCGCCGGGACGTAAGTTCCACCGGTCCGCTTTGCAATATCCCGCAAGGATTCCAGGAACTGATTGTCGATCTTGCTCCAGCCCACCGCCTCGATGGGGATGCGCAAGGCTTGTGCCTTGGCGACAACGGCTTCGGCGTTCGCGGTGCTGGCGTTGTCGTTCCCATCGCTGATCAGGACTATGATCTGACGCTTGGGAAACTCGGGCGACGACCTGCTCTCTTCAAACATGGTCAGCGCCTGCAACAAACCCTGGTACATGCGCGTCCGCTTCTCGCGCCCCTTGAGCCGATCCAGCGCCTGATGAAAATCTTCCCGACGGTCATCGAAGCCGGAGATCAGTCTGACCTCGGCACCGAACGTGGTCAGGCCCAGTTTGTCCGAGGCGTCGAGTTGGGCAGCGAACTTGTGCAGCGCCGCCTTCATGGTTTTCACCGGCTTGCCCGACATGGTGCCGCTGACGTCGGCGCACACCATCCAGGCGATGCCCCGTTCCGCATCGCGGAAGCTTCTCACCTCGGCCGCTGTAGCCGCTCTCTCGCCATCCAGAGACAAGCCGAAATTGCCGGGATCGGGCGTGGCAATCCCGTCCGGAAGTCCCACGACGACGGAGACCACTCCCGGCGTGTCCGCGTAGACCGGTCCTATCGTCAACTGCTCTTCCAACGACTGCTGCGGGGGCCATTGCTGGCCAACTGCCGGGCCGCACCAAACCAGCATTGCCAGACCGATCCCTCCCAATCTCCCGCTCATGTTTCCACCTTTCTCGGTCACTCGACGGAAATGACTCGCACGACGCCTCCTTGCCATCTTCCGCTGCGGCATCACCCGGGACGAGGGTCCGCCAAGCGTGCGTCAACCCGAAGGCTGGCCGCCATCGGGCTTCAGGCTCGAACGAATCGACATGAACTGCTTCAACAGATCGAACCAGAACGACGCCCCCAGGGACGTGGCCGCGGCAGTCAAAAACCAGCCGAGGAGCTTCAGAACAGCACCGAAGACGGTGTCGGGCATGGCTCCCTTGCGTTCCCATCCCAACGGCACGCCGATGCTGCCTCTGGCCTGTTCCAGCTCCGCCAACAGCGCATTCAAATCCTGCGTCCCCTCGGCGACGGGTTTGCGCTCGGCATAACCGGAGGCCATGGCGATCAATGCCTGCCGCATCGCGCGATCCCCTTCGAGATCCCTCGCGATCACGATGGTGTCGGCATTGATCATCGCGGCCAACAGCAAACCGATGGTCAGGGTGAGCATTTGGGCGTACCGCTTGTACCAGCCCGAGACACGCTCCATGGTGCTGTCATACCAGGCGGCGACGTTTTGTCGTGCCTGTTCAACGTCATTTCCGACCGACTGCAACAGCAGCTGTAGGGCACTTCGCACATGCTCGTTCGGCATGTTGTCTACCGCTGCCTTCAGCACGCCGATATCGGCCGGCCCATCACCGGCCGGTGCGACGATGTCGAGCAGCGCGATCGCAAAATTCCGAGAAGGAATGTAGGATGGCAAATGCCTTGCCGCAAAGCCGCTGGGCTTGTACTGCCCCTTGAATGACGAAAAGATCAGTGGATGCTGGTATAGGGCACTCACCAACTCGTTGCCTTGCGGATCGTTCAGCATCTCGCGCAGGCCGTGGGCCAGATTAACCGCACGCTGTTTCAGCACCGCCTCGAGCAACTCGCCGATGGCCGACGAAATCAGGCTCAGTATCGCGTACAAGAACACCAGCCCTATCGCGACATCAAGCAGATCCAATCCAGGCATGACATCCACTCCGCATTCAAGCGCTCATCCCGCCTTATCGAGGCGGCTGGCCGGAAAGAACCCACCGGCTTGCCGCCGCAGCACACACCGCACACGCCAACCGCCTGTCCGATTCGATGGAACCTCGGCTTGGCAGACAGTCCCGCCCCGCCGTTCGGTTCGGTGCGATTCCAGCGGAGGCCCGGGATCCCGCCGGTTCGAGTTTCTCTGCCCCGGAACCCGGGCGCACAATTGGTCCCCGCACATCGACCACATCCCGCGGGTCGCCGGCCTCTGCTTTTCGCCCGATCAGATGGCAAACGGTCGCTGACTCAAAAAGCCTCCGTTCGGAGCGCCGTAGTCGAAGAAGTTCGGCTGCTGGTGCAACGGCATGATGCTTCGGATCTGGCTGTGGAAAGTCCGGTAACTCCCATTGAACTGACCGTTGTTCCAGATCTTCTTCACCGCATTCGTGAACACACCGTTAGTCCCGGTATCGCCGGACAGCTGATGGTCCTGACAGCCGGATAGCAGCAGGACGGTCGCCCTGACATCGGCCCGCTCGAACGGCGGCAGGTTCGCCTGCAGCGCATCGTATAGGCCCTGGTTCGCCTGATAAGTCCTTTCGGCGATCTGGGCAGGCAGTACGCGCGGCTTGATGGCGCCCTCGCCCCCGGGGGCGGCGCGAGTCGTCCGCTCGAATTCCGCTGCCCGGGTCACCGTGCCGCTGTGGCAGCTATCTGAAAATACCAAGATGCGTACTCCCGGCGTAAATCGCGCGAAGGCCGAATAGAGTTCGTCGTCCACCACTTCTCGATCAAACATGCACCAGGTTTCGTCCATCTGATCGCTCTCATCGTCACCGTTGCTGTTGGGTACCTGTCCCCCATGACCGGAGTAAGTGAGTATCAGAATGTCGCCGGCTGTCAGCGTTTCCGCGGCCATCCGAAGTTCGGACAGCAGACGGCCGCTGGTTGCGGCTGCGGTCAGAATCATCTTCGACGCGAAGCCTTGAGAATCCGCTATCGCCTTCATATCCCTGGCGTCGGGTTCGCATCCTCCCAACGCGCCGTCCCAACCCTGGTAATGGTTTGGATCGACGGCGTTCAGGCCGAAATGCAGGCTGATGCCCTTGGTACCGCCGATGACTTCAGGTGAATACAACTCGTCGAGCTTGCCCATCGTCTGGGCGCCGACCGATCCGTCGACTGCCAGTCGATACGCCTGTTGAAAGGCGCGCACGGCATTGGCCGTCCGCTGCCCGAACAAGCCGTCGGCGGCACCGAGGGCGAATCGCGGGTCCTCCAGATCGAGCAGGGCCTGCTGGATGGCGCGGACGGCACCCCGCATGGGTTCTCCGATCCGGATGGGCGGAGCATTGCGCGACGCCCGTTCGATCCGGTCGGCGACGTCGGCAGGCACCGCCGTAGTGAAGCGACGACTCACGAGTGACATGGCTGTTTCCTCCATAATTTCCGATGAAATCCCAAAGGCCCGCATCAAAACAGCGGGACGGACCAGATGGCGGGGTTCCAGGGGGTGGTGAAAAATGGTCGCTGGGGCATCACTCCGCCGGTCCCGTCGAGGATTCCGCCAAGCAGACCGGCAGCCGCGCTCTGCGGTGCCAAAGGCGATGCATGGAGTGGAGCAACCCCTCCCGCCAGCGTCTGCCTCAGCAACGCGCTGATATAGGCGCCGAGCTGCGGACCGAAACGGCCCTGTGCCAGGAACTGAATCAGCAGTTGGATTCCCCCCGGTGCCGCGAGCAACGCAGCCACCTGAGGCCAGATGACCGTCTGCCAGAGATAGGGATCGACACCCGGCGGTAACGGAGGCAGTTGCGTGGCCGGTTGCGGCGGGGGGGACGCAGCCGCCGCACCACCGGATGGTGCCGGTGCCGGCTGCGCGGAAGCCTCCGCAGAGGCTGTCGGCTGCGCACCCGCCGCTGTCGTCGGCTGAGGGACAGCAAGAACCTGAACCAACCCGCTGAGACTCGGCACGCCATAGCCGGTACGCTCCGAGCCCAGCGGCGACGGCACACAAGCAGACTTGATCAGATTGAACAGTGCCGCCACGCGCTGTGGACCGCGCACACGCATCGGACCCTGGAATACCGGATGATGCGCCAGCAGCAAGGCGGCAAAGCCCGTCACGTGCGGCGCCGCCATCGACGTTCCGGATTGCGGTTCGAAACCATTCTCGGGTACCGTGGAGACGATCGAAACCCCCGGGGCACAGACGCCAACCTGTGGTCCATAGCAGGTGAACGTCGGTGAAAACAAGCCGTCGGGAGTGACCAGCGAGGAGGCGATGGTACGCGCATCCCAGGACTCCGAAGGATGCTCCTTCAGCCGGCCGACCGCCGACACCGCCAGTACGTTGGGGGACGATGCCGGGTATTGAACCGGTCCACCCGAGTTACCGGCGGCCACGATACAAGCGACCCCGTCATGAACCGCCTCCTCCAGCTTTTGCTCGACCGCCGCCGACATTTGGTCGCTGCCGAGACTCATGTTGACGATATCGATGTCCAAAGCCATGCACTGATCCAGTGCCTCGATCAGATCGCTGAACTGTCCGCCCGGAAAGATCTTGAAGACATGGAGTTCGGCTTCCGGAGCAAACCCGCGAAATGCGACATGCTCAGTACTGCGGCCAGCGATCACTCCGGCGCAATGAGTCCCGTGACCGACCACATCCTGGGCCCAAGTCTTGCCATCCTGGCCATTGGTCATGTCCATGCCGGTCTGGATATGGCGAAGCAGCGGGTGGGTGTTGTCCGCTCCGGAGTCGATGACGGCGATCTTGACGCCTTTTCCGGTCAAGTGTTCGGGTAGCTGATCCAGCCCCATCAGACGCTGGCCCCAACCGAACTTGTAGGTGCCGGGAAACCCACTGAGCCACTGCCGGAGCGAGAACATGCGAACCACGTTGACTTCGGTGAGCGAAACTTGCGGCGTGATGATGAACCGGTCCCAGTAATCCTTGGGCACCACGACGAACAACGAGCGGGGCGGGCTGTCACCGACCGTGTGCAACGTCAGCGTGATTTCACCGTTCTTGTCCGTAACACCATCCTGGGCGAAGGCGTCACCTTGTAGCGTCACTTTGGCATTGGCAAGCGGCGCATCCCCCTCGCCGACGATACGGAACTTGACCGGCACTGAGCGGAGGCCCTTGGTCGACCTCAGACCCGCTTCAGGGACCTCGGCGCGGCTGGGATGAACCATGCCCCCGTAGTCGAGAAACCGATCCTGCTCGACGATCAGATGGGGCGGCGCGGTCTGCTTCAACAGTTCGGCACGACTGCGATCCATCCTGACGACATAGGCTTCGTTGGCCTCGTTGGGGCGCGTAGAAAACGTGGACACACCTTTTTTCGGCTGCAGCACGCGAACAACATCGATGTCCGGAATGTTGCCGATGAGCCCTTTCATCACATCCGCAGAAAGCGGCTGGATGGCAGCGCGCGCCGCCAGACTTCCACGTCGGGGCACGATCAGATATTGCCGCTTTCCTTTCTCAACGACGCTCCCGTCGCCCGTCGGGAGCTCCTCTGGCTGTGCTTTTTGCGTAACCATGTTCTAACTCCATATCAATCCAGATCAATTTCACGACGATCAGTGCCCCGCATATTGCACACCGCCTTCCGGTGCAGCGGGGACCGCAGGCGGGAGCCGTATGCTCCACCCGGGTCAACCAAGAATCTTCAGCGGACTATCCGGTTCGATGATCAATCGGCTGCCGTAAGCGTCACGCAGGCGATCTGCGGCATTGGGTGTCGCCTCGATCAACAGCCGTTGCGGGTTCGTGACCGGCCCAAATACCTTTTTCACTGCACAGCCTTGCATCCCTTCAACCGCTGTCAGGCAATGACTCAGGTCCTCGCCGGTGCCGCCGGCACGCTTGTCGGGCATGACGATATACATCGAAGCCATCAGTGCGCCTCATACTGAAAATTCATGGCACCACCCTGTTTGCTCCAACCAGCGAAGGATCTCTGCATCCGGCCCGGTCCAGGCATGATGAAGTCGGTTCACTGATAAAAGAGCTATCAGGCGGGCAACAGCTCCCCTCCTCGAGAAATCCGATCGACTAGAACAACCCTCCCAGCGCCCCGCCGAGATGCCTCCCCAACTGGCCTTGACCAAACTGACCGCCGAGAAATCCGCCTAACGCACCGCCCAGGTGACTACCGAAGGCGCCCTGCGGCGCCAGCTCCGGGCCGACCGAGAACGGAATCAGACCGCCCAGTTGGCCGGCCAGACCGCCCAGTTGCCCGCCCAACCGCGCATTCCCCGCGGCCTGCCCGATCGCCTGGCCCAGCGTCGGCGCCAGTTGACCGAAGATGTTGCCGAACGCCCCCTGCGGTGCCAGTTCCGGGCCGACCGAGAACGGCAGCAGCATCCCGCCGGCGCCACCTGCCAGGTTCCCGATCTGCCGACCCAGTTGTTGGTTGCCCAGCAGACCTCCGACAGTGCCACCAATCAGTCCACCACCCAGTCGACCCAAAGTTCCGCCCAAGATACCCTGCGGCGTAAGCTGTAAATAGTCCATAAGTATCACCTCTCTGTGATTTCGGAACCAATTATGCGGAGCATGGCGTGCCCAGCACGGAATGCATTAAGAAGGGAGCGGGCACCTAGCGTCAATTAGTAGTTCTACGTTAGTAATTCTACGTTAGTAGTTCTACGTAGCCGCCATGGAAAGCAGTTGGCGCCTTAACCTGGAGACAGTGCGCTGGCCTGCGGGATGCCGTCTGAAGATACTCGTGTCGACCCCATTCCGGCCCGACATCGCCGCTCAAGAAATGACCCTCTCTTGCATCGCCTTGCCGTTCGGATCGTACTGTCCGAGACTGGCGAAGTACCCGCTCTACCGTCCCTCGAGCGGATTACGGCAGCGTGGTGAGGCCACTCCCGTTGAGCCGCTGCATCTCAATGGTTACGGCCGCCGATGTCACGCGCCGGTAACCAACCGCTTGGATTCGGCTGTGGACAATGGCAAATCCATTACTTCTGACGAGGTCTAGTGGCTGTTTGCGTTGCGGGGCAAGCGTGAGGCGCATCCCGGCACATACCGCACCCGGTTTTGCCGTGTCGATCGAATTGCGCGGCGCCGAGTACACTGTGCTGATGCGGCCTCCGCCTTCCCACAGCCGAAAGTGATCAACTTCCGCTGCTCATGTCGGGTCCAGATGAAGCACCGGAAATACACCAGAAGTCCTATCTCGACACCATGCAGACACCCGGGTAATCCGTTTTTTTGGCACTCGATGACGGAGGCCATGATAAATCGATCAATGGTTTTTCGGTATCGATTCGTGATACCAATTGGTACATTGATCAATGTTTCCAATTTCTGCGCTGAAAACGCAGGACTGCACAGATTTGATCATTATCTTGATCATGATCGACGGTATGTACGAAACGGCCCATAGGAACAACCCGTCCCTTATCAGGGCGTCCCAGAGTCCAGGTCCCGATGGAATGCCAGAATGCCTGAAATTCTCAAGATTGCTGCTGCAACATCCCTAT
>CAZXXC010000101.1:0-15447 GCA_964644665.1 uncultured Methylococcaceae bacterium
ATCTTGCGCACGTTGGTGACGAAGATGGTAGTAGCAGCGAGCGCGGCCTCTAGGACGATCGCCATCCTGGCCGCAAGCTCCCAACCTGCAAGAATGGCGGAACGGGATCTCGCATCTCGCTATCCGCGCGTCGCTCCGGATGAAGCCGACATGATCGTTGCGCTCGGTGGGGACGGCTTCATGCTGCGCACGTTGCACCGCCATCTGGGGACAGGCAAGCCTATTTTCGGCATGAATTGCGGCACGGTGGGTTTTCTGATGAATGTCTATCGGCCCGATGGACTTCTCGATCGCCTGAATCGCGCTGTGGCGATGAGGCTCGTCCCGTTGCGCATGGATGCTCGGACTTCCGGTGGCGAGGCCGTGACGGCGTTGGCGATCAATGAAGTGTCGCTTTTTCGCCAAACACGGCAGACGGCAAAACTTCGGATCACCGTGGACGGGATATCCCGTTTGCACGAATTGTGCTGCGACGGCGTACTGGTCGCAACGCCAGCCGGCAGCACGGCCTACAACCTATCGGTGCGCGGCCCCATTCTTCCTCTCGCGGCCGGACTGCTCGCGTTGACGCCGATCTCCCCTTTTCGTCCGCGGCGATGGGGGGGAGCACTGCTTCCCCACCGCTCCATCGTCGAGTTCTCGGTCTTTGAGCCACACAAGAGACCGGTCAGTGCGGTTGCTGATTTCCACGAGGTGAGAGACGTGCTAACCGTGCGCGTCGGCGAAGCCGCCGATGCGCCAATCACGTTGTTGTTCGATCCGGAACACGACCTCGAGGAACGGATCATCCGAGAGCAGTTCGTGCCGGAATGGGGCTCGGGCTCCGTTCGCTGAAGCTGTGCGTCATCGATGAGCTCAGGCACCGCGGCCAGAAAACCGCAGAATTGACGTCCGGCAGAGAGTTGATCGGCGCCGCCTTTGCGGCAAAATCGATTGGCGAGTATAACTCATTATTTGTTCAATTAAATCGAATACATAGTTCCAAATGAAGTCTTCTGAAATCGAAGAACGAGACCGTCTTGCAGCGGTCAGGACCCGTATTCAGTACACGCTCAAGGAAATCGACTCCCGCCCCCAGCATTACGCGCAGGACATTCGGGCGAGAACTATCTGTGGGAAAGTAGGGCCGAGATGGACCATGTCGAGAAGATCTCGACGTGCCAATCCATCCAGCAGTCGGTAATGGTCGCAGATACCGTTCTTGCCCAAAAAAGGCGTCCTTGCAAGCTCTTGCCTTCGCCGAATTTCGGCCACTTCGACTTCATCCGCAGCGCCCGAGCAGAGGTCGAACCCGTTTGCGCGGGCGTCCACCACTTCTTCTGCGACGAAGGGGAAAGGAAGAATCTGGTTTACGACTGGCGTGCACCGATCTCAACCATATTCCACGACCACGAAGTAGGCCCGGCGCCATATGCGGCACCTTCGGGAGAAGTCCAAGTCGCGATGCTGTTGAAGCATCAGTGCATTGCCGCCGTTGTTCCCCCACATTGGCTACCTGATCAGGAATGTGTGCTGGTATCCAGCCGATCCATTCCTGACAGTCGAAGCCCGAATTGGTCTCGACCAGAGACCCGCAGTCGTCGCGCAGCAGGATACCGCCGCCCGGATGCTCCTGAGTTCAGGCACACCATGCAGCGCTGCCGCCCATGGTGACTCTCCGGGTTCATGCCGGTCCCGGTTCGGCTGAAGCCACCATGCACTCCGTTGTCAACAGTATGCCCGCCACGGATGCGGCAAACTGCAAGGAGCAACGAACCACCAGTGCGGGGTCGGCCACACCGCGCTCCAGCAGTCGGCCGTGACATTCGGCGTCGGCGTCATAGCCAAAGTCGGCTTCTCCGTTGGCGACCCGATTTAAAACCACCGACGGGGCTCCCCCGGCATTGGCGACAATCTGCCGGAGCGGCTCCTCCAGAGCGCGCCGAACGACCTCGATGCCGGCATCCTGGTCTGCGTTCGCACCTTTGAGCGACTCGAGAGCGGTGCGGGCGCGCAGTTATGAGACGCCGCCGCCGGGAACGATCCCTTCCTCGATGGCAGCCCGGGTCGCGTGAACGGCATCCTCGATACGATCCTTCTTTTCCTTCATCTCCAATTCCGTGGCCGCACCGGCCCTGATCACCGCGATTCCCCCGGAAAGCTTGGCTGCGCGTTCCTCCAGAAATTTTCGGTCGTACTCGGCGGTGCTCTCGGCCATCAAGGCCCGCAGCATCTTGACACGCGCCGTGATTGCATCGGCAAGGCCAGCACCCCCGATGATCACTGTGGTTTCCTTACTGACTTCGATTCGTTCCGCGCGGCCGAGGTGGTGTAGTTTTGAATGTGCCGGTGTCAACCCCCGCTCCTGCGAAATGACGGTGCCGTCGGTCAATGTGGCAATATCCTCCAAGATCGCCTTCCGCCGGTCACCGATTCCCGGCGACTTCACGGCGCACACTTTCATTGTGCCCTGCAGATGGTTGATCACCAATGTCGCCAGCGCTTCGCCTTGCACGTCATCCGCGATTATCAAAAGAGACCGCCCGTGCTTCGCCACCCGTTCAAGCGGGTTCAATACGTCTGCTGCCGTTGCAAGTTTTCTGTCCACCAACAAGATGTAAGGAGCTTCCAATACAGCCAGTTGCCTTTTCCGGATCGGTCACGAAATGGGGTGACAGGTAACCATGCTCGAATTGCATGCCTTCAACCAGGGACAACTCATCATGGAGCGACTTCCCTTCTTCCACGGTGATTACGCCCTGATCGCACCCTTTGGCGATTGCCTCCGCAATCAGTGCGCCGACCGACTCGTCGCCGTTGGCCGACAGCGCGGCCACCTGAGCGATCTCCCGATCGCTCGCACACGGCTTCGACAGTTGCCGGAGCCGTGCAACCAGCGTGACAATTGCTCGGTCGATTCCACGCTTCACGTCCATCGGGTTCGCGCCAAGCATGACGAATTTCATGCCTTCCCTGATCATCGCTCTTGCCAGAACGATCGAGGTGGTTGTGCCGTCGCCGGCAATGTCTGCGGTTTTCGTCGCCGCTTCGCGCACAATCCGAACAGCCATGTTCGCGAAATGGTCGGTGAGTTCGATCTCATTGGCCACAGCAACACCATCCTTGGTCGTCAACGGCGCACCCGAACCATGTTCGAGCACGACGGTACGCCCGCGCGGTCCCAAGGTTGGCATCACCGCGTCCGCCAGCAGATTGACGCCCGCCAAGATCCGCTCACGCGCGCTCTCACCAGCCTTGATTTCTTTGATACTCATTGATCACCTCGCTACACAATCCTGCTTTCGAACTTTCCGACGAGGCGGCAATTGGCCGCCATCCGCGACTCATCGCCTTTCAAGAACCCTGATCTTGACCGAATGCCGCCGCAATCACCGGCTGACTATCCCTATATGCTTTCCGCGATCGAGAAGCGATGCAGGTGATCAGCGAATGGCAATGCCGCGAGCGGACTCGACCTCTTCCTGGCAATCGGCGCAGAACGGTACAGCCGGATCGGCGGTCAGCCGCACGACACTCAAGCAGTCGCGGCAGCGGCAACAAATGCCATACCTCCCCTCATATGTCCGGTTCAAAGCGGCTTCCAGCCGCCGTTTGTTCCGCTCCAATCTCTCCCTCAGTCCGGAGCTCATAGCTTGTTACTGCAGCGCATCCACCCTGGAGAGTCGGCCCACACGTGCCTGATCCACCGTGACGACGCCGGGATCGGTCGCCTCGGCGGTCGCGATGGCTTCCAATGTCTCCTTATATTGGCCCTGCAACACGATTCTGAATTCGTCGATTTGATCGTCACTCAACATAACTGCTTCCTCTGGTGAAACAAAAGAACTCACTAAGCTTCCAAGCAGACTTTGATTACCGGCCCGGAATGTTCGCGAAGCCGGTGAAATTGGATGGTCCGCCGCTTTTCTTCGGCGCCTGCGAACACCGAAGCCGTCGCTGCGATAACGGCACGGCGGTCGCGCCCGGGCTTGCTCGATTGCGCCCATCAGATCGATGGGCACGCACCTTCCGGTCCCTCTTGTTAACGGAGGTGATGTTGGGTACGTTACGGGCACAGCACACACGGAGCAGCCGCAACGTCTGCGACTCGCCACCGTTGGCGGCATCGATCACCATCAGGGCGGAGTCCACCGCAGTCAGGACGCGATAAATATCCGCCGAGAAGTCCTGGTGCCCCGGCGTATCCAGCAGGTTGATGACGCAGCCGCGGTACTCCATTTGCATGACCGCACTCGCTACCGAGATGCCGCGCTGCTTCTCGATGTCCATCCAGTCCGAGGCGGCATGACGCGGGGAATTGCGCGCTTTGACGCTGCCAGCGATATGGATGGCGCCCGAAAACAGCAGCAATTTTTCGGTCAGCGTCGTCTTCCCAGTATCGGGATGAGAGATGATCGCGAAGGTTCGGCGCCGTGCCACTTCGCCGTCGCCGCCAATCACCGGTTGCTGTAGTGATTTCGAAGTTTCCATGCTCAGCCCCGAATGCGCCTGTTCGGCTCCGCGGGGCGCTGAGGACCGCTGCGTACATGAAACTCCGAACGGCAGCGCGCAGGGAGGCCGGAAAAGGGTATGGAGGTATGCATTTCCAGCTCCCGTCTGCCGGCAGCGGATTTCGCCAAGTTGGAGTCCGACGGTGGAACGGAGAGCCGGCCGGGTCCGGCCTGTGGGGCGGCAGTCGAGGTCCTCGATACGGTCTCGGTTTCAGTCCTCGACGAATCGGTTCTGCCGTTTTCGGTGCGTCGGCCCACGGTCAGCGGTGCGACCAATCGGCTATCGCGGGTGAACGAACGCTTGAACTGCATGTATCCGCCTTAGGATCGAGATCGGAGTGATCTTGAACCTGCGCTGGAAAGCGCGTCTGGCGGCTACTAAATGGGGAATTGCGTTGGGGGGGCGCCTGTCGACTCGACAAGAAGCCCAAGCGGACCACATCAGGAGCAAGCCCGACTGAGGATCTCAGCGCAGGAAACCGCGACGGGTCCGTCGGGAACTGACGCGGCCGCCGCGTGCTCTATTTTGATGTCCGGTGTTAGATCGGCATGACTTGAAAGATCATTCTAAAAATGCTAACCGAACGGAGAGCGCAAGACAAGTACAACGAAAAGTGCGATGGCCGATCAGCAGCTGAAGTCAATGAGCAGCACGACGGTTACCCCCGTTCCGCGCAGGCAACGTGTATTGAGTCGGCGGACGCCAGCCATCTCTTCGTCCGTTAGCACTGTACGACGCTCAGCGACCCTCCACCCACGAGACAGACCGCCCTTATCGGAGCAGCAGCAAAGGACCCTTGCTCTTGCTCAGCATCTTCACGGTGAAGCTGCCCAGCAGCAGATCGTGGATCCGGGTATGCCGAAAAGCGCCCATGACGGTCAGGTCGATCGCTCGTTCGGTCTGGTAGGCACAAAGCGCCTGTTCCGGATTTCCCTCGAGTTTCTTGACGACCAGATCGATCCCGTCGGCGCGCTGCAGTTTGCCGATTGCGGCGTCCAGCAGCGCTCCCCTGTCGTCATTCTGATCAACGCTAACCAAGTGGCAGCGCAGCCCCCGGTAGAGCGGACTGGTCGCCACCATGTCCAATGCCTTCTCGGACTCCCGGCTGCCGTCATAGGCGATCATCACGTCCTGCGGCGCCTTGAAGGTATTGTTGACGACCAGGATCGGGCGGTGCAGCGAACGGATGATGGATTCGAGTTTCGCGCCGAGGCGTCCCGTCTGGTTCTCATGCACCTTGCCGCGGACGCCGATGACTAACACGCGGATCTGATCCTCCAGTTCGATCAAGGCTTCCACCAAGCTGCCGTGGCGCTGATTGGTCAGCGCCACGGCGACGCCGGCTTGCATCACGCGCTCCTTGGCCGCCTTCAACAGCAGCTTGCCCTGTTGCAGGCGCAGCCTGCTCCAATGCTGCTCGACGCCGGTGATCTCTTCGAGCAGATGATCGCGGCTGTCGATGCCGATATTGCCGGTCAGATCGACGGCCGGTGCGGTCTCATGATGATGATCGATGGTGTGCAGCAACTTCAGCGGGGCGTCGACCCGGTTCGCGATCCACGCGGCGTAATCGCAGACGGCGTCGGTCAGCACCGAACCATCAATGCCGGCCAAAACGAGGTTCGTGATCGTGTCCATCAGTGTCCTCCCATGATCTGGTCGATTTCCTCGGGTTTGTCGTACACGCCAAAACGGTCGACGATGGTCGTGGTCGCGCGGTTCATGCCGATCACCTCGACATCCGCACCTTCGCGCCGGAACTTGATGACCACCTTATCCAGTGCTGCGACCGAGGTGATATCCCAGAAATGCGCGCGATGCAAATCGATTACGACCCGTTCGACGGCTTCCTTGAAGTCGAACGATGCCGTGAACTTTTGCGCCGAATTGAAGAACACCTGCCCGACGACCCGATAGGCTCGCGTACTGGTTTCCTCGTCCAGGCTGGATTTGACATACATGAAATGGCTGACCTTGTTGGCGAAGAACAGCGAGGCCAGCAGCACGCCGACGAAGACGCCATAGGCAAGGTTGTGTGTCCACACCACGACGATCACGGTCGCGATCATCACGAGATTCGAGGACAACGGATACTGTTTCAGGTTTGCGATCGAGCGCCAACTGAAGGTGCCGATGGACACCATGATCATCACCGCAACCAGGGCCGCCATCGGAATCCTGGAAATCCATTCATCGAGATACACCACCATGATCAACAGGAGGGTTCCGGCGGCCAGGGTGGAAAGCCGGCCGCGACCGCCGGACTTGATGTTGATCACCGACTGCCCGATCATCGCGCACCCCGCCATGCCGCCCAGCAACCCCGCACCGATGTTGGCCAACCCCTGGCCTTTGCACTCGCGATTCTTGTCGCTGGACGTATCGGTCAGATCGTCGACGATGGTGGCCGTCATCAGGGACTCGAGCAGACCCACGACCGCCAGCGGCGCCGCGTACGGCAAGATGATCCGCAGTGTATCCAGGCTCAGCGGCACGTCGGGCCACAGGAACACCGGCAGCGCATCGGGTAATTCGCCCATATCCCCAACGGTGCGGATATCGAGCCGGAAATACACCGCGACCACGGTCAGCGCGATGATGCAGACCAACGGAGACGGTACCGCACGGCCGATCCACGGCAGATACGGGAACAGATAGATGATCCCCAACCCCCCCGCCGTCATTGCATAGACCGGCCAGCTCACATGGGTCAACTCCGGAATCTGCGCCATGAAGATCAGAATCGCCAGAGCATTCACAAACCCGGTCACGACCGAACGCGATACGAAGCTCATCAGGCTGCCGAGTTTCAGGTAGCCCGCGACGATCTGCAGCACGCCGGTCAGAACTGTCGCAGCCAGCAGGTACTGCAGCCCATGCTCCCTGACCAGTGTCACCATCAGCAAGGCCATGGCCCCGGTAGCTGCCGAAATCATACCGGGCCGGCCGCCGACGAACGCAGTGATCACAGCGATGCAGAACGAGGCATAAAGACCCACTTTCGGGTCTACCCCGGCAATGATGGAGAACGCGATCGCCTCCGGGATCAAAGCGAGAGCCACCACGGCGCCGGCCAGCACGTCGCCGCGGATATTCCCTAGCCAGTCCTGTTTTTTGGACGAAAGGAGCATAGTCGTATCAAGGTCAGATCGAAGAACCGCGTACCGGGGAACAAAGGGCCGGCCGTCGATTCGAGGAGAAGTCGATGGGAAAGTCGCCCTGGAAGCATCAGGACGATGACGCCGGAGCGTTATGGCGGCGTGGGGACGTAGGACGAAGACATTACGAGGGGCAGGAGTTCCAGCATATTTGTATCAGTAAGGGAAACAATCTAACACGATATCATGCGTTTAGCTACTCTCCTGATCATTCTGGGGCCTCCGATCCCGATGAACTCGGGACTGATCCCGGGACGGATGGATGGACACCGATCCGCGCCGACCTGAGGCACCGCCCTACCCGTGCTGGGCAGCCGCCTTCGCAGGATGTGGTGCCGGCTCGAACTCGCTGCTGCGAGCATCGTCGGTCGCCGCGAGCGCGGCATCTGGTAGCGGAGCGGCGAACGTGCCTCGCAGGTCATTCATTCGGATGGTCACGTCATCCGGTCACAGAGCGCAGCGCAGTGATCGGCAGGAACAGCGACGCACTGAACCTGCCGCACGCCGACGCAGCAGGTGCTGATCTCGCACAGGACGACTTAGCGCACTTAGGGCGAACATCGCAGGAAGTCGCATCGGGTCGAGAGACGCAAGCTCTCAATGATGCACCGTTCGAATCCAGGGCGCATGCTGTCAGCGGGCTGTCTCACGAGCCGCCGGAGAAAGCCATCGTGTTTTCCGTCGACAACGCCAACCCGAGGTTGCATACTTGGAGGTGATGCGTTTTGCCACTCTGCGGAGCATCCGGCTCATGACTACTGCGGACCATCTTCGGATCGACCCCCGGATTGTCCATCAGACGATGGATGGTGAGGTTGTGATCATCAATCTCGACACCGGTTGCTACTACAGCTTGACCGGAACGGCCGCGGAAATCTGGTCCCTGTTGGAACAAGGCAAGCGCACCGCGGAGTTGATCGAAGTGCTGGATGCACGTTACGAGGCCGTGGCGGGTGCAATCGAGCAGTCGTTGACGCATTTTCTGACCGAGTTGCGCGACGAAGGGCTCGTCATGACGGCCGAGACACCTCCGCCTTCCATCGTCGCGGCGCACCGCACCCACGCCCCATCGCCACTTCGGGTGCCGTACCAGATCCCGCTCCTGCAGAAATACACCGACATGCAGGATCTGTTACTGATCGACCCGATACACGATGTCGCTGAATCGGGCTGGCCGGTGAAACCTTCCGACACGCAGCCGCCTTCCTGAGGAGGCACTGCCCGACGATGCATAACGTCGTCGCGATACTCCATGGCGAAGTACCGTCGCCCGGCCAGGCGGAAGACGACCAAATGTCCACCGCGGTCCGCTGGTTCGATCGAGCGCTCGCCGCATTCTGCGCAGCGGAACAGTCCGCTGGCCCAACCGAACGGCATTACGCGATCGGTGCGCACATCATCGGCTTGCGCTTTGCGGGCCCGGCGCTGGTCCAGCCGATGACGAGCGCCCTTGCCCACCGGGCGACTGACCAAACGCGCGAGCCCGACTTCACCATCTGCCTTTATGACGGATCGTGCGGCCTGCTACCACGGCCGACGTGGGGCCCCGAATCCTACGGCGCAAGAGGCGAGATTCGAGGATTCAACGTCGGTCCGATTCGCACGGTCTTCGATGCCGGCGATCAAATCCTGCGCATGGCGGATCTGTCGCGGCGAATCGGGCTGTTCTGGATTTCCGACGCCAGTGACGTACCCTACTACGAACGCGGTGCACCACTCCGCACCCTGCTCCACTGGCTGCTAGGTGATCGGCAATGCCAGTTGGTGCATGCCGCCGCGGTCGGTACCCGACAGGGTAGCGTTCTGCTGGCCGGGAAAGGCGGCTCGGGGAAGTCGACGTCAGCCTTGAGTTGCGTCGGGTCACCTCTGCGCTACCTGGGTGACGACTACGTGATGGTCAGTGTCGGTTCGCCGCCGAGAGTCTTCAGCCTCTACAATTCCGCCAAACTGCACGGCGAGCAGATGAATTGGTTTCCACGCTGGCGGGATTGCGTCGACACCGCTTCCAAACTCGAGACCGAAAAGGCACTGGTGTTCCTGGAGCGCCATGCGCCGGAAACCCTCGGCGATGGGTTTCCGCTCAAAGCGATCCTGCTGCCGAAGGTAACGGGCCGTCGGGACACCCGGATCGCGCCGGCATCGCCCGCGCAGGCACTGGCGGCGTTGGCGCCGACGACGGTCTTTCAGCTTCCGGGCGACGGGAGCCGCGCATTCGCGACGTTGACATCACTGGTCCGATTCGTTCCGAGTTACTGGCTCGAAGCAGGAACCGAGTTGCAGCGGATTCCCGAGGCCATCGTCGAGGTCATCGGGCCGTGAGTACGGCGCTGCGGGATGTTCCGCGTTCGCCCAAGCGTGTTTTGATCATCCACTATCATTTCCTTCCGGCACACAATGTCGCCGTGAAGCGGCTCGTCGGTTATTGCAGGCGCCTGCCCAATTTCGGATGGCTGCCGGAAGTATTGACCCGCGATTGGACGGCCGGTATCGGCGACCAGGACCCGTCATGGGGTTTGAGTTGGGAACCCGAAATCGAGCGGAGCATCGAGTTTCCCATCCACCGCGTCCAGGCTCCGCCGATGCGGCGCCAACAGACGTTCAGACCCGATGGCCCTTGGCTGCTCCAGAAGGCCGCTGCCGCCGCCCGGCTGCGGCCCGGCCGGTATCCGGACGAATTCGTCGGCTGGATCGAACCCGCCGCGAAAGCGGCCAAAGCCGTGGCCCGCCAGCGGCGTATCGATGCGGTCATCAGCTATTGCCCGCCGGAAACCAACCACTTGACCGGACGCCGCGTGGCAACGATGCTGGACGTACCCTGGATCCCGTTCTTCGGCGATCTCTGGGGCTTTTTCATCGCACAGTTCCGGGCGACCATCGGCGGACGAATACGGAAGGCCTACCATCGGTGGTGGATGCAAACGGCCGCGGCATGCGTTGCCGTTTCGCCGTACATGGCCGAATATTTGTCGCGCACCTACCGTAAACCCAGCCGATTGGTGTTGACCGGCTTCGCCCCGGAAGAGTTTGCCGAGCGACGGCCGAACCGCAGACCCCGGCGTGCGCGCCTGGTCGTTTCGCATATCGGCTCCCTCTACCCGCTGGACCAGAAGCCGCCGATCTTTTTCGACGGCCTTGACGAACTGCTCCGTCGCAATCCCGAAACGGCGGCGCAACTCGAGGTCCGCTTTGTCGGTTCGAAGTGTGACGACTATCTGCACGACCTGATACGAGCGAGGCCATGCGCCGCTGTCTGCAACATCCGTCCCAAAGTCGATTCGACGACGGCGGTCGAACTGGTGAAGGACAGTGACGGGTTGCTCGCATTCAATTGTACGGTCCACCGCCGAAATCACGGAACCATGAGCCATCCGACCAAGATTTTCGAAGCATTCGGGGCGCACCGACCGGTTCTGGCGATTCCGGCGGACGGCGATTGGGTCGACAGTCTGCTGGCACGGACCGGCGCAGGCACGACGGCGAGCGACCCCGTCGAAGTCGCGGCGACGCTCGCCGATTGGCTTTCCACCTGGCAGCGCGACGGCGAACTCCCTTTCTCCGGCATCCCGGCCGAACTCGCGGCGTTCACGATCGACCGCCAAGTCGAGCAGTTGGCGGACCTGCTGACATCCGTCACTCACCCCGCAGCGCGACGCTGAATCCCGCATGAATCATGGCGATCCGCGCGTCAGTGTCATCCTGCCGGTCTACAACGGCGAGGACTTCCTTGCCGAAGCCCTCGGCAGCCTGCCGAATCGCCGGGATGTCTCGCTGGAGATCATCGTGATCGACGACGGATCGACCGACGGCACGGCCCGGATCGTCGAGGCATGGGGACCATGCTGCATTTATCGCAAACAGCCGAACGCCGGACCGGCCGCTGCACGCAACGCCGGCCTTCGGCTGGCCAACGCGCCAGTGGTTGGCTTCATCGATGCCGACGACCTCTGGCCGGCCGAGAAACTGGAGACACAGCTCCGTTACCTCGACAGCCATCCAGAAGTCGACGTCGTGATGGGGACGGTGCAATGGCTGCGTCGCGTCACCGGGTCGGACGATTTCGCCCCGGTGGGTCGCCCGATCTCCGGCGCCCAGCTCGGTTGCGGACTTTTCCGTCGTGCCGCATTCGATCGGGTGGGTTTGTTCGACAGCTCGCTGCGTTACAGCGAGGACATCGACTGGCTGATGCGGGCACGCGAACAAGGCGTCACTTTCGCGGCCCTGCCGCAGGTCGGACTCTACTACCGCTACCATGAGAGCAGCATGACCTACGGCAAAACGACGTCGTCGCTGAACCTGCTTCAGGTGTTCAAGCGTTCTCTGGATCGGCGACGCGGCACCGGCACACCATGACTCCGACCGTCAGTGTGGTAATTCCCGCACATAACGGCCAGGCCTTCATCGCCGATGCCGTAGCCAGCGTCCTAGACCAGCATTTCGTGCCGCTGGAAATCGTGGTCGTTGACGACGGTTCGACCGATGATACCGTTGCGATCGTGCGCACCATCGAAGGTTCCGTCCGCTGCCTGCAGCGAACTCGTGGCGGTCCAGCGGCAGCGCGAAATACCGGTGTCGCCGCAGCCCGCGGTCAGCTCATCGCGTTTCTCGACCAGGACGATCTATGGCCGGCGGACCATCTGACGATATTGCTCCGAATGCTGGACCGGCATCCGCACGCACCGGCCGCCATGGGTCTGACGCAGGCGATGATGCTGGTCGGACGAGACCAGCGAGGGCCGCAGTTCGCCGAACACGGGCGCCCATGGCTCGCGCCCCACGTCGGCAGCGCCGTGTTCCGCCTCACCGCATTCCGCGAGATCGGACCTTTCGACGAACGCCTGGAATTCTGTAGCGACGATCTGGACTGGTTCATGCGCGCTCGCGAACGGGGACGCCCGCCGATATTGACGGATCAGGTGACCTATCTGTTTCGTATCCATGAAACGAATACCAGCCGAGACCCGGCGCTGCGACGGGACGCGTTGCTGGAAGCCGCTCGCGCCTCGACACGACGTCGCCGGGTGAACGATGACTGAACCCCTGATCAGCGTCATTTTGCCCGTCTACAACGCCGGGATCTATCTGGCCGAGGCCCTGGCCAGCATCCGGGCACAAGGCATGGCCTCGCTGGAGATCATCGTGGTGGACGACGGTTCGACCGATGGCAGCGCGTCCATCGCGCGTCAGCACTCGGACGTCGCCGTGGTGACGCAGGAAAATCGTGGCCCGGCGGCGGCCCGCAATCGGGGCATTGCGCTGGCGAAGGGCACACTGATTGCGTTTCTGGACGCCGACGACCTGTGGATGCCGCAGAAATTGGAACGCCAGTTGGCGCTGCTGCACGCCGATTGCGAATCGGCGATGGTCTATGGACAGACACAGTGTCTGCGATCGACTGCCGACGGCGAATGGGAAACGTTCGGACGGCCCCGTCCGCTGCCGTCATTCGGCGCATTACTCGCGCGAAAAGCCGTGTTTTCCGAGGTGGGACCGGTGGACGAACGGCTGCGCTGCGCAGAAGACGTGGACTGGTTCGCGCGCGCCCGCGATGCCGGCATCCCAACCGGTACGCTCGCCGAAGTGGTCTTGCAATACCGCCTGCATGGGACCAATCTGACCCGCAGCCGGCACCCTCAGCACAGCGGCCACCTTACGGTAGTCCGAAAGCTGCTGGAACGGCGCAGGCGAACGCGCCCATGATCGCCGCAACCGCCGCGCGACCGTTGGTCAGCGTGATCATACCCGTCTACAACGGAGCCCCCTATTTGGCGGAAGCCATCGAGAGCGTGTTTGCGCAGTCCTACAGGACTCTGGAGCTCATCGTCATCGACGACGGTTCGACGGATGCGAGCTGGACCCTGATCGGGCATTACGCTTCCCGGTTGCGTGCGTACCGCCAGCCCAATCGGGGCACCGGCGCCGCACGAAATCGGGGTGTCGCGTTGGCCCGAGGTTCGTTACTCGCATTCCTGGATCAGGACGATCTGTGGACGCCCGACAAGTTGGCCGCCCAAGTCGAGGTGCTGCGGGCCGAGGACGGCACGGATGCGATATTCGGGATGGTCCGTCAGTTCCCCAGTCCCGAACTCGATGAATCCTTCCGGCAGCGGATGTCGTATTCGGACGTCCCGATGCCCGGCTACCTGCCCTCCGCGATGTTGATCCGTCGGTCGGCGTTCCGCCGCATCGGGAATTTCGATGAAGGCTGGCAACTGGTCGAATGGTCCGAGTGGTTCGTGCGTGCCATCGAACAAGGGCTGGCGATGACGATGTTGCCCAGCGTCGTCGCGCGTCGACGATTGCACCAGGGTAACAAGGGGCTGGCGCTACGGGATTCTCGGCACGAATATCCGCGCATCTTGAAAGCGATGCTTGACCGTCGCCGGGCCCGGCAAGGCGCCCTGGCTGGACGATCCGCTACCGAAGCGACTTCGAACGCCGGCAATTCGTCAAGCCCGTCGGATGATAAGCGATGAACCCTATCACGCTGAAATCGACCCTGACCTGCCCGCATTGCGGCCATGCCAAGACCGAGATCATGCCCACCGATGCCTGTCAGTGGTTTTACGAGTGCTCGAACTGCCATACCTTACTCCGGCCCAAGCCGGGCGACTGCTGCGTATTCTGCTCCTACGGCTCGGTGAAGTGCCCACCGGTGCAGGCGGACAAATGCTGCTGCGGCTGATCGACGGAACCGCCAATCCGAATTGGCACAGATCACCGGACCCCGCGTCTTTTCCGGCTACAAGAGCGGTGCAATGGCCGTGAGCGCCGTGGTATTCCCCCACTCGACGGAACCCGGGTCGGTCGCCCGGCCTCACGTCTCGGCGCAGTCCTCGCGTCAAACGCTAGTCGTGTTCGAGCACGGGAGGTGA
The DNA here is from genome assembly GCA_964644665.1 of uncultured Methylococcaceae bacterium. Lineage (GTDB taxonomy): Bacteria > Pseudomonadota > Gammaproteobacteria > Methylococcales > Methylococcaceae > Methylotetracoccus. Next base: position 14,522 of record CAZXXC010000101.1, read on the forward strand.
CCGGTCCCCACGCGTTCCGGACATGATGCACGACGCCGTGCGAACAGCCGAGTGTCTGAAATCGATCCCAGAAGCCACGCCGGATCGCCTCTCGACCCGCGACCATGGAACTTCCCCGATGACTTCTTTCCCCCATCGTTGCCGGACGGCCGTTGCCTGAGCACGTAGTTCAGAGGAAACTATTCACCCGGCCCGTCAATAGGCCGGTTTCATCCGGGGCAGAATGCCACGGCGCGGCGACGAGCCGCGTGAGCAAAGGCCGGGCGTGTACCGGCCTGATTTATATTGACAGCCCTGCCGCCGACGGTGCCGCTGATTCTTGTATTCAACGGTGGTAACTACGGAGAGAAACAGCGACTTGGCCTATCCAGTCATCAGCCGCTGCCCCGATAATCCACCCCATGCGCCCGGTCGGCACACGCGCCGAGACCGGATAAGGAGAAATCGCCATGTCGACATCCCGTTTCGTTTCCGCCGTAACTCTGGCTTGCTCGGTCGTTACAGGTACCGTGGCCATTGCTGCCGAAGAGAACCCGACCGCCGGGCAAGTCTCGGCCCCCCAGCAACCGCAGGTTCGCGGCCGCGACTTGATGGCGCCGGCGGAACGCGCCGAGCATCGGAAAAGAATGCGCAGCATGAAAACCGAGGAAGAACGCAGGGCCTACCAGCAGCAACATCATGAGAAGATGCAGCAGCGCGCCAAGGAACAAGGCCTGACCCTGCCCGATCAACCGCTGCAGAGCCCGGCGAAGGGCGGCGGTCGATGACTCGGGAGCCCGGCCCGCTGACCGGTAAGGCTCCGTCGCGCACCGCGAATGGATCCGTGGAATCGACCACGAGGCACCCCGCCATAAAGCAGTTCGTCTTGTTGCTAGCGCTGGGGACCGGCGTCCCGGCTCATGGCGCACGGCAGCCGGAAAGCCCCT
>CAZXXC010000102.1:0-15378 GCA_964644665.1 uncultured Methylococcaceae bacterium
TGAGGGTGACTGGGATGTCCCGTCAGGTTTCGCAAAAAATGGCGACACAATCCCAGGATGCTCTGCAAATCAGGCAGATGCGAACAGCCCCTGTGCAATGCCTGCCAGACGCCGTGGCGGCACCAGCGGGCAAAGCGCTTGAAGACCGAGTTCCACTTCCCATGCTCGGCGGGCAGCAGACGCCACGGCGCCCCCGACCGCAAGACCCACAGGACGGCCGCCAGGAAGGCCCGGCAAGCGGCCTCCGACGCGATGCGAACCTGCTTGTAGGCCGCCAGTATCGGATCGATTGCAGCCCATTCTTCGTCGCTGATTTCGAGCCGGTTCGCCATCGTCAAAAAGCGCTAACACTCCCGGCCGACGAGCGTTATGTCAACAGAACCTAATAACTTTGAGGAATGAGGCGATGGCTGTGCGCATCGTACCGCAGCGGCTTTCAGACGCGTCGTTTCCGTGTCACGGAATTTCGTACTAAAGATAATTAATGGCGGCGCGCAGCCTGTCCCAACGAAGATGCTGACTTATACTATGCTAACCAATTGATTTAAATGGCGTCCCCAGGGGGAGTCGAACCCCCGTCGCCGCCGTGAGAGGGCGGTGTCCTGGGCCTCTAGACGATGGGGACTTACAATGTGCAGCGAAACAGAATTATACGGCAAGTTTGATGAGCATGAAACCCGCCCTGGCAATGAGCAACAATCGGGAAGCGGAGTGGAAGAGCGAGCCGCCCGTCTCCAACGTCGGAACAGAATCGCTTCGGTCTCGCGCCCGCCCGCCGTCCGCTGTCGCTCGCATGGCCTTTGCGCTCGTATCCATACTCCTGTTCCTGGAGACCACCGCATCCGAAGCGGTGGCCGCAACGCAACCTTCCGTTCTGGTCATCGAAGCCGGTTCCGGCCGAACCTTGCGCGAGCACGGCGCCGACGCCGTTCGCTACCCCGCTTCACTGACCAAGATGATGACCCTGTATGTGCTGTTCGAGGCCATCGAGCGCAAACGTATCCGTTTACATAGCCGGTTGAGAGTTTCCCGGAATGCAGCAGCCCAGCCCCCGACCGAACTGGGCCTCCGTCCCGGCCAGACGATCAGCGTCAATGACGCGATCCTGGCCATGACCACGAAATCCGCCAACGACATGGCGGTGTTGGTGGGCGAAACACTGGCCGGAAGCGAGCGCCGCTTCGCGTCACGGATGACGAAGAAGGCGCATGCACTCGGTATGCGTCGGACGACCTTCGGCAATGCGTCCGGTCTCCCCCACCCCGCACATCGGACGACGGCGCGCGACATGGCGATCCTGGCTCGGGCACTGCTCCGCCACTACCCGCAGTACTACCACTTTTTCGGACAGCGACAGTTCCGATACGGCCGGGCGCTACACCCGAACCACAATCGGCTGTTGGGTGTTTATCGCGGAATGGATGGCATCAAGACAGGCTACACCCGCGCATCCGGCTACAACCTGGTGGCGTCCGCGCGTCGCGATGGCAAACGACTGATTGGTGTCGTGATGGGGTCTTCGTCGGCGGCATCGAGGAATCAAACCATGACCCGCTTGCTCGATTCGGGGTTCCGTCTGACCGCCAGGGCCGGCCCGTAAATCCTGCGCCGCGGACTTCTCGGCCGAAGTCGCTTGGGCCGCGGGTGGCGCAACAGGCTTGCGGCTCGATGCGCTTCGCTGGCACGCGCACGATCGCTCTGCAGAGGACATCACACGTCACTCGAGACCACGGGCCGATTGCGTTCTAACCCCTCGTCGACGGGTATCGGAGCCATATTCCCTTTGCCAATGCGACCCCTTATACTAGCGAAGGAGCCCGGTGCCCAGCCTGTCTCAGGTTGGGACATCTGCCACTATCCAAGACACAGAGGGGAACACAGTGCAAAAGAATAATTTCACGAAAGGTCTGATCTCGGCATTCATGCTAGCCAGCCCGCTCGCGGTCGCGGGGAACTATCCGCCTCCGTTCGAGCCGTCCGTCATCTACCAGGACAAGGATTACATCGCCAAACAGCCCCAGTCGGCGCCAGCGCCTGCCGCCGCTCCGGCGGCACCGGCCAAGCCCGCCGCCGCCGATAACACCAAGTATCCAGCCGAGTTCAAACCGGAAGTTCTCTACCGAGACGCCGAGGCGATCGCGAAAAGCCCGGCAGCGGCACCCGCGCCGGCCGCGAGTGCATCGGCGGCCGCCAGTGAAGCGCCTGCAGCCTCGGCTGCCAGCGAGGCGAAGGCGGAAAGTCTGCTCGCCGAGAACCTTCCGCTGCTGGGCATCGTGATCGGCCTGGCCGCTATCGTGTTTTTCACATCGAAGCGGGGCTCCAAGTCGGCACCCGCCGAAGCGGCATCCCAACCGGCCGCCGCCGCGCCGGTTGCACCGGCAGTTGCCGGCGAAACCGGCGTATCCCGCTATCTGAAGAGCATCGGCGTCGGCGCCGAAACCGGAGTTGCGCGTTACCTGAAGAGCCTGCCGGCAGCCGCGGCCGCAGCGGCCGAAACCGGTGTCGCAAAGTATTTGAAGACTTTGCCCGCCACCGCCGCTACCGCAGCGGACACTGGTGTGGCGAAATATCTGAAGAAGATGGATTCGTCCGCCGGCTGAGACCGAGCGGCATCCGAAGGTCGCGGTATCCCGTGCTCAGGATGTTGAGCACGGCCCGCAACACCATCGCCGGGCAGCGATGTCCGGCATGATGGGTAACGCGGATCGCGCGAAAATGCCTGATGGATTTTCGGTGTCCGTTGACGGGGCAGGCGCTGCAGGTGACCGCTTGTCTTTAGGTCGCTGATACAGGAAGAGAGGCTGACTTCCGATTGACAGGGGCGCCTTACTTTCGGTACAGTTGTGAAACAATGCATTCGACCGATGCATCAAATCATCTAACCCACCCAAACTATAAGCGATTGGAGGACTTACCATGGCACGACCATTAATTCAGCTGGCACTGGATTCGCTGGATGTCAACCAGACCCTCAGGCTGGCTGGACTGGCGGCTCCCTACGTCGACATCTTCGAGATCGGTACTCCTTGCATCAAGCACAACGGAGTCGCCCTGGTCAGAGAGCTGCGCAAGAAGTTCCCCACCACGCTGATCCTGGTCGATCTGAAGACGATGGATGCCGGTGAATACGAGGCGACTCCGTTCTACGCGGCCGGCGCCGACATCTGCACCGTATTGGGTGTTTCCGGCCTGCCGACCATCGCTGGCGTCATCAAGGCCGCCAATGCGCACAATGCCGAAGTGCAGGTCGACCTGATCAACGTTCCCGACAAGATCAATTGCGCCAAGGAGTCCGCGAAACTCGGCGCACACATCATCGGCGTTCACACCGGTCTGGACGCTCAGGCTGCAGGCCAGACGCCTTTCGCCGACCTCCAGGCGATCGCCAAGCTGGGTCTGCCGGTGCGCATCTCGGTTGCCGGCGGCATCAAGCAGTCGACGGTACAACAGGTCGCCCGTGCAGGCGCTCATATCGTCGTCGTCGGCGCCGCGATCTATGGCGCCGCCTCTCCGGCCGACGCAGCGCGTGAAATCTGCGAGTTGGCTTCCGCCGCCTAAGGAACCCATATGCATCAGGAACGGATCATAGAGAAGATTTCGAGCATTCTGACGGCTACGAATCCGAGCTATGATGAAAAACTGACTCAGAAGCTCGACGGCGCTTCCCGCATCTTCGTTGCGGGAGCGGGTCGATCGGGGCTCATCGCGAAATTCTTCGCGATGCGCCTGATGCACGGTGGTTATGAAGTCTTCGTCGTCGGTGAAATCGTCACCCCCAGCATCCGGAACGGCGATCTGTTGATCGTGATTTCCGGTTCGGGTGAGACCGAAACGATGATCGCATTCTCCAAACGGGCGAAAGAACTGGGAGCCGAGATCGTGCTGATCACCACCAAGACCAGCTCGACCATCGGCGACATGGCGAATTTCGTGATCCAGATTGGAACGCCGGAGCAATACAGCAAGATCGTCGGAATGCCGATGGGCACGACCTTCGAACTGTCGACTTTGATGTTCCTGGAAGCAACGATCGCGCACATCATTCACGAGAAGGGAATCCCGGAAGAAGAAATGAGGACCCGGCACGCCAACCTCGAATAGTTTACGATCAGGTGTCGATCGCCAAGTCTTGGCATGTGGCCCGCACCCTCCTCGGCTGAGGGGCGCCAGGGGCACAGCGACCAGCGACAAGGCCACCTCGGCGCCAGGCCTGGCGTTTTCCAATGTGAGGCTGCTCACATGCGCCTGGCTCTCTATTCTTGATGATGCCGTCGATTCCGACGAGTTCCGCTGTCCTAAGAAGCGGCAACGCGATCCGGGGTCGGCGGCATTTTTGCGTCAGATCGCATCCACGGCAGCGGCCGTGCCGAGCCCGCTTACCGAACCCGCTCCGGGTAGTAGCCGCGATACTTCCCTCCGGTAGAGCCTTGTGCCGCCATTCCGCCATCTCCCTTCCACATCTCAGCACTCCAGTTCACCTGGACCCTGTGAAGGCGAGTCGCCTGACCATCGCGCACTGCAGCACCGAAGGTCTCGGAAGACCGAAAGTCGAATAGACCACGGCACCGTTGCCACTGGCCGGCCGCTGCCCGGATGAGGACGGCGCGCCGGCCTTCAGCGGCACAGCCCCGGACACGCTGCCTTTATGTTTTCCCAAAGAAATACTTACTTTCCTTCGACAGCGTTTATCGCTATAAAGCTCGCCTCGAAGGGTTCGCAGGACCGCCGGCGATCTTCCATCGGAGGTATCCGGTCCCCCGCTCTGCGGGAAGCGGAGAACACCGTGACAATCTTCAAGTGTTTGTTACATAATTCGGGTTTTTCATTTTTCTAGACAATAGCCAAGGAGAAGAAGCATGCCTTCGCGCCGAGAACTTGCAAATGCCGTACGCGCTTTGAGCATGGATGCCGTGCAGAAAGCCAATTCCGGGCATCCTGGAGCGCCCATGGGAATGGCCGACATCGCCGAAGTGTTGTGGAACGACTACATGCGCCACAACCCGGCCAATCCCAAATGGCCGGACCGCGACCGGTTCGTGCTGTCGAATGGACATGGTTCCATGCTTCTCTACTCCTTGCTGCATCTGACCGGCTACGAGCTCCCGGTCGAGGAACTGAAAAACTTCCGCCAGCTTCACTCCAAGACGCCCGGTCACCCCGAATATGGCTACGCTCCGGGAGTTGAGACCACCACGGGTCCGCTCGGACAAGGCGTCACCAACGCGGTCGGCATGGCGCTCGCTGAGCGCACGCTGGCGGCGCAGTTCAACCGCCCCGGCCACAACATCGTCGATCATTACACCTACGTTTTCCTCGGCGACGGCTGCCTGATGGAAGGCATTTCGCATGAGGCTTGTTCGCTGGCCGGCTCCATGAAGCTCGGCAAGCTGATCGCGTTCTACGACGACAACAACATCTCCATCGATGGCGAAGTCCGCGGCCATGGCGACACGCCCGGCTGGTTCCTGGACAACACGCCCAGGCGCTTCGAGGCCTACGGCTGGCATGTGATTCCGAAGGTCGATGGTCATGACGCAGAGGCGGTCAAGAGGGCCATCGAAGAGGCGCGGAAAGTCACCGACAAACCGTCGTTGATCTGCTGCCAGACCATCATCGGCTGGGGTTCCCCGAACAAGCAGGGCAAGGAAGAGTGCCACGGAGCCGCTCTCGGCAATGATGAGATCACGCTGGTTCGCGAAAACATCGGCTGGCCGCATGAGCCGTTCGTGATCCCGGCTGAGATTTACGAAGGATGGGATGCGAAAGAGGTCGGCGCCAAGAACGAGTCTGACTGGAACGACCGTTTCGAAAACTACCGCAGTGCATTCCCGGAACTCGCGGCAGAATTCGAACGGCGCATGGCCGGCGAATTGCCGACTGACTGGGCATCCAAGTCCGCTGCGTTCATTGCCAAGGTCAACGAGAAAGCCGAGACCATCGCCAGCCGCAAGGCTTCCCAAAACACCTTGAACGGCTACGGCCCGCTGCTGCCGGAACTGTTGGGCGGATCGGCCGATCTGGCCGGATCCAACCTGACGTTGTGGTCGGGCTGCAAGGATGTCAATGCACCGGGTCACGGCGGCAATTACGTGTACTACGGCGTTCGTGAATTCGGCATGTCGGCGATGATGAACGGCATCGCGCTGCACGGCGGTCTCAAACCCTACGGCGCGACCTTCCTGATGTTTTCGGAATACGCCCGCAATGCGGTTCGCATGGCCGCTCTGATGAAGGCGCCGACCATCTTCGTTTATACCCATGATTCGATTGGCCTGGGTGAAGACGGCCCGACCCATCAACCGGTTGAACAGACGGCGACGCTGCGCATGATCCCCAATATGCAGGTTTGGCGCCCTTGCGATGCGGTCGAATCGGCGGTCTGTTGGAAAGCCGCGATCGAACGGAAGGACGGCCCCAGTTGCCTGATCTTCTCTCGACAGAATCTGGCGCACATCAGCCGCACTCCGGCGCAGATCGATCAGATCGCACGGGGCGGCTACGTGATCTGCGACTGTGATGGGACGCCCGATGCGATCATCATCGCAACCGGTTCGGAAGTCGAACTCGCGGTGAAAGCAGCCGAAGAACTGAACGCCAAAGGCAAAAAGATCCGCGTGGTGTCGATGCCTTCAACCAATGTCTTCGATGCCCAGGATCAGGCCTATCGCGATCAGGTGTTGCCGCCGGCCGTCACCAAGCGTGTGGTGGTGGAAGCAGGCGTCACCGACGGCTGGTGGAAGTATGCCGGATGCAAGGGCCGGATCGTCGGTATCGACCGCTTCGGTGAATCCGCACCGGCCGGTCAATTGTTCAAGGAATTCGGCTTCACGGTCGAGAACGTCGTCAGGAACGTGGAGGCGGTCCTCTAGATTCCGGAACCACGGCCGAATCGCGCCAGATTGCCGCCCCCGGTGCGCCGCGGGCGGCAAGCCCTCTGCCCAGTTCCGTCAGTCCGTCTCCCACCGCTACACGGCTCCTCCGATCCGGACTCCGGGACGGCAATGGCAGCGCAGGCGGCCCAGCGCCCCGGCTCGGAGGATCTTCCGGCGTTGGGGCACTTTCAACAGGCTCATTCAGGATCACTACTTATGTCAAACAAACTTCTCGACGTGGTAAAGCCCGGTGTCGTCACCGGCGAGGACGTTCAAAAGGTTTTCGCTTTCTGCAAGGCCAACAAGTTGGCCTTGCCCGCGGTCAACGTCATCAGCACCGACTCGATCAATGCCGTGCTGGAAGCTGCCGCGAAGGCGAAGTCCGCAGTCATCATTCAGTTCTCCAACGGCGGCGCTCAATTCGTCGCCGGCAAAGGACTGAAGCTCGAGGGCCAGAAATCCAATGCTCTGGGCGCCATCTCGGGCGCGCGTCACGTTCATCTGATGGCGGAGTACTACGGCGTGCCGGCCATCGTGCACACCGATCACGCGGCGAAGAAGCTGCTGCCCTGGGTGGACGGCATGCTGGACGAAGGCGAAAAGCACTTCGCGGCGACCGGCAAGCCACTGTTCAGCTCGCACATGCTGGATCTTTCCGAAGAGCCGCTGAAGGAAAACATCGAAATCTGCGCCAAGTATTTGGAACGCATGTCGAAGATGGGAATGACGCTGGAGATCGAACTCGGCGTCACCGGCGGTGAGGAAGACGGTGTCGACAACACCGGCCTGGATCACTCGATGCTGTATACCCAACCGGAAGACGTCGCCTACGCCCACGAGCACCTGAGCAAGGTCAGCCACCGTTTCACGATTGCCGCATCGTTCGGCAATGTCCACGGTGTCTACAAACCGGGTAACGTCAAACTGACCCCGACCATTCTGCGTGACTCCCAGGCTTACGTGTCGAAGAAGTTCGGACTGCCCGAAAACTCGCTGAATTTCGTATTCCATGGCGGTTCCGGTTCGACTGCGGCCGAAATCGAGGAATCGATCAGCTACGGCGTGATCAAGATGAACATCGACACCGACACGCAGTGGGCCTACTGGGACGGCATCCGCCAGTACTATCTGAAGAACGAAGGCTATCTGCAGGGTCAGATCGGCAATCCGGAAGGCGAGGACAAGCCGAACAAGAAGTTCTACGACCCGCGCGTGTGGATTCGCGAAGCGCAGGTCAGCATGGTCAACCGTCTGCAGCAGGCATTCCAGGAGTTGAATGCCACCGACTCCCTGTAAGGGAGGAATCCGGGTGACGCGCGGCCGCCCGCCGCGTCGCCCGATCTCATGCGTCCGAAGCCCGCTCCCCGGCGGGTACTCATGGACCGGAGCCCGAAGCCGTTCACGGACTTTTCTCGTCGTTTGCAAGATGGGATAGAATGGCGGAGTGGCGACCGGCGCGATCGACAGCGGTGTTGCGTCGGCCGATACATAAAAACCGCAGGATTCACTGTTGAACAGAGAGGAACAAGCCATGGCCCAGACTTTACTCGAACAGCTGCGCAAGATGACCGTGGTGGTTGCGGACACCGGCGATCTGCAATCCATCGAGAAATTCAAGCCGCAGGATGCGACCACCAATCCGAGCCTGATCACTGCGGCGGCGCAAATGCCCGAGTACCAGGTCATCGTCGATGAGACGCTGTTGCAGGCAAAGAAGGATGCCGGCCCCGCCGCCACGAAGGCACAGGTCCTGTCGCTGGCGTTCGACCGTCTGGCGGTTTCGTTCGGCAAGAAGATCCTGGAGATCGTGCCGGGCCGCGTCTCGACCGAAGTCGACGCGCGTCTGTCCTATGATACCGACGCGACGATCGAGAAGGCGCGTTACCTGATTTCCGAATACGCGAAGTCGGGAATTTCCCGCGACCGCGTTTTGATCAAGATCGCTGCCACCTGGGAAGGCATCCGTGCGGCCGAAGTGCTCGAAAAGGAAGGCATCCACTGCAATCTGACCTTGCTGTTCGGTCTGCATCAGGCGATCGCCTGCGCCGAGGCTGGGGTTCAACTGATCTCCCCGTTCGTCGGGCGTATCCTCGACTGGTACAAGAAGGACACCGGCCGCGATTACGCGCCGGCCGAAGATCCGGGCGTTCTGTCGGTGACGACGATCTTCAACTACTACAAAAAGTTCGGCTACAAGACTGAGGTCATGGGCGCGAGCTTCCGCAACATCGGCGAAATCACCGAGTTGGCGGGCTGTGATCTGCTGACAATCTCCCCTGCCCTGCTGAAGGAACTGGAAAACACCACCGCCGAACTGGTGCGCAAACTCGATCCGGCCGCTGCGGCTTCCGCGACCATCGAGAAGATCCACGTCGACAAAGCCAAGTTCGACGAAATGCACAAGGCCGACCGGATGGCTTTCGATAAACTGAGCGAAGGCATCGTGGGCTTCAGCAAAGCTTTGGAAACACTCGAAGGCATGCTGGCCGATCGACTGGCCCAACTCGAGAGCGGCGTGGCGGTGGGCGCTGCTGCATAAGGCCCATCCCGCTTTACGCTGAGCGGCATTCCGACGGCTTCGTCCGGCACCACAGACTGTGGGCCGGGCGGGGCCGTTTCCTTATGCGCTCCCACCCCGGCATGCCGCAACCGGGTTCTCGATCCACGAGCCATTGATTCCGACGATCCGGCGCGCAGCCGGACAAAAACTCCACCAACAAGGAAAGCCACCATGACGACCAAATTCCCGATCGATCCTGCCGCGTTCCAACCGCTGGCGTTGGACCCTGCCAATCCCAAATTGACCGACACGCAGCGGCAGACCCTCGAAAACAATATCCAGTTCTGCCGCGACGCGATCGTGTTCTTTACCGCCACCGGTGCTGCTCGCGGCGTCGGCGGACACACCGGCGGCCCGTTCGACACGGTGCCGGAAGTGATGATCATGGATGCGTTCTTCCGCGGAAATCCCGACAAGTTCGTGCCGATCTTCTTCGATGAGGCCGGTCACCGCGTCGCGACGCAGTATCTGATGTCCGCGATCTACGGACACCTGACCTTCGAGCACCTGACCAACTATCGGGCCGCACATTCCAAACTGCCGGGGCACCCGGAACTGGGCCTGACGCCGGGCGTGAAGTTCAGTTCGGGCCGACTCGGCCACATGTGGCCGCATGTCAACGGCGTCGCGATGGCCAATCCGGACAAGATCGTGTTCTGTCTCGGCTCCGACGGCTCGCAGCAGGAAGGCAATGACGCCGAAGCCGCCCGCATCGCGGTGGCTCGCCGGCTGAACGTCAAGCTGATCATCGACGACAACGACGTCACGATCGCCGGTCATCCGTCGCATTATCTGCCGGGTTACAACGTGACCGCGACACTGGCGGCCCACGGCCTGACCGTGACCGAAGGCGACGGCGAGGATCTGGAATCGCTGTATTGGCGCATGTGCGAAGCGGCCGTGGCTCCCGGGCCGTTCGCGGTGGTCAACAAGCGCAAGATGTGCGTCGGCATCGAAGGGCTGGAAGGATCGACCCACGGCCACGACGTCATCTCGGTCGACAAGGCCATCGCTTATCTGGAGAGGCGTGGCCACACCGATGCCGTGAACTTCCTGAAGAATATCGAGAAACCCAAGGACACCTATGTCTACCAGGGTTCCGGCAAGAACGCCGATGCCAACCGCAACGTGTTCGGCGACGCGGTCGTGTCGGTGCTCGGCAAGATGAGCGAGGCCGAACGCAAGGAAAAGGTCGTTTGCATCGACAGTGATCTGGAAGGTTCGTGCGGTTTGAAGAAGATCCACGACGCCTATCCGGAAATCTTTATTCCTTCCGGCATCATGGAACGGGGCAATTTCGCGGCCGCCGCCGGTTTCGGCATGGAGGCCGGCAAGCAGGGCATTTTCGGCACCTTCAGCGCGTTCCTGGAGATGATCATCTCCGAGATCACGATGGCGCGCCTGAACAAGTGCAACGTGCTGTGCCACTTTTCGCACTCCGGAATCGACGACATGGCGGACAACACCTGCCATTTCGGTATCAACAACATGTTTGCCGACAACGGGCTGGAAGACGGCTACGACACCAAGCTGTACTTCCCGGCCGATGCCGCACAGATGAAGGCTGTCGTCGAGTCGGTGTTCCACAACCCGGGCCTGCGCTTCATCTTCTCGACGCGCTCGAAGACGCCGAACATTCTCGACGACAAGGGCAATGACTTCTACGGCGCCGGTTACAAATTCGTGCCGGGCAAAGATGAGGTCATCCGCGAGGGGAAGGCCGGCTACATCGTCAGCTACGGCGAATCGCTGTACCGGGCACTCGATGCGGTCGAACGGCTCAAGCAGGACGGTATCGATGTCGGCCTGATCGCAAAGCCGACGCTGAACGTGGTCGACGAAGACATGCTGGCCAAGGTCGGCAAGGCCCCCTTCGTACTGGTCGTCGAAGCGTTCAACCGCAAGACGGGTCTCGGCAGCCGTTTCGGCTCCTGGCTGTTGGAGCGCGGCTTCTCACCGAAATTCGCCTATCTCGGCACCCACGAGGAGGGCTGCGGCGGGCTCTGGGAGCAGTTCCCGTACCAGGGTATCGACCCGGTCGGCATCATGGCGCAAGTCAAGAAGCTGGCCGGCTGACCGCGCCCAGCCCCGCGCGAGGTTGACCTCGCGACTCTATCTTCGTCGCAATCGTGCACAGGGACGTGCGCGTTGTCATCGCGAGGCTAGATTGTACCGAGCGGGCTCCTGACGGGTCCGCAGGTATCTTTTCTTCGTCCAGGAATCTGCCATGAACAACCACGCCAAGCTCCGATGGGGCATTCTGGGTGCCGCCCGCGTCAACGAGCGGCTCCTGCCGGCCATCGTCGAAGGCTCGAATTCCGAACTCGTCGCGATCGCCAGCCGCCGACCCGGCGCCGCCGCGGCGACCCTCGCCCAATACGCGCCGCAGTTGCAGGGCGTCCGAACCTATGACGACATCGATCTGCTGCTTGCCGATGCGGACGTTCAGGCGGTCTACCTGCCGATGGCCAATCACGAGCATGCCGAATGGACACTGCGCGCCATCGAATCCGGCAGACACGTGCTCTGTGAAAAGCCGATGGCGCTGGCCGTCGCGGACATCGACGCCATCGAGGCAGCAGCCCGGCGCCAAGGCGTCACGGTGATGGAGGGCTTCATGTATCGCTTCCACCCGCAACATGCTCGGGTGCTGGAACTGGTGCGAACCGGGCGGATCGGAGAGGTGCGGACCGTCCGTGCAACCTATTCGTTCATGATGCGTCCGGCACGCATGTACCGGCTGTCCGAACCGGTCGAACGGGGCGGCGGTGCGATGTGGGACATCGGCTGCTACGCGATCCACTCCGCCCGGATGTTCTTCGACAGTGCGCCGCTGGCCGCGACCGCAATGGCGCGCTACGCCGACAGCGGAGCCGACGTCACGACCAGCGGCATCCTCGATTTCGGCGGTGGACGACACGCCCATTTCGACTTCAGCTTCGAACGCGCTCGCCGTTCGGAATACGAAGTCATCGGCAGTAAAGGGGGGATCAAATGCCACGCGGTTTGGCAGTTGCCCGGCGATGTCCCGGTGATCTCCTGGTGGACCGAAGACGGTTGGAATGTCACCGAGCAAATGCCGCCGGCCAATCATTTCCGGCTGGAGATCGAGCACTTCAGCGACTGCGTGCTGCATGGCCGGGCGCCTCTGCTATCGCTGGAGGACGCCAGGCTCAACTGCCGAACCATCGTCGCTGCGCTGCAATCCACCGAGCAGGGCCGCATCGTGCGACTCTGAGCGATTGGCCCCATCGGATGGCCGGGTGAATCCTGCAGGGATGCCGCGGCGCGGCGACGAACCGCGTGGGCCGATGCCGGGCGTGCGCCGGCGCTGGCGGCGACCGGAACTCCCAGCAAGGAATTGACGGGCCTGATCAATAGATAGGCCTCGAGCCGTTCCATTCGGCCACACCGGCAGCATTGAAGACCGTCATCAAACTGTCATGTGGCCATGCCAACATGTCCATCGGGAGCCAGGGAGCGGCTTCCTCTGTCTTTTGTCGGGATTGGGGGGGAAGACGGAGCCTGTCGCAGATTCGAGAGTTGCCGCACCGGGGACGCCGCCGCGGCGAAACCACCAAGCAGCATGTACTCCGATGCCCGCCATCATCACCCTGGCTTCTCCTGCCCCGACCTCACGGCCCAACTTCGAACCCCGACTTCCGGCCGACGCCGCGACTGATGCTATCGTCCAACGTCGGGCCACCGGATCCGGACCATCGTTGTCGGAACGCAAATCCGGCGGTCCCCCGACTTCGCCCTACCCTTCGGATCACGAGCACACGATCGGCACAGTGACGGTGGCCGACCCGCGCATCCGCTGTCGCGAGGTCAATGTGTACTACGGCTCGAAACCCGCGGTACGCGATCTGACGCTGGATATCGGCCGCAATGAGGTCGTCGCGCTGATCGGTCCGTCCGGTTGCGGCAAGACGACATTCCTGCGCTGTCTGAACCGGATGAACGACACCATAGACGGTTGCCGCGTGACCGGAGAAATCCGCATCGATAACCAGAGCATCTATGACGACGGGATCGATGTCGTGCCGTTGCGCGCATTGGTCGGCATGGTGTTTCAAAAACCGAATCCCTTTCCGAAAAGTATCTACGACAACGTGGCGTTCGGTCCGCGCGTGCACGGCATGGCGGCGAATGCGGCCGATATGGATCGCATCGTGGAAGCCGCGTTGCAACGTGCCGGACTGTGGGACGAGGTCAAACACGACCTCGCTGCCATGGGCACGAGCCTGTCCGGCGGGCAGCAGCAACGCTTATGCATCGCGCGAGCCATCGCGGTGAACCCGGAAGTGCTGCTGATGGACGAACCCTGCTCCGCGCTGGATCCGATCGCCACCGCGGTGATCGAGCAACTGATCGACGAGCTGCGTCGACTCTACACCATCGTCATCGTCACCCATTCGCTGGCGCAGGCGGCCCGGGTCTCCGACCGCGTGGCGTACTTCCATCTCGGCCGATTGGTCGAAGTGGGACCCACCGCCGAGGTGTTCATGAAGCCACGCCACAAGTTGACCGAGGATTACGTCACCGGGCGATTCGGCTGATCCGTCCGAATCTCGTCCCGCGCCGCGGGTCCCGCTGCGTCCCCCTTTTGGGAGTCATCGCGCACGCGCCACGGTCCGTTCCATCAACTGCACCTGCGCGGCGCATTCCGCCTCACCGTCCGCCGGGTGCCGCTGAACATAGCGTCCGCTGCTCTGCAGCTCCCAGGCCTGGCGGTTATCGTTCAGCATGATCTGCAGGATCTCCTTCAATTCCATCTTCAGCGCCGGATCCTCGACCGGTGTCACCGCCTCGACCCGACGATCCAGATTACGCGTCATCCAGTCGGCACTGCCGATGTAATACTCCTCGGCGCCGCCGTTGTGAAAGCAGAAGATGCGCGCATGTTCCAGAAAGCGGCCGATCACGCTGATGACCCGGATATTTTCACTGATGCCCGGCACGCCGGGCCGTAGGCAGCAGATCCCGCGAATGATCAAGTCGATCTGCACACCGGCCTGAGAGGCTTCGAACAGCACGCGAATCATCCGTTCGTCCACCAGTGCATTCATCTTCGCGATGATCCGGGCACGATGACCGGCCCTGGCATTTTCAATCTCGCGTCGGATCAGCGCGACCATGCCGCTGCGCAGCGTCAGAGGCGCGACCAGCAACTTGCGATATCGGTCATAGCGCGAATAGCCGGTCAAGTAGTTGAACAGATCGGTGAGGTCCGCGGCCAGTTCGTCGCGGCAGCTCAGAAGCCCCAGGTCTGTTTAGAGGGTCGCGGTCTTCGGGTTGTAGTTGCCGGTCCCGATGTGCACGTAACGGCGGATCGCGGTGCCTTCCGATCTGACCACCAGCACGGTCTTGGTGTGGGTCTTCAGCCCCATGATGTCGTAGACGACGTGGACGCCAGCCTGCTCGAGCTTCTTTGCCCAGACGATGTTGTTTTCCTCGTCGAAACGCGCTTTGATCTCGACCAGGGCGACGACCTGTTTGCGGTTCCCCGCAGCCTCGATCAGCGCGGCGACGATGGGCGAATCGCCCGATGTCCTGTAAAGCGTCATCTTGATGGCCAGTACCTGAGGATCGTGTGCAGCCTGTCTGACGAATTCCTCGACCGAATGGGTAAACGACTCATAAGGATGGTGGACCAGGATGTCACCCTTCCGGATCTCGCCGAAGATCGCACCGACATGCGGAACCGCCGTCCCGTCGGAAGATTCCTCGGCCAGATCGCCGCGGAGGCGTGGCGGTACGACACCACTCCAAGGCGGGTCCTTGAGATCGGGCAAAGGCAGCGACAGGAAATGGAATAAGTCCTTCAGGTGGAGCAGCCCGTCGATCTCGTAGATGTCCCGCTCGGTCACTTCCAGGTCATCCATCAGCTTTTCCCTCAGCGATGTGGGCATCGACCGCGCGAGTTCCAGTCGGCAGACGAAT
>CAZXXC010000103.1:0-15325 GCA_964644665.1 uncultured Methylococcaceae bacterium
CAAGTGAACGCATTACATCATAGAACGGTGGCCACGCCACCCCACCACCCGGTAGTGGCCGTGAAGTACCGCTGCCCCGGATCCCGGTCGCTACGACCGAAATGGCTTGACAGCACTTCGCCCGTCATGCTGATCTGCAGCGCGGCGGAACCGCAAGCGGACAAATTCGGTCCCAACTCGCAGACCGTGAATTGCGGTTCACCCCGATGCGGCCGCATTCGGCGATCGTGCGCCATCCGGGAAAGCTGCCGAGACCGGTGATGCTGTTTGCGGATCGCGTTACGGCAGCGTTTACCGCCAAGCGACAGGACCATGCCTCATGAAACGGATCATGTACATCAGTACGCTGGCCTCGACGCTGCCGGATCGGGAGATCCGCTCGATCGGCCGGACGGCGAGCCAAAACAACCGAAGGATCGGCGTTACGGGCGTGTTGCTGTTTGCCCACGAGTTCTTTTTCCAGATCCTGGAAGGCGAACCGGAAACCATCGACCGACTGATCGAAGTGATCCGCCGCGATCGCCGCCACAGGGACCTGTTGATTCTCAAAGTGGAAAGAGACATCACGGAACGGCTGTTTCCAAACTGGTCGATGCGAACGATTCGGCTGGAGGAAACTCAAGGCATGATCCTGCAAGCGGTCCGCATGATGTTGGAGAACATCACGCAGTCACACCGAATCATCGAGCGTTACACCCAGCCGACAGTGTTGCGGATGCTGACCCAGGGAATCAATCCGCTCGAAATCAGTGCGAAGAAGGCCGAACGGGTGATCCTGTTCGGAGACTTGGTCGGATTCTCGCGCCTATCGCACAAATTCCAGGTTGACGAAATCACCGACGTAGTCAACGCTTATCTCGATATCTGTTCCAGACGGGTCACGGAATTCGGCGGAGAGGTCTCGAAATACATCGGCGACTGCGTGATGGCGCATTTCCCGTCCGGACACGCCGATGCCGCAATCGAGGCCTGTCTGGCGATCCTTGGGGATTTACGCGATTTCCGCCGCTCTCAGAAAGGGTCCCGGTTGGCCGGCTTGCTGTTTGGTGGTTTCGGGCTGGCCGCCGGATGGGTCATCGAGGGAAACATCGGATCGACGATCAAGATGGACTACACCGTCATGGGCGACCCGGTGAATCTCGCTGCTCGTCTGGAGGCACTGACCCGGACCATCCAGCGTGCGATCGCGCTGAGCGAGGTGGTCCGCCACTGCACAACGCGGCCGTGGCCGTTCGAATGCGTCGGGGAATTTCAGCTGAAGGGTCAGGAACATCCACATTGTGTCTATTCGCTCCACGATCCGCTCGTTTACGATTTCAAGGACCAGTTGGAGCTCGCGGTTGCGATGCAGTCGATCAACGAGCCGTGGGCCCATGACTAACCACCTCCCCACCCGGTGTCAGGCAAGCCGACACTGAAGGAGCCGACATGATGACAGCAGTGACGGCCGGCCGCTCGGTGATGGTCGTCGAATCGGATGGCGCGCTGCGTGAGCGGGCTTCCAAGGCGTTTGCCGCGCTCGGGCTAAAGGTCTATGCGCCGCTCCCAAACGCGGAATGGCTGGAACAGAGTGTACGGTTGCGGCCGGATTACCTGTTGGTCGATCAGCAGGCTGTCGATGGCTGCCCGAGTGAACTGATTCGTTCGGTCAAGGCTCATTCCGATCTGGAACGTGTGCCGCTGATCTTGCTCACCGCGGACGGTTCAGCGGCCGGCCGCGCCGAAGCCTATGCCCAGGGTGCCGACGAATGCCTAGCCAAGCCGTATGACGAAGACGCTCTGCAAGATGTGCTGCTCTCATTGCGGCGCTTCGAACTGACGTTTTGGGGCATCCGCGGCACCCTGCCCGTTCCCGGCTCCGGCACGCTGCGATATGGTGGCAACACCTCGTGCGTGAGCCTGTCTGTCGCACGCGACCGCCAATTCGTGATCGATGCCGGGACCGGTATGAAGATACTGTCCGACCATCTGCGTACCCGGTTTGGAGGCCGCTTCGACGGGCACATCCTGATTTCCCACCCGCATTGGGATCACCTGAATTGCTTGCCGTTCTTCGCTCCGTTCTACGTACCCGGCAATCGCATCCAGCTCCACGGCCCCCCGCAGGGCCGGCGTTCGTTGCGGGATCTGATCGACGGACAGATGGATGGCGTGTACTTCCCGATCACGGTCGAAGAGTTCCGGGCCGATGTGGTGTACCAGGACCTTTTCGAGGGCGACTATTGCTTCGATGGCATCCGGGTCGAGACCAAACGGCTGCAGCATCCCGGACACTGCCTGGCCTATCGGATCAGCCATGCGGGCCGGTCGATGGCGTATGTGTCGGACAACGAACTCGGCTGTCCCGATGCGGCACGACTCCCCTGTGATCCGCCCGCGTCACTGGTGGAATTTTTGCTGGATACCGACTTGCTGATCCACGACACGACCTATTTCGACGACGAGTATCCGAACAAAGTGGACTGGGGTCATTCCAGCGTCTCGCAGGTCGCCCAACTCGCGCATGCCGCACGTGTCAAGGATTTCTATCTGTACCATCATGACCCGAGCCACGACGACGCGGCGATCGAACGAAAACTCGCGATCGCGCAGCGCCGACTGGAAGGTTTCGGTTCCACCACGCGATGCCACATCGCGGAGGAACGGCTGACGCTCGACCTACAGCGAGTTCGGCCCGACGGGTCGTGACCCGGGCTAGCGCCCTTGCAGCCACCAACGACGAACAATTCCGTCGATGTCGAGGTCGTCGGGACCATCCCGCCAACCGTGGAAGTAGTCGACGTCGGTGCTGTTCGGTCGCGGATCGGGCCGGTCGAGCTGGAATCGCAACGGCAGCGGTATCGCATCCCCCAAGGCCATGACCTCGCCGCGACCCAGAGCCGTCAATACGTCGACGAAGTCCGACTCGCCTTCCGGGA
The DNA here is from genome assembly GCA_964644665.1 of uncultured Methylococcaceae bacterium. Classification (GTDB taxonomy): domain Bacteria; phylum Pseudomonadota; class Gammaproteobacteria; order Methylococcales; family Methylococcaceae; genus Methylotetracoccus. The sequence goes on from CAZXXC010000103.1 coordinate 2,919, forward strand.
CCAGTTGCCGCACGTAGTTCTGATCATCGGGGTTGGTCAGGCGCAGACAGAGGTAGGTGCCGCACTGCGACAGAACCGTCTCGGAAATCTCCTGCGGTCGCTGGCTCACCACACCCAGTCCGACCCCGTACTTTCGACCCTCCTTGGCGATCCGCTCCATGGACTTGCGGGCCGCAGCGAACTGACTTGCCGGGTCACGCGGGATGTAGCCTTGGGCTTCCTCGCAGATCAGCAGGATCGGAAACTCGCGACGCCGGGCATTCCAATAATTGAACTCGAACGCCAATCGGCCGATCTGGGCCGATACCGCAGGCCGCACGTCGAACGGCACCGCACTGAGATCGATGACCGTGATCGGGGCTTTCGGCTCGCCGAGCCCGACGAAATCGCGCAACAGTCCGGACAAACTTTCGGAATGGTTGCGCCGGCTGGGGTTGACCAGAAAGTCGTAGCGGGCATCGTTCAGCCGGCTCTGGAGCTGGATCAGCAGGTCGTCGAAATGGCCGTAAAGGGGTCCCTTGGTCTTACCGAAATCGGTGCGGAGTTCGTTTGCCTCCTTGAACTGCTCGTAGACCTGAGTCAACGGGAAATACACCGGGGAATCCACGGAGACCGATTTCAGTCCGAGCGCCTGGCCACTCTTGGTCTTCAGATCGAACACCACGTCCCGCAGAAACGCGGTCTGGATCGGTGCTTTGCGGTCACTGCGATCAATCAGCAGTTCCACCAGTTCGCCGAACGTCATCAGCCAATACGGAATCTCCAAATCGCGGGCGTCGAGGTGGCGCACCCGGGTCCGGTCGAATGCGCTGCATGGCCGGCCCACTTCATCGGTCCAGCAGTATTCACCGTGCGGATCGAGCAAGATGATGTGGGCGCGAGGCATGGCCGCCACCAGCCGTTGCACGACAGTCGCGACCGCCCACGACTTTCCGGATCCCGATTGCCCGAGAATCGCGAAATGGCGACCGCACAAGGTGTCCGGATCGAGGAACACCTCGGTCGTCCGGTCACCTTTTAGGTGGCCGAGTTTGAAGCCGTAATGGCACACCTGCTTGAAGATCGCAGCGAGTTCCGTCGGGACGACGGTTCTGATCTCGGCGCCCGGCATCGGATGATCAGACACCCCGCGCCGGAAGCTGCCGTCGGCGGCGATCTCGCCCAGCGCATTCAGCCGAATCATACCGCCGGCCGATGTCGGAACCGGTTCCGCCGAACCCCGGATTTCCTGTACGACGGCCAATAGACGGCCATTCGGCTGCCGCACGGATACGAATGCCCCAACCTGGCCGACTGGGTCGGGCGCCGCCAAAACTTCCGGCTGCGCCCCATCGACATCAGGCGGCGGCACCAGCCGGCCGGTCATGCGTGCCCCCCGCACGCCCACTATATGGCCAATCAACACGACATCATCTTCCATCCTGCTACAAACCTCGCGGCTCGACCGAGCCGCCATGCCCCTCCAACCATCCCGATCAGGTACTGACCGCCCGGCCCCTCACTCGGTGCCGGCCGGGAACCCTTCGGCCAGTGTCAAGACCCAGACGGCGCTCATGGGGATCGAATCCAGGTCGCACAACCGCCAGTTCGGATGCTCGGTGCAGTATTGCAACGATCCCAACCGCCATCTCGAACGCGTTCATCGCGAAATCAGCGCGTTACCGAAGATCATCCAGCCGCGTCCCGCAAGAAAATGAGGAATGGCGCGACAAATTTTGATATCTTCGTGCCAACGAACGAGAACCATGGCGTCACCTCGGACGTCGACGCGTGATCCGTCACGGTCCGGTGGCAGCCGCCGCGACCAAGCCGAAGTGGTTGATTATTTGCCGATTTCACGACGCATGGGTAGTCATTCACCGCAGAACATCGAGCGACTCTGACCATGAGCACTTCTGTCTGGCGGATCGGCCAACTTCTCAACTCGGTGCAGACCAGCTTTGTCGGACTGCTACAGGTCTGGACCATTCCGCTGGTATTGTTGCTGAGTCTGGCCTCGGGGTACACGACTTATTACGGGCTCTCCCACTTCATCACACCCTGGATCGCCCTGATCATCACCGTGGCGGTGCAGTCGGTGATGGTAATCTGTTCGCTGGAACTTGCCAGCGTCCACTGGCGCGCCAACGCCACCCGCTTCGTCACAGTGGTCGCCACCTTGCTGATCGCGGTGTTCGTCTCGGTCTCGTTCTCGTACTTCAAGTTCTACGAATTGTCCCAGCAGGACAATATCCTGCTCAACCGCCAACGCGAACTGGAGACCGAGATTAACCGCTATCTCGACGAGGTCAGCGGACAGAAGAGCGCGATGATCGTCGAACAACAGCAGCAGGTGAAGAGCGCGGCGATCGAGGCCAACCAGGCGTTTCTCGGTGCGTTGCCGAACATGCACCAGGACCAGCGCAGCCGGGTTGGACGGGGCCCCGTCTGGAGCCATTACAATGCCCAGTTGCAAAACGAACAATCGAAATTGAAGGAATTGGAGAACCAGTTCCGGGTACTCGACACCCAGATGCGGGAAACGAGGACCGCACTGCAGACCTTTTCGATCAACCTGCAGAATGCAGCGGCGTATGATCAGGTGGTCGCGGCGGTTAATGCGGTGCGAAGCGAAGTCGATCGACTGATTGCAGGCCGCGGCGGTCGATCGTTGACCGGGCCCCGCATCGGCAGCTTCGCGGAATTTTCACGCGGCATTACGCCTTCGTTCGCGATGTGGGAGGACCTTTCCTTGTTCGCGCTGGCCTGCGCTGCGATGGTCGATTTTTTCACGCTGGTGCTGTCCTACCGGCTGGAGTTCACTGCCCCCGGACCGCTGACCGAAGAGGAACGGGACCTGGCTTTCGAAGGCATCGGCGAATTCACCGAATTTGTGATCAACCGGAATGACGAACTGCAGTTCGTCATCGAAAAATCGGAACTCGAGCGCGCGCGGCGTTACTCCGATTGGCTTCGCATCTTCGTCGTCGCATTCCTGTTGAACCGAGGCTTTCTGCGTAAGGTCGATGAACGGTCCGTGGAGTTCGCGCCCAATCTTTATCCAATCATCTCGGAACGCCTGCGGACGCGGCGGGAGATCGAGGCGACCGACCAGAGCGACGTTGCAAGTCACTTGGCAGTCGTGACGGATACCAAGCGCCATGCCTGACGCATTCGAGGAAACCCCGGTCTGGGAAGCAGGCTTCGACGGCGACCGGGCGTTGGTGATCTCACAATTGGGGTTTTTCCATCGAGTTTTCCCGAAGCCGCCACAGTACAGGAGGCGCTTTCACCATCGGGTCGTTCCACTCGCGATCGAACAATGGACATTGTCGACGGCGCGTCGCGAATTGGCACCGGGATGTGTCATCGACGTGACCGTGACCCTGCGCTTTCAGCCGACGATTCGTTATGCGCGCGCCAATCTCGATCATCTCGCCGAATTGGCCGACCATATCCGGCGAACGCACGAAGCCTTGTTGCTGGACACGGTGGAACAGGAACTCGCAGCGCTGGGAGATCCGCGCTGGCTGAACGAGGGCTGCGGTCGAATCGAACGGTCGGTGGAAACGGCGGTCCATGAGCTGCTGGCGCTGCGAGACATTCAGAGCCGGGCACAATGCCGATTGCAGCCCGATCTGTCTGGACTGAGCCAGGCGCCCATGGATGAGCGAGCGGCCAATCCCCGCTTCCGGGCGCTGCATACCGAGCTGTTGCGTCGGCAAGCCTTGTTGGCGGAAGAAATCGAGCGGCAGCGCCATGAACAGGAGCGGCGCCAACGCGAACTACGGCTGGCTCTCGACGAGGCACGTCTGGAACTGGCAGCCCGCGAAGAAGAACTGCAGCGCAGACACAAGGAGCAGGAGTTGGAGCAGCTTCGGGCGCAGCTGGAAGCCGAGGAGCGCCGGCTGGAGGAACAGCGGCTCAGCGATGCCCGCATCCGGGAGGAGCAAATCCGACAGGAAGCGCGTCTGCGGGACCTGGAAATCGAAATCGATCAACAGGAACAGGAACGGCGCGCGCAGGTCATGGAGGAAACCGAGGGACGCTTGACGAGAGAAATCGAGCTGCTGGCGTTGGAGCGACAGCGCCTGCTACTGGAAGAAGAAATTCGCGACATCAAGCTGTCGAAAGCAAAGGGCTGGATTATCAATGCCAAGCGTCGATTTGCCCTGGGCAAGCACAAGGAGCAGGAACAGCAGGACGATGCGGAACCGCCAGGACCGTCCCACCACGACTGACGCCGAGGGTCGGCCGTATCCGGCCGTTTGCGCCCGGCACCGCTTGGTATCCAACCTGTTGGTACTGGGCGTGCTGCTGTCGGGAGCAGCGTTCGCCAACGACTGGGCGACCGCGAGAACCCCGGCGCCGGGGCCGGCGCGTGCCATCGGCGAGACATCCAGGGGCTGCCTCGCCGGCGCAGCAAGCCTGGAGCCCGAAGGGCTCGGGTATCAGGTCATGCATCTGGAACGTCGGCGTCACTTCGGGCATCCCGATCTGGTCGCGATGGTGCGAGGATTGGGACAGGCGACTCAGAGAGAACGCCTGGGACTACTCCATGTCGGCGACCTCAGCCAACCCCGCGGCGGGCCGACCACTTACGGCCATCGCAGTCATCAGAACGGCCTGGACGTGGATGTGTGGTTCGCATTGGACCCGTCTCTCAGTAACAGCACTGATACGCTCCGATCGAATGTTCGCGCGCCGTCACTCCTCAGGGACAGCGGCGAGGGACTGAATCGGTTCCTCTGGGAGGAACGACATCGCCGCGTGTTGGAACTGGCGGCGCGCTTCCCTCGCGTCGACCGTATCTTCGTGAATCCCCATATCAAGCGGGAATTGTGCCGAACCACTCGGGGCGATCGCAGTTGGCTGCGGAAGATACGCCCCTGGTGGGGCCACGATGACCACTTCCACGCGAGGCTGTTCTGCCCGCCGGGAAGTCCCGAGTGCGAGACTCAGGATTCCTTGCCGCCCGGTGAGGGCTGCGACCATTCACTGGACTGGTGGTTCCGATTGTCGTCGACATTGCCTCGCCCGGGGCCGAAAACACCCCGCGACATCCCGATCAGTCGGATGCCGGAGGGCTGTCGGACGCTGCTGGCCGACTAGTCGTTGCCAACGCAACGACAACGCCGGCGGCAAGGCCGGAGCGGAGTGGGACGCCGCCCGAGGGGCATGACACGAAATACTGATTGACGTCGTTTTTTGCCGGACCGCTCATGTCTACTGAGGTGCCATGAACGGCGGTCCATCTACGCTACCATACGACCCCGAAGCGGCCCGGTGCCGAGGTACAATGCGCGGGATTCGCGCCCGCATCATCGCCGTCGGATTGGCTGTCGCGTTGCTGTCCGCTGCTTCCCCGCCGATTCGCGCGGCAGACCCCCAGCCGTACACCGTGACGATCTCGCCAACCGGCGAACCCCAACTCGACGAGGCTCTGACCGATGCATCCACGCTGCTCAATCTGCGCGACAGCGCTCCGGTCGGACCATTTGCGCTAATTGCGAGGGTGCAGCAGGACGCAGACCGTTTCGTGACGGTGCTTCGCAGCTTTGGCTATTACAAGGGTACGGTCGGCGTCGGCATAGCCGGCTGGCCGGTTAACGATCCCGGCCTGCTGGATCGGCTGGAAAGGGCACCCGCAACCACCCCGGTGCCGGTCGACGTGAAAGTCGAACTCGGACCACTATTCCACCTCGGCCGCATCGAACTGGAAGGTACCATCCCGCCGGAAGTCACAACACCGTTCCCGTTACGCACCGGAACGCCGGCCGTGGCGCACAGCGTGCTGGACGCCCGAACCCAATTTCTGGAAGTGCTTCGGCACAGCGGCTACGCATTGGCCAGAATGGACGAACCGGTCGGATTGTTACGCGAGGAGGACAACCTGATCGACCTGACGTTCAAACTGGACGCCGGTCCCCGAGCCACGCTGGGACCGATTACGGTACGGGGAGCGGAGCGAGTCGACGCAACCTTCATTAAGCGCAGGCTGTCGGTCGCCCCCGGCGACCGCTATGATCCGAACAAGATCGACAAGAGCCGCCAGGACCTGCTGTCGCTCGGCGTGTTCTCATCGGTGCGGGCGCGACCAGCGGAGCAGTTGGATCACAACGGCCAGCTTCCCATCGAGTTCGATCTTTCCGAACGGCAGCGGCGCGTGTTGGCGATCAACGGCGCGTTCTCGACCGATATCGGCGGTAGTCTCGCGATATCCTGGCGCCACCGCAATCTGTTCGGCAGCGCCGAGCAACTGAGCTTGACGGCTGGCGTCACCCAGTTGGGCGGCAACAGCACGATCGGCATCGGCTACAATGCGGCAGCATCCTTGCTGAAACCCGACTTCCTGATCCGAGGGCAATCGCTGCAGATCGATGTGGCCGCTTTCAAGCAGCACTTCGACGCCTATGATCAACAGGCCTATACCGCGGGCGCGCTGATCAACCGGCGGTGGTCTGATCACTGGAAGAGCAGTCTGGGATTGGCCGCCGAGCAGGAACGAATCACGCAGCAGGGCATCACCAACGATTACACGCTGATCAGCCTTCCCGCCACGCTGAAATTCGACGACACCAACAGCCTGCTGGACCCGGCTCAGGGCATGCGCATGAATCTGTCCGTGACGCCCTTCCAGCCGGTGGTCGGGCGAACATCGACGCCGTTCGTGCTGAGCCAGGTCTTCGGGTCCACCTATTTCGATTTCGGCACCGGCGGCGCCAGCATTCTTGCTTGGCGCGGGCTGATCGGCTATGCAGCCGCGACCAGTCAGTTCGGTCTGCCCGCCGACAAGCGCTTTTATGCTGGCGGCAGCACCACCGTCCGCGGCTATCGATTCCAGTCGGTCGGACCCCGTTTTCCGGACGGCAGACCGCAAGGCGGTACTGCAGTCACAGCCAGTTCGATCGAGTTCCGGCAGCGATTCCTGGATGATTACGGTGCGGTCGTATTTATCGATGCCGGCCAAGTCACACCAAATGGACCGCCGTTCGCGGGGCAATGGGGCATCGGTGCCGGGATCGGTGCCCGCTACTATACCTCGCTCGGTCCGATCCGGCTGGATGTGGCCGTGCCGCTCAGCCGCGAGGCGGGTACCGGCTCGTTCGAACTGTATATCGGGTTGGGCCAGGCCTTCTGATGCCACGAATGCTTCGGGCCGTTCCTTTGCTGTTGAGAGTGACGGCAGCCGTCCTGGCTGTCGCGTCGTCGGCCGTGGTTCTGTTGTCGCTGCTGCTGAATCTGCCCCAAGGGCAGCGCCTTGCCGAGCGGTTGCTCACGCATCTAAGCGGCGAGGAGTTGCTGCTTTCCGGCATATCCGGCCGCTTTCCGGACATGATGCAGGTCGAGCGCATCGAGATCCGGGACGCTCAGGGGACTTGGCTGGTCCTGAACCGACTCGCGTTACACTGGTCCCCTCTTCGGCTCCTCGCAGGAAGGGTGAGAATCGACGAACTGGAATCTGCCCGAGTCATCGTCGAACGCCTGCCGGACTACCCGCCGGAGCCGGAGGAAACCGACTGGTTTCCGGGCATTCCCGTGCATTTGATGACTGTCCGCATACCACGACTCGATTTGGCGGAACATGTCGCCGGACGGCGCGCGACACTCGCCTTGACTGGTTCCGGGGGCTTCGACGCACCGCAGCGCTTCGCGGCATCAGTGGCAATCCAGCGCCAGGACCAGGATGATGCTGGCCGCTACAGCGCCTTGATCGCCATCGATCCGGCGCACTGGCGCATCGACTTGGATGTGTCCGAGCCGGCTGAAGGGTTGCTGACCACTTGGTCCGGTCTGACCGGCGTGGACCCGTGGACTTTCCGCGGTACCCTGAATGGACCCCCAAACGCCGCACAAACGAACCTTCGACTCGAAGCCGGTAGGCTTCAGGCGGACGCGCACGGCGTCATCGACCAGCACCGGCAGACCATCGACCTCCACGTCGAAGCGCTGGCACCGGAGCTGCAGTGGCACTCCGGCTACTCCTGGCACTCGGCGAACTTGACGGGTTGGGTGCGCGGTCCCTATGACCGGCCCCAAGCGCGAGGGACGTTGCGGATCGATCGGCTCCGTGCACCCGATGCCGGCAGCGAGCAGCTCACTGCAGAGATCACCAGCGATGCCGCGGGGAATGTCCACGCCGAGGCAGAGCTTTCGGGCCTGCGCATTCCCGGCCCGAAAGCGACTCTGTTCGGCGCCGCACCCATCGTTGCGGAAGCCGACGCGCGGCTGGGCCTATCCGACGGGCCTCTGAATTTCAGTTTGCGCCATCCGCTACTGCGCGCAACGGGTCAGATGAACATTCGTGGGGACCCGCGCGGGCGAGTTGACGTACACGTGCCGGATCTGATGCCTTTTACTGCGCTGGCCGGGATCGATGCGCGTGGCAATCTTGACCTGCAGTTGCAGGGATCCCATGACGGCGGCATCACGCAAGTGGCCGCTCGCAGCACGGTACACCTGACGGCGGACCGGAATGCGCTGATCGACCTATTGGGCGCAGAAGCGACCCTGCTGGCATCTGCCAGAATAGGCGCGACCGACGTCGCGATCCCCCAGATCGAGCTAAAAGGCAAACATCTCCAGATATCCATGGACGGTCGCTATTCACCGGAGCGCGTGGCATTCGACTGGAAGTTGGACCTACCCAATCTGGCCGTGCTGCTGCCGGACCTCGGTGGCCGCCTCGCGGCGATCGGAAGCCTGAACGGGAAGCCCCGGTCGCTGACGCTGGCCGCGGATGTAACTGGTGAAGCAACGTCCAAGAGCGTGCGCGGAGGCCCCGTCGACGCCCGGATCGTGCTACAGAGCCTCCCCGACAAGATTGCCGGATCGCTGACGCTGAAAGCCATGCTGGCCGGATCGCCGCTTGCGGCGACGGCGCAGTTAGTGCCGCAGCCTACCGGCGACTACCACCTCACACTGGACCGGGCAGCCTGGCAAAGCATGACGGCGCACGGATTCTGGGCGCTCTCCGCGGCTTCTCCGTGGCCATCAGGGAGTTTCGAATTCCGCATCGCGCGCCTGGAGGACTTTTCCGTCTTCACCGGCGTGCCGCTGTCGGGAACGCTGTCCGGCAACGTCGCGAGTCGTTCACGCGGCAAGGAGCGAGTCGCCGAGATACGGACCGGTGCGACCGCGCTCCGCGTCGGAGATCTGCGGTCGGATCGTATCGCGATAGACGCGAGCGTCCTAGATGATGGCCGGCAGCCGCTGATTCGGGGCCGAATGGACGTGCGCCGATATGCGCTCGGCGCGCTCGGCGGGAATGCCGCGCTCACGCTCGAAGGGCCGTTCCGAGAGGTAAAAATGGACCTGACCGCAACGGCTGAGGCCGCGGGCAACCCACCGATGGAGATCGAAAGCAACATGAAATTGGACGCCACGGGCTCGATCATGCAATTGAATGCGTTCCGAGCCCGCTGGCTCGACGAAACCGTGCGACTGAAGGCGCCGGTTGAACTCGCATGGGGCGACGGCATCAAGGTCGGCGAGCTCCGATTGGGCGCACGCAATGCGGAGATGCGGCTGACGGGGAGACTGAGCCCGGCGCTTGATGTGGATGCCCGCCTGACCCGACTCCCGGTCGCACTGGCGGCGGCGCGATGGCCGGCATTGAAGGGTGCAAAGGGCACCGTGGAAGCCGAATGCCGGTTGACCGGCCCCTACGACCGATTGCGTGGAACGGCGACGATGCGCCTCGCCGGACTCCAATTCTTACAGGCGGCGGGACTCGGCTTTCCCCCTGCAGAACTCGGCATCGCCGCCGAACTTTCGGATGGTAACGCCCGGCTCGACGCACATCTCGCCGCAGGTGCCGTGGCGACTCTCACGGCGCGAGGCGAGATTCCGCTCAGCGCCACCGGAGTGGTCGACCTCGACTCCGACGGACACATCGACCTCAAGGTCCTGGACGGCTGGCTGACCCCTCAGGGCCAGCGCGCCCGCGGCGTACTGACCATGCGCTCTACAGTGCGCGGCGCGCTGCCGGCGCCCCGCGTCAACGGCGACATACGCCTGGTGCGAGCCGAGTTCCAGGACTTTCCGATGGGGCTTCGGATCACCGACCTTTCGGCCCTTGCCCAGTTCGACGGCGACTCGGTTCAACTGACACGCCTCGATGCCAAAATGACTCCCGGCCGAGTGACGGCCAGTGGTGAAGTGACCCTGCGCGAACCCGGCTACCCGTTCCGGCTCCAGATCATCGCGCGAAATGCCCGCCCGTTGTCGAGCGAACGCCTGAATGTCACCTTAAACTCCGATTTGCACCTTCAGGGCAATGTCACCGGGAACTTCGAACTGCGAGGCGGCATCGACATCCGACGCGCCGAGATTCGGATTCCAGAGCGGATGCCGGCGCGCATCGCCGTGCTCAACGTCCGGAAGCCGGGAGCCCCGCCGGCCCAGCCACCGCCTCCCCCACCTTCAATCGGGCTGGATCTCACGCTCGACGCGCCGGCTGAAATCTTCGTGCGCGGCCGCGGACTCGATGCCGAACTGGGCGGACGAGTCCACCTAGAAGGGTCCATGGCCGATCCGCAACCAACCGGTGCCTTCCGAATGCGTCGCGGAGAATTCAAACTTGCTGGCCGGACGCTGAACTTCGGCAAAGGCGAGGTCGGATTCGATGGCGGTACACTTACCGATCCGTCGTTGGATTTCGTCGCTACCACCGCGAGCCCAAACGTCACCGCCACGTTGGCAGTTGGAGGCACCGCCAGCAAACCCAAGATACTGCTGAGTAGCGTGCCGGAGCTACCGCAGGACGAAATCCTAGCGCAGCTGTTGTTCGGACGTAACGCAGCTTCGCTGGGCGCGCTGGAACTCGCCGAAATCGCATCCGCACTGGCATCGTTGACCGGAGTGTCCGGATCCCTCGCCAGCCCTTTAGAGATGCTGCGGAAGGGACTCGGGCTGGATCGGTTATCGATGGGCACCGACAAGGCCGGACCGACGCTGGAGGCGGGGCGCTACATCGCCCCAGGCGTCTATCTCGGCGCGAAACAGGGCTTCACGGGAGCCACACCTTCCGCGGCGGTTCAGGTCGACGTGACCGAAGGACTCAAACTCGAAGGCACGGTCGGGACCGGCTCACCGACTGCAAGCCAGAGCGGCACCACCAGTGTCGGGATCATTTATCAGTTCGAGTATTGAGCGCGACGCGCCAAGCAGCCCAATGGCTGCGCTTCACTAATCCCGCCACATCCCAAGTTTGACAAGCAGTGGTGGAATGGCGACGTTCTGGTCGACCGCCCGATGCTTGCTCCGAGCATGTCGGTGAGAATCCTCGTACAATCACGTCTTACCCTGGTTGAGTGAGAGTAGAAACGATGCAAATCGGAATGATCGGTTTGGGCCGCATGGGCGCCAACATGGTTCGGCGACTGCAGGCTGCGGGACACCAGTGTGTCGTCTATGACGTCAACCCCAACGCAATTGACGAATTGAGTCGAGAAGGCGCAATCGGGGCCACCTCGCTGCCCGATTTCGTCGCCGCTCTTAAACCCCCGCGGCCCGTTTGGCTAATGTTGCCTGCTGCTATCGTCGACCCGGCCATTCAGCAGATCCGCGAACACCTGGAGCGCGGCGATATCCTGATTGACGGCGGCAATACCCACTACGTCGACGACATTCGCCGTGCCCAGGAATTGCTGCCTTTCGGCATACATTATGTCGACGTCGGAACCAGCGGCGGTGTCTGGGGACTCGAGCGCGGTTACTGCCTGATGATCGGAGGTGCCCAAGAGACCGTGGCCATACTGGACCCGATTTTCCGTGCGTTGGCACCGGGCAATGGAAATATTCCCCCGGCATCGGGCCCAATCGATGCCGCCGGCACCGCCCACTTGGGGTATCTGCATTGCGGTCCATGCGGCGCGGGCCATTTCGTCAAGATGGTTCACAATGGCATCGAATATGGTCTTATGGCGGCCTATGCCGAAGGATTCAACATCCTGCACCGCGCCGACATCGGACACCGCGAACACGACAGCGACGCCGAAACTACGCCGCTCCGACATCCGGAACACTATCAATATGATTTCGACTTGGCTGCAATCGCCGAATTGTGGCGACGCGGAAGTGTCGTAACCTCCTGGTTGCTCGATCTCAGCGCCAAGTCCTTAGGGGATAGCCCAGAACTATCCGAATTCGGCGGACAAGTCTCGGATTCTGGTGAAGGGCGCTGGACGGTGACGGCAGCCATTGATCAAGGAACGCCGGCACCGGTATTGAGCGCCGCTCTGTACCAGCGATTCGCTTCCCGAGGGGAAGATGCTTTTGCCTGCCGATTATTGTCGGCGATGCGATATCAATTCGGGGGCCATCGCGAAAAGGATTAACGCCTGTCGCATCATTTCTAACACGCTGAGCATCTACCACACGGGCGGGTTGGTGCTGTGGTGCGGGGAGGGTGTGGGTGATTGGGT
>CAZXXC010000104.1:0-15154 GCA_964644665.1 uncultured Methylococcaceae bacterium
TCCGCTTCTCTACGGTGCTGCCGGCGGGATCAGGAGCGGCGGTACCTTCGGCGTGTGGGCTTGGTCGCAATCAATCCGATGTGCCGGGAAGATGCCGTTCACGTCGCTCTGGGTGGTGAAGTGCCCACCGCAGGTCGGATCCAGTGTGCCACCCGAGTCGTAGCAGGTCCTGGTCGCCTGGCCCAGTTGGGAGATGGTCGCGGTGCCGTCGTTCGGATCGTAAACCAGTGCGAGTTGGGCATGAACGGTCTGGGTGACGTACTCGAAAAAGCTCGATACGGGCGGAGCCGTCTCGGCCGTGAACGCTCCGATGGAGTCGAGGGAGTACTGTATTCGGTTGCATTGCTGCGGAGGAGGGCGATGTCCTCTCGGGCGCGGCTCCTGATATGCCGAGCCCGAGATCGGCGATGAATACCAGTCCCACGAATCCGGCGTCCCAGTCGGCGGAAACGTCGTGGAGGCAGGACTCGTCGCCACGCCGGCGACTTCGTAAACCGTCACTTGCCCGCTGAGCGTCTTGACGGGTGGTTTCTGATTCGCGACCAGGATAATTTCGCCGTCGTAGGGATGCGGCAGGAACTGCGGATTTCCCGGTACGAAGAAACAGATTTTCTGCGGTGGCTCGCAGTTCAGTCTCTTTTCCACCGCATGGGCCCAATAAGCCGGTATCAAGCTCAATGCGACGCCAAGTGACGCCCTGATCAAGGGCTCCGATTGCTTTTCCAAAGGGTGCTTGTCCATTTCGCGTTCCATGGTTTGGGATAACTGACGCAGCCCAGGAAACCGGAAGCCTCCAACCTCGAAATTCCGCATCGAGACACCGCGTTCCCTGAATTGCCCCCAGTGCAATCATCAACACACTTCGCCGATAAAGTAAAGAGGTTGATGATCGAAGGCACGAAAGCCGTCACGGAGAACGTCCGTCTTGGCGCCGGGCCCCGGTTCGGCACCTGCGCACGCGGCTTGCCGGGAGCCTGGATGCCGGCGGTGCTCAGGAATCGCACAATCACGAGCCCGGCACTTGCGCTATGCTACGGCACTTCGGGCATTCGACCGCCCGGCCGTCCACTTTCAGGGATTCATCGGGACCAGACCGCCATGAAGGACTACAAAGCCCAGAACTCTGCAGCCAGCGGCCCTCGTGGTGTCTTTCTGCTGGGCCAGATCCCGGAGTTCCGCCGCGACCCGCTCCGCGCCATCGCGCGCTGGCATGCCGCGCATGGCGACGTCGTTCCGTTCCGGCTGGGATTCCGCCGTTTCGCGCTGCTGAGCCATCCGGATCTGGCCGAGGAACTGCTGATCCGGCGTCCGCAAGACTTTCCCAAGATCCATCACTGGAAACCGGGGACCGGTTTGACGATGGTGTTCGGCAACGGGCTGATCACCAGCAGCGGCGCATTGTGGAAACGTCAGCGGCAGTTGATTCAACCGATATTCCATCGCAGCAGGGTCGCCGGGTTCGCCGATACGATGGTGTCCGCGGCAGACGACCTGCTTCGACGCTGGGCGGGGCAGTCGCCTGGCACGGTGTTGCAGATCGACCGGGAGATGACCCGGCTGACGTTGGACATCATCACCCGGACGATGTTCAACCGGAGCGTGCTGGATCAGGCCGATCGCATCGGGCCAGCCCTCGAGACCGTGCTCGGCTATGCGACCCGGACCATCGGGGCATTGTGGACCCCGCCACTTTCACTGCCCACACCGGGCAACCTCCGGTTCAAGAGCGCGATGACCTACCTGAACCGATTGATGGCGGACATCATCGGGGAACGGCGCCGGACCGGCGACCATCGCGGCGATTTTCTCGACCTGATGATGAACGCCCGCGACGAAACCACGGGCGAACCCATGACGGACGAACTGCTTCGGGACGAAGTGCTGACCGTGTTCGTCGCCGGTCACGAAACGACGGCAAACACGCTGACCTGGACTTGGTATCTGCTGGCACGGCATCCGGAGGTCATGGAACGCCTGCACCAGGAACTGGACCGCGTGCTCGCCGGACGCCGTCCGACCGCCGCCGATCTACCGCATCTACCTTACACTCGGGCGGTGTTCGAGGAAACCTTGCGGCTGTTCTGTCCGGTCGCGGCGATGGTGCGAAGGACCGCGCGCGACGAGGTGCTGGGCGACCGATCGATCGCCAAGGATACGGTGCTGCTGATCGCCATCTACAACATCCATCGCCATCCGGATTTCTGGATTGAACCCGAACGATTTCGCCCCGAACGGTTTCTCGCCGGATCCGAGAAACCGAAGCACCGATTGGCGTACATGCCGTTCAGCGCAGGTCCTCGGGTCTGCGTCGGCAATCATTTCGCGCTGACCGAAGGGCCGCTGCTGATCGCCAGCATCGCCCAACGCTGCGAACTCCGAATACCGGGAGATCGACCCGTCGAACCGGAATTGCGCGTGACGGTCAAGCCGAAGGGAGGCCTGCGCATGTCCATCCATCCGCGGCGGGTCGCCTGATGACGACCGGGGAGACGGTGGACCCGTTGCCATATGATCGAGCACCGGCCGGATGCGCCGCTGCATGGCAGGCAGACGCCGAGCCGTCTACGCCCGTGTGTCGGTCCACCGCCCGGTCGGTGTCTGAACTCTCCGTCCGCTCACGAAGTGACCGCACCGCGATGCAAATCCATCGACTCATCCCGCTGGCACTGAGCCTCTCCGCCATGTCCATTCATGCCGAACCCGCGCTGACGATTTACAACCAGGACTTTGCGGTCGTTCGCGAGCTGGTGCCCCTGCAGCTCAGGAAGGGAATCACCGAAGCCCGCTACACCGACATGGTGTCGCAGTTGGAGCCGGACTCGGTGATCCTGCGCGACCCCTCGGGCAAGTCACCATTCCAGATCCTGGAACAGAACTACCGCAACGACCCGGTCACGCAGGAACTGCTGCTTTCGCTGAACGAAGGCAAGACCATCGAGTTCTTCATCAAGGAACCGAACAAGCCCGACGCAATGGCGCGGGGCAAGATCATCCGCAGCGGCTACAAGACCAACACCCAGCCGGTGATCGAGATCAACGGCCAGCTGCAGTTCCGCCTGCCGGGACAACCGGTCTTCCCTTCGCTCGGTGACGACACGGTGCTGAACCCGACGCTGACCTGGAAGATCGAGTCCTCGAAAGACGCCCGGATCGATGCCGAATTGGCCTATATCACGGGCGGCTTGAGCTGGGAGGCCGATTACAACCTGATCGCACCCGAGAAGGGCAGCCTCGCGGATCTGATCGGCTGGGTGACCGTCAAGAACGAGTCGGGAAAGACCTTCCACGATGCACGCGTCAAGCTGATGGCGGGCGATGTCCATAAGCTCCCTTCACCCAAGGAAGCGCCGACGGGATACGGAATGCGCGCCGCGCGCGCCGAAATGGCGGCGGTGGTCACCGAGAAGGCGTTCGACGAGTTCCACCTGTACACGCTGAGCGCCAGCACCACCTTGCGCGATCGCGAAACCAAGCAGGTCGAGTTCGTCCGGGCGACCGGAGTCACCATGGACCGCATCTACGTTTACGACGGTGCGCAACTAGACGGGTGGCGAGTCGGCATCACCTATGGCGCCGATCCGGGCTATGGCGAGGCTTCTCACCGGAAGGTCGCGGTTTACCGCGAATTCCAGAACTCGACGGCCAATCATCTGGGCCAGCCGCTGCCGAAAGGCCGCGTCCGCTTTTACACGCAGGACGGCGTGGATCAGTCTCTGCAGTTCGTCGGCGAGAACTTCCTTGATCACACGCCCAGGGACGAACGGGTACGGCTGTACACCGGCGATTCGTTCGACCCGGTCGGGGAGCGCAAACGGATCGAATTCACTGTCGATGAAGCCAACCACACGGCCAGCGAGTCGTTTGAAATCAAGTTACGCAACCGTAAGCAGGAGCCGGTGGAGATCCGCGTCGTCGAACACTTGTTCCGGTGGGTCAATTGGGAAATCAAGGACAAATCCCAGGAGTTCATGAAGACGGACGCACAGACGATCGAGTTCCGGGTGGCACTGAAGCCCGACCAGCAGAAGTCGGTCACCTATTCCGTCAAGTATTCCTGGTAGCCCGCGCAGCCG
The DNA here is from genome assembly GCA_964644665.1 of uncultured Methylococcaceae bacterium. Lineage (GTDB taxonomy): Bacteria > Pseudomonadota > Gammaproteobacteria > Methylococcales > Methylococcaceae > Methylotetracoccus. The sequence goes on from CAZXXC010000104.1 coordinate 4,074, forward strand.
GCCGCGCTCCGACCCGACCGATCGGACGTCGGCACTGCATCGGTGCACTGCGTCGTTGCCTGCAGCGCTCGCCGTCGCACGGACCGGGACCGCTCAACGACGTAGCAGGAAAGCGCGCCAGGACGGCAACAGCAGCGCGACCAGGCCGCACTCCCAGCCGAACGGCACGTAACCGAAGTAGCCGAGCACCGGCATTTCGAAAATCTTGAAGCGCCCTACGTACGACACCTGATAAACCCACTTCGCCTGGCTGTGCCAATTCCAAAGCTCCCAGAAGAACCCGCAGATCAGGGCGGCCGCCGCCAGCCGACACCAAGTACCGATCGCGGGTAGTCGCTCCAGCGGACCGACGCCATACGTCAGGCCCAGAACGATCCCCAGCGGAGCGAGCCAAAGCATGGGATACAGCACCGCCGGATAGACACCCACCAGCACGATACCGAGCGAGGAGACTGTCATCATCGCCTTCCGCCAGCCGGGCTTGATCGGTGGCAGCGACCGCCGATCCGCCGCCCGCCCCCAACCGTGGACCCGCAGACACTGCTCGGTGCTGAGGACCGCGGGCAGCACCGTGGAGAACGCCAGTGTCGCAAAAGCGCAGTATTCGAGCGGTGAAAACGCATCCAGGCCGAGATAGCGCCAGTTCTGCACAAAGCGGTTGAGATACTCGAAAAACCACCAAAATGCCGCGCTGGCGGCAAACAGCGCCGGGAGGCCTCGCCATTCCCGTATCAGCAGACAATGACCGGCACGACGATGGGTCAGTGCGTTCACGACCACGATGTAAGACAGCCAAAGCGGTGTAAAGGTATGGGTCTGGAACCAGGCGAACCATTCGAACCGGGTCCACGCCAGCAGCCAGAAGAAGGCCAGGGCCACGATGCCGAGCCGACCCCAGCCGGGAAAACGGTATAGTCGCGCTTCCTTGACAGGCCGAAGCAAACGTCCAAGGAAAACCAGTGCGACCGCTTCGACAACGGCCAGCCCGAGGAATACCGGCCACGCGAAACCAGCGGCTTCGACATACCGGCTGATCGGCGGAAATTCGAAATAGCGCGCCAGCGGAAAACCCGCTGCCCACGCACCGATGAGCGGCCCCATCCCCATCAGCACGCCGGCGACGACCCAGCGGCCGGGCGAGCGTCGGTTCATGGCTGTCGGCGTGCCCCGACCGATTCCCGGTTGACGGTGTGCGTCAGCGCGGGCATGCTTCGCCGCGTTGGACGACCGAGCCGCCCCGTGCACTCATTCCGCCGGTGCCCGGTACGCCGAATGACCGACACCGCTGCGATTGGGCCCGATCGCAGCATTCCCCGAATCAGAATCGATCCATCCAAAGGAGCACCCATGCAGAATCTTCCGAAGCTTTCCTACGGCGCCGCGATGATCGCGCTCTGCCTGATCCCGTTCTCGGCAAGGGCGGATTTGACCGCCGCCGAGGAATTGGGATTCCAGGCCGGAGCCATGGAGTATTGTCGCGACAATTTCCCGGCCGATCAAAAGACCCGTAAGCAATATGACGCGCTGCGGAGCGTGCACGTGCAGGAACTCCAGCAACTGCCCCAGTCCGAACGGAAGCGCGCGCTGGAAGTCGCATCGATGGTCGGCAAGAAAGGCAACATCGGCGCAAAAAAGCTGAGTGCCGGTCGCTGTGATCAGTTGCGCCAGTCGGCTTTGGCGAAACAGTTGCAGGGACGCTGATGCCGCTCCGTTCGGTTCTGGCGCTCTCGCCCTGAGCCGCCGCCGATTGATCGTTCTTACCTCCGGCAAGCGGTCGCCACGACCGTTCGACGCCGGGTATCCGTCCGCGGGGGGGCCGGCTACCCGGGCGCTTGGGTTCCGCTCATTCGGCGTTCAGTTGATTCATGGCCTGAGCCAGATTGCCTTCGCAGATGGTCGGCAGTCTGTCCAGGCCCCGCCGAATGGCGTCGTGAATCGCCGTTTCCTCTTCCGCGGACGGCCTCGACAGCACGTAGTTCACGACCGGCCAGGCGGGAGGCGGCCGTCCGATGCCGAGCCGCAGCCGGATGAACCCGGAACTGCCCAACTGCGCGATGATGTCGCGCAAACCGTTGTGTCCGCCGTGCCCTCCCCCTGCCTTGAGGCGGGCCATGCCGGGATCGAAGTCAAGCTCGTCGTGTACCACCAGGATTTGGTCGGGTGGCAGCTTGTGGTAGCGGGCGAATGCCGCGACCGCCTGACCACTGCGGTTCATGAAACCCATGGGCTTCAACAAATGCAGCGCATGCCCGTCAAGATCGACCGCTGCGACTTCTCCGTCACAGCGCGGATCACTTCGAAACCGGGCCGCCCAGCGCAGCACCAGTTCCTCCAAAAACCAGAACCCGGCGTTGTGCCGGGTTCGGTGATATTGGCTGCCGGGGTTTCCCAGTCCGACAACCAGTTTGACTGCGGAACGAGCCGCCATGGGACACCGCTGCCGGCGGCTTCGCTTACTCGGCTGTCGTTTCGGTCGTCTCGCCACTACGCGGCATTTGCACGGCCGCAACCTGCAGATCGTGTTCCGGACCGTGACTCAACGCGATGATCTCGACATTGGCCGGCAGCTTGATGTCGGACAGATGCAGCACCTGGCCCAATTCGACTCCCGCCAGATCGACTTCCAGAAACTCGGGCAAATGTTCCGGCAGACAGCTGACATCGACTTCCATCAGGCTGTGGCTCACGATACCGCCCTTCTTGACGCCGGGGCATTTCGCCTCGTTGATGAAATGCAACGGGACATGGACCCGGATTTTCTCGGTTGCGCTGACACGCTGGAAATCCATGTGGGTCACGACCGGGCGGCTCGGATGCCGCTGCAGCGCCTTCAGGATCGCCTTCTCTTCGCGATCCTGAAGGCGAATCGTCAACACGTGAGAATAAACCGCTTCATTCTCCAGTCGCTTCGACACGTCGTTGTGGTCGAGCGAGATCGCGACCGGCTCGGCGTCGCCGCCGTAAAGAATGGCCGGTATCCGGTCGTCACGGCGCATGCGCCTTGCCGCACCTTTCCCGCCGGGAGTCCGTAAGCTTGCCTGAAATTCAAATTCGCCTGCCATCTTCTTCTCCAAAATACTCTGAGCGAACCAGATCCAATTCCCGACCCGATCAGTCCACGTACAGCGAACTGACCGACTCACCCATCGCGATCCGACGGATGGTTTCCGCCAGCATTTCCGCGATGCTCAATTGCCGAATCTTCGGCGAGGCCTGGGCCTCCGGCTGCAATGGGATGGTGTCGGTCACCACCAATTCATCCAACGCCGATCGGTTGATGTTGTCGACCGCCGGACCGGACAGCACCGGATGCGTGCAGTAGGCCACGACCTTCAATGCACCATGCTCCTTCAACGCGCCCGATGCCTGACACAGGGTTCCCGCGGTATCGACCAGATCATCGATCAGGATGCAGCTCCGTCCTTCCACATCGCCGATGATGTTCATGATCTTGGCTTCGTTCGCGCGCGGCCGCCGCTTGTCGATGATCGCCAGATCCGCATCATCGAGCCGCTTCGCCAGCGCCCTGGCCCGCACCACGCCGCCGACATCCGGCGAGACCACCATCAATTCGGGGTACTTCTGTCGCCACACGTCGCCGAGCAGGATCGGCGATGCGTACACGTTGTCGACCGGCACGTCGAAGAAGCCCTGAATCTGATCGGCGTGCAGATCGACCGTCAGCACACGGTCGGCACCCGCGGCACAAATCGTCTTCGCAACCAGCTTCGCGGTGATCGGCACCCGCGCGGACCGGATTCGCCGATCCTGCCGGGCATAGCCGAAATACGGGATCACGGCGGTGATCACCGACGCCGACGAACGCTGTAACGCATCGATCATGATCAACAACTCCATCAGGTTGTCGTTGATCGGCGCGCAGGTCGGCTGCACCACGAACACCTCGCGTCCGCGCACGTGTTCTTCGATCTCGACCAGAATCTCCCCGTCGCTGAAGCGGCCGACTGTGGCCATGCCGAGCCGCATGTTCAGCTTACGGACGATGCCCTCGGCAAGCCCCAGATTCGCATTACCCGAGAACACCATGAAGGAGGCGTCGGACATCGTGCACTCCGAAGATTCTTTCAGTCGACCGGCGAGAATTTGGCTGGGGCGCTAGGACTCGAACCTAGGAATGACGGGATCAAAACCCGTTGCCTTACCGCTTGGCTACGCCCCAAGAACTCAGATTACCCTGACGAAGCGCATGCTCCGAGCGCATCGAGCAGTGGCGAGCGGTTCAGCCCGCGCGTCAGGAAGCAGTTCCAGTCGCGACGCAGTTCATCGACTGCGCCCTGTGCCTTTTCCCGGTCCTCGAAGGAGGCGAACACGCAGGCCCCGGTTCCCGTAAGTCTCGGCTGTGCCGCCACTCGACCTAGTGCGTCAAGCGCATCCTGCACGACGGGATAGCGCTCGGTCACCACACGAACGCAGTGATTCTCGTGGAGACCAGCAACAAAGCTGGCCATTGTGATCGGTTCGTTGTTTCTTGTCAAACCATCGTCGTTAAATATCTCCGCCGTCGAGACATGGCATGGCGGCACGATCACGACGTACCAGGGCTCGGCCAATTCCAGCGGTGTCAGGTGCTCTCCCACTCCTTCGCCCCAGGCGCTGTGGCCGAACAGGAAGATGGGCACGTCCGCGCCAAGACCCAGGCCGATTGCGGACAAATCCGCAGCGGCCAGGCCACATCCCCACAGCCGGTTCAAACCGGCCAGCACGGTCGCGGCATCCGAACTTCCGCCGCCCAGTCCACCGCCCATCGGCAACACCTTCTCGATCGCGATGTCGACGCCCTTGGCACTCCCGGCATGCCTTTGCAGCAAGCGCGCGGCGCGCACCGTCAAATCGTGGTCCTCCGGCACTCCGGGCAGCGGGTTCACCAGTCGAACCACGCTGTCTCGACGTTCCTTCAGACTGATCCAGTCGCAGCGATCGATGAACTGAAAAACGGTCTGCAACAAATGATAACCATCCGGGCGGCGCCCGACGATGCGCAGCATCAGGTTCAATTTTGCCGGCGCCGGCAGGCGCATGGCCGCATCCGGCATTCCGATACCCGTCATCGCACGATGACCCAGTCGTCGACGAACAGTTTCAGCTTGAGGTCCGCGCCGCGCGCGGCCAGCTTCTGTGGAAGAACATAGTCACCCACCGCCACGAAATTCTGGAAATCCAAAATCCAGCCGTTCTGCCGCAACTGCCGCAGGCGACCGACCTGATCGTAGACGGCTTGCACCGGCGCGCCCGCCGGCTCCGAAATCCCGAGGACCCAGTAGCGCAGACTCGACAGCGGCACCGCAAACCCCAGTTCCTGCTTCAGCAAGGCCTTCACATTCCGCGAAGACTTGGCGACACCGTTGCTGTCGCGGATCAAGATCTGGTCATCTTGCAGGACGATCGACAGGACGCCCTGGCTAAACGGACCGGAAACCCGCAGTCGATCCTGCCGGTTTTCATGCTCCCAGAACAGGTTGGCCTGGAATGCATCATTCGTGCTTTGAACCGCGATCCGGCCCTCCAGGCGCCAATGGTTCAACGCCTCCAGCTTGTCACGCGCCGTCTTACCGGCCGGCGGCTGTACGACGGCACAGCTACCGAGCCACAACAGCATGCCTGCCAGCGCGAGTCGCAGCGGCCACCGAGCGATCCCCGAACTCACGGCGCGAATGCTTCCCGGTACTTCGCTCGCACGCGCTTCAATTCGTCATGTTCGGGCGCGCGCCTGGCTGCCTCGCTCCAGATTCGCCGTGCTTCCGCTTTGCGTCCCGACTCCCATAGCACTTCCCCCAAGTGCGCGGCGATCTCCGGATCCTCGACCAGCCTGTAGGCACGCTGCAGGTAATTCAGCGCCTCGTCGAGACGCCCTCGTCGGTACTGCAACCAGCCCCAACTGTCGAGAATGGCGGCGTCGTCGGGTTTCTGCTTGAGTGCCCGCTCCAGCAAGGCCTGTGCCTCATCGAGACGCTGGCCGCGATCCGCCAGCGTAAACCCCAATGCATTGAGCGCGTTCACGTCATCCGGCTGCTTCTCCAACACCAGACGCAAGTCGGATTCGAGGATGTCCACCCGATCCAGTTGCTCGGCAACCAGCGCGCGGCTGTACAGTAACTCGGTCTGCTCCGGCATCTCACGCAACGCCTGGCTCAGCAGATCGAACGCCGCATTGATCTCCTTCCGCTTGACCAGCAAGTCCGCTTCCAGCAGGTAGAGCCGCAAGGCCTCGTTGGGAAAGCGGGTGCGCAATTCATTCAACCGAACCCTGGCTTCCTCCCAGCGCCCGAGACTCATCAGTGCCGTGATCGCGTTGACCCTGGCATCGAACTCGTTCGGCCCTCCGTCCACGCGATCGAACCAGCCCAGCGCTTCCCGCACCCGGCCCTGCCGAGCTTCGATCAGTCCCAGATAGAAGTAGGCCCGGGTCCGCCATTTCTCGTCACCGACCAGGCGCTGCAATTCGGCTTTGGCCCGGTCTTCACGGCCGGATTCCAGCAGCGCCAACGCCAAGCCCATACGGGCATCGGCATTGCCGGGGTCTTTGCTCAACACCCGCTTCAGTTCGCGCTCGGCGCCGGCGAAATCCCCGGTCTTCGTCAACAATTGAGCCAGGATGAAGCGGAGTTGGTCGTTGTTCGGATCGCTTTGCAGCGCTTTTCGCATGACGTCCCGCGCCGCCTCCGAATTCCCCATCTGGGTCATCACCTGGGCCTGCAGCACTTGCACGCGATTCCAGCGCGGATGCATGGCCAACGCCTTCTGCGTCTGCTCCAGCGCCAGTGTGTATTCACTCTTGTTCGAAGCCAGCAAGGCGTACGCGAAATGCACTTCCGGCATTTTCGGCAATGCGCGCTCGAGCTTCTGCATCACCTGCAACGCCTGATCCTTCGGCAGCTCGGTATCCAGCATCTTGACCAGTTCCACCAGCGTGTTCTCCAGATCCACGCCACGTCCGATCAGCAATGCCCGGATTTGCGCGACACCGAGATCGAGGTTCCCCTGCTTCAGATTCAGGATCGCCGCAACTCGTCTCGGCGAGGGATTTGCCGGATCGGTCTGACTCCAGAGAGTCGCCGCCTCCAGCGCTCTGGGCGCATCTTTGGCGAACAGCGCAATTTGTGTCGCGCGCTCCGCTACCTTGGGATCTCGGGTCAGCCGCGCCGCCTTCAGATAGCTGTCCAGCGCCGCCGGGTATTGGCCGGCCTGCCCGGCCAATTCGCCGCTGAGGATCAGATAGACGGCCTCCGACTCGGGGGCCGGTGCCGCCTTGCGCAGCGTGACATCGGACTCGACCGCCTCTTCGTCGCCGCGGGTCGTCGAAAAGAACCCGCTGCAACCGGCCAGAATGGTCGCGAACAGCACAACCGAGAATGCACCTCGCACGGCGACGGGAAAGCCGATAGTCGGGCACCCGGCACGAACCGCCGGGGCGGACGGCGATTGCAGCCGGTCGGCCGGACGCTGCGCTTTCTGCCGGCGATGGCCAGCCACAACCTTCGCGATGGCCGAGCGGGACGAAGTCGTCGATTCCTTTCCGAGATGCGGCTCAGCGCAGTCGTTCGATTCCGGCACGGGATTGTACTGTTGCTGTAATACCTGCCCGGCGTCGACACATGCCGGCTGAATTTGGACTTGAGGAAGGGATTTTTTACAATTATACGCTTGCAAGCAGCGATCGTTCAGCCCAATGTCGGTCTTGACCCTCGGTCTCAATCATAATACCGCCCCGCTCGCTGTTCGGGAACGGCTGGTTCTGCCCGTCGATCGCATCGGTACGGCATTGCGCGGAATGGTCACTATACCCGATGTCGATGGGGCCGCCATACTCTCCACCTGCAACCGCACCGAATTCTACTGCGAGTCACCCGAATCCAGTCTGGAGAGCCTGATCTCCTGGATCGCGGATCATCACGGCGTCCCGGCCGAAGACTTCCGGCCTTACCTGTACCGGCACAGCGGCTCCGATACGATCCGGCACATGTTTCGCGTCGCCTGCGGCCTGGATTCGATGATCCTTGGGGAACCTCAAATTCTCGGACAGATGAAGACCGCTTATCAGGCGGCTTCCGAAGCCGGAACGCTCGGCAAGGTGCTGAGCAAGCTTTTCCATCACACGTTCACCGCCGCCAAGAAGGTTCGCACCGATACCGCCATCGGTTCCAGCCCCGTATCGATCGCGTTTGCCGCGGTCCGACTGGCGCAACGCATCTTCGACGATTTGAGCGAGCAGACGGCGGTGCTGATCGGCGCCGGCGAAACCATCGAACTCACTGCACGCCACCTGGTCGAGAACAAGGCCGGCCGCATCATCATCGCCAATCGTACCTACGACCGGGCCCATGCGCTGGCCGCCCGCTTCGACGGTTTCGCGATCACTCTCGAGGAACTACCGCGCCATCTCGCGGAAGCCGATATCCTGGTGTCGTCCACCGCCAGCCCGCTGCCGATCCTGGGCAAGGGAAGCGTCGAAAGCGCGGTCAAGGCCCGCAAGCACAAACCGATGTTCATGGTGGATCTGGCGGTACCGCGCGATATCGAGGCCGAGGTCGAGCAACTTCCCGACGTGTACCTTTACACCGTGGACGACCTCCGCGATACCGTCGAGGAGAACCTGAGGTCCCGCCAGGAAGAGGCGAAGAAGGCGGAAGAGATCATCGACGTCGAGGTCGCGCACTTCCTGGCCTGGATCCGCGCGCAGGGCGTCACCAGCACGATCCGGGATTTTCGTGCCCACGCCGAAGCGCTGCGCGAAGAAGCCCTGACCAAAGCGATGCGTGCATTGCAGAAGGGCAAGTCGCCGGAAACGGCATTACGGCTGTTGGCCGACAGCCTGACCAGCAAGCTGATTCATCTGCCCAGCGCACAGATCCGCATGGCCGGCATCAACGAAAGACCGGACCTGGTCGCAGCCGTCCGGGAACTGTATCAATTGAAGGACCCCAAAGATTCGTGAAAGCGAGCATCCAAGCCAAACTGGAAACCCTGTCCGACCGCTTCTGTGAAATTACCGCGCTGCTGGCCGATCCAGCACTGCAAAACGATCAGGATCGCTTCCGCTCGCTGAGCCGCGAATACACTCAATTGAATCCGGTGGTCGCCTGTTACCGCGACTATCGGGAGGCACTGGAGGAGATCGCGTATGCCGAGAGCTTGATGCAGGACCAGGACGCCGAGGTCCGGACCCTGGCTCGCGACGAACTGGCCCAGGCCGATGAAAAGCGCCGCGCGCTGGTGAGCCGGCTCCAGATTCTGCTGCTGCCGCGCGATCCCAACGACGAGCGTAACATCTTTCTCGAGATACGGGCCGGTACCGGCGGCGCCGAAGCGGCACTTTTCGCCGGCGATTTGCTGCGCATGTACACCCGCTATGCGGATCTCCAAGGCTGGAAAACGGAGATCATCAGCGAGAGCGAAGGCGAGCACGGCGGTTACAAGGAGGTGGTGCTGCGCATCAGCGGCCGGGACGTCTATTCGCGTCTGAAGTTCGAAGCCGGCACCCACCGCGTGCAACGGGTACCCGACACCGAGGCTCAGGGCCGCATCCATACCTCGGCCTGTACGGTCGCGGTGTTGCCCGAGGTCGACGAAGTCGAAGTGGAGATCAATCCGGCCGACCTCCGGGTCGACACCTATCGTGCCTCCGGCGCGGGCGGCCAGCATGTGAATCGGACCGATTCGGCGATCCGCTTGACCCACATCCCGACCGGCATCGTCGTCGAATGCCAGGATGAGCGCTCGCAGCACAAGAACCGCGCCCGCGCGATGTCACTGCTGCAGTCGCGCATTCTGGCAGCGGAGCAGGAAAAGCGCTCGGCGGAAATTGCCGCCTCGCGCAAACTGCAGGTCGGCAGCGGCGACCGATCGGAACGCATTCGCACGTACAATTTCCCGCAAGGACGGCTGACCGACCACCGCATCGGCCTCACCCTGTACAAACTGGACGCGATTCTGGTAGGCGACCTCGACGCCGTGATTCAGCCCCTGCTCAGCGAGCATCAAGCCGAGTTGCTGGCACAACTGGGCGAAGCCTAGCCGACCCTGCCCGTCCATCGGCCGCGCGGCACACCCGTTCCGGCCAGGGACATCAAGCACGACGCGGCGGCGGAAAACACTCGCCGAGCGACAGGTCGCCATTCCGCGGCCGTGCCCCTGCAATCACCACGGCGACCGTCTTCTTTCGAGAAATTCTGCATTTTCGTTTCGTATAAAAACGAACCGGGCGAAGCTTCGGCATAATAGTCTCGTGTCGATACTTTATCGGCACAGCGCGTTGCTCGGCGGAGCCTTTGTGTTCCGAGCGGTACCGGTGTCAGACGTCTGCGCCAGTACCCGAGATCCGCAAACATGAAGTCGTCGAGAATCGCCTTTGTCCCGGCGCTTCGTGGACCGAGCAGAACGACCCTGTCGCCGCCCCCCACGAACCAACGAGGTCGCTATGAGAATCGCCGACGAGATGTTGAGCCGGGCCGGTGCCCAGTTCCGGAAGATCGACAAGCGAACCGCCACGATGAGCAGCGGACTTCTGGCGCTGTGGCTGTTCTCCGATACATTGCTGCCGCTGATCGGCGAGGGGCTCCACTTGCTGATCGAGGTCCTCGAGCTGGCGTTTGAACATCTGCTGGAGTGGGCTTTCGGCCTGTCCCGACGCACCGCGCAAATGGTCACTTTCTGGACCGGCTTGCTGCTGATCAGCTACGCACTGTTTCGGCTGGTGCGGCGGATCATCACCGAGCTGCGGCACGCCCGAGAAGCACTGGCCCGCCGGTTGCGGCACTGGAGCACCGAGCAACGCGCGGCCTGGATCAGCCATCCGTATGCACGGCTTACGCTGACGGTCGGCGCGATCGGCGCGACCGTCTATTTACTCGCCTGACACCCGAGACTCCGCGACCAAGCCCGGCGTCGCGATCGGTGCTCGGATACGGCATCCGATTCACGTCGGATTGGACGCACCTCACCGATCGGCCGCCGCTCCCTTCAGCCGTTCGCGCCGGGCGAGGCAACATCCCGGCTTTGCTTCCGGCGCACGTCATCACGTAACATTCGAATCGTAGTCTGTCGCGCCGGAACGGGCATTCCCG
>CAZXXC010000105.1:0-14925 GCA_964644665.1 uncultured Methylococcaceae bacterium
GTTCGCCGGTGTCGTCAAGGTGATTCGCGCGCGCACCGAAAAAGGCGGTATCGGATTTTCTGCCGAGGTCAAGGCCAAGGACGATCGTCGCAACGTGGGTGAACTGCTGGCCGGCGTCGAGGCCAACGATCTGATCCGCTACGGACTGATCCCGGAGTTCGTCGGCCGTCTGCCGGTCGTCGCGACGCTGGAGGAACTCGGCAAGGAGGCCCTGGTGCGGATTCTGACCGAGCCGAAGAACGCATTGGTCAAACAGTACAAGAGGCTGTTCGAAATGGAAGGCAGCGAACTCGAGTTTCGGCCGGCCGCGCTGGAACGGATCGCCGAGAGGGCGTTGGAGCGCAAGACCGGGGCACGAGGGCTGCGCACGATCATCGAGCAGGTGCTGCTCGATACGATGTTTGAGCTACCGTCCGTTGAGGATATCACCAAGGTGGTCGTCGACGAGAAGGTGATCGAAGGCGAGGCTCGGCCTTATCTGATCTATCAGCATGAGGAAATACGGCGGGTTTCCGCCTAGGAGTCGCAATCGCCTCCTGGTGGAGGCGGATCGAACAATTCCATCGAGGCACCAGAACGAAATCCTGCACCATGACACAAAACACGCCCGAGAACGCCGGCCCGGACATCACAAGAGTGCCGGTACTGCCGCTGCGCGATGTGGTGGTTTACCCGCATATGGCGGTACCCCTGTTCATTGGCCGGGACAAGTCCCTCGAGGCACTGGACAGCGCGATGGGGAGTGATCAGCGGATCCTGCTGGTGGCCCAGAGGAATGGCGAAGTCGAGGAACCCGATAGCGGTGACTTGTTTTCGTTCGGTACCTTGTCGCGTATCCAGCATCTGGTGAAACTGCCGGACGCCACCGTCAAACTGGTGATTGCCGGGGCGACACGCTGTCAAGTGGTCCGCTACGACGTGTCAGGCCATCACTTCGTCGCCGACGTCGTCACGCTGAGTGACGAGAGGGTGCCCGGAGCGCAGGAGTTCGAAGTGTTGAAGCGGGCGGTCATCCATGCCTTCGATCGATACGCAAAGTACGACCAGCGCGACTTGACGGATGTACTTGGCCCGTTGGCGGGCATCGACGAGCCGAGCCGCCTCGCGGATACGGTCGCGGCGTACCTGAACATCAAGCTGGATGACAAACAGGCGATCTTGGAAACACTCGATGTTGCGGCCCGCCTCGAGAAACTGTTGTCGCTGATGGAGTCCGAGGTCGAACTGCAGGAGATGGAAAAGCGCATTCGCGGCCGGGTGAAGGAGCAGATGGGTCGGAATCAACGCCAGTATCTTCTGAACGAACAGATGAAGGCGATTCGGGAGGAACTCGGGGACCTCGACGGCGGGCCGGACGAGTTCGAGGAACTGGCCAAAAAGATCGCCAAGGCCGGTATGCCGAAAGCCGCACGGGTGAAAGCCGAGACCGAACTGAACAAGCTCAAGCTGATGTCCCCGATGTCGGCTGAAGCGACGGTCGCGCGTAACTATATCGACTGGCTGGTCAAGGTGCCTTGGAAGCGTCGTTCCCGGGTCGGCCTGGATCTGCGGCAGGCGGAGGATCTGCTGAACGCCGAGCATTACGGCCTGGACAAGGTCAAGGAGCGCATCCTGGAATTCTTGGCGGTGCAGCGGCGGGTCCGAAGCATCCGGGGACCGATACTGTGCCTGGTGGGTCCACCGGGCGTCGGCAAGACCTCGCTGGGGCAATCGATCGCCCGGGCCACTCACCGGAAATACCTGAGGATGGCGCTGGGCGGTGTCCGCGACGAAGCCGAGATACGTGGTCACCGGCGCACCTACGTCGGTGCGATGCCGGGCAAGATTCTGCAGAGTCTGTGCAAGGTCAATACGCGGAACCCGATGTTCATGCTGGACGAAATCGACAAGATGGCGGTGGATTTTCGGGGCGATCCGGCATCGGCGCTGCTGGAGGTGCTCGATCCGGCGCAGAATCACACGTTCAGCGATCATTATCTGGAACTCGACTTCGATCTTTCGGAGGTGATGTTCGTCGCGACCGCCAACTCGCTCAACATCCCGCCTGCGCTGCTGGACCGGATGGAGATCATCCGGATTTCCGGTTACACGGAGGACGAGAAGATCAACATCGCGCTGCGCTATCTGATACCGAAGCAAATCAAGCAGAACGGATTGGGCGAGGGCGAGATACAGATCACCGAGGTCGCAGTTCGGGAGATCATCCGGTACTACACCCGCGAAGCCGGCGTCCGCGGACTCGAGCGGGAACTGGCGACGATCTGCCGCAAGGTCGTCAGGAATCTGCTGCTCAAACCGAGCACGAAGAAGGTGCTGGTGAATCACCGCAACCTGGAACATTACCTGGGCGTACAGCGCTTCCGTTACGGCCGGGCCGAGGAAAGTGACCGGATCGGGCAAGTCACCGGCCTGGCGTGGACCGAAGTCGGCGGCGAACTGCTAACCATCGAAGCCGCGACCATGCCCGGCACCGGCAAACAGACCTACACCGGCAAACTGGGGGAGGTCATGCAGGAGTCGATTCATACCGCGGTCACGGTGGCACGGACCCGGGCGGCGGCTTTGGGGATCTGTCCGACGTTCTACCAGAAGGAGGACGTGCACATCCATGTGCCCGAGGGTGCTACGCCCAAGGATGGTCCGAGCGCCGGTATCGGCATGTGTACCGCGCTGGTTTCGGCGCTGACCGGCATCCCCGCGCGAGCGGATCTGGCCATGACCGGGGAGATCACCCTCCGCGGCGAGGTGCTGCCGATCGGGGGTCTGAAGGAGAAGCTGCTGGCCGCCCATCGTGGCGGCATCGAAACGGTGCTGATCCCGACGGAAAATCAAAAGGATCTGGCCGACGTTCCGAGGAACATCAAGCAGGGACTGAACATCCTGCCGGTGCGCTGGATCGATGAGGTCTTCGACGTCGCGCTCCGGCGCAGGCCCCAACCCCTTGACGTGCCTCTGCCGGTCGAACCGGACAACGTCGCCGGCCGCGCGCCGATGTTTGGGGCACACTGATCGATCGGATGTTTCGGCTGCGGATCCGTCCGGCGACGGATTTGGGCACGCTGCGTGCGGGTCGGATTCGCTTGGATTCAAGGATTGCAGTCGGAACCGGCCCGCGTCGTGAGCTGCAAATCGCTTCTGCGGAACCGGAAACTTCGAGGCAAAAGGACTTTTGCGGATTCATTGGGCTCGTTCCTGTCCTTCGTTGTCACTTTGTTGAGGAAATCATATGGGTCAGATAGGCATATTTTTCGGATCGGATACTGGCAATACGCGTCGTGTCGCGAAGTCCATCGCCAAGAAGCTCGGTGATGCCGCCGATGCCCCGGTCGACATCAAGAAAGCCAGCGTCGATGATCTGCTCAAATACAATGCGTTGATCCTCGGTACGCCGACGCTCGGCGATGGCGAGTTGCCGGGACTGTCGTCCGGTGCCAGTGACGAGAGCTGGGAAGAATTCCTGCCCAAGCTGAAGGGCAAGGATCTCAGTGGCAAGGTGGTTGCGCTGTTCGGTCTGGGCGATCAGGAAGGCTACGGCCATGAGTTCGTGGATGCGCTGATCCTGCTGTATGACACCGTCATCGAGGGCGGTGCCGAGGTCGTCGGCTTCTGGCCCACAGACGGCTATACCTTCGAGAAATCCAATTCGATTATCGATGACCAGTTCGTCGGTCTGGTGATCGATCACGAGAACCAGAGCGACCAGACCGATGAACGCCTCGATACCTGGCTGGACGAAATCAAGCCGGCGCTGATGGCCGCCTGAACAACGGTCGAGCGCCCGGTCGGTCGTTCATGCTCAGGGTCTTACGCAAAGGTCGCCGCTGGGCCTCGAGCAGCCTGCGATACCGTGCGGCCTTTGCCGACCCCGTTCGATTCGCCGAAGTCTTGCTTCAGTGTCGGCGCCGTCTCGATCCAGGTCGTGGCGGCAGGCTGTCACTCGAGTGACGGCCGATGGTGCGAGTAAAGTCGCGCCCGAACGCGGGAGAGGTGAGGATACCGACGACGGCCCTGGGGTTGCGACATTCTCCGGGCCGCCGTTCCGTCGCTGCCGTGCGCTGGAACAGCGTCCTCTGGGTCGGCTGGCGATCGCTCCCAACCCGTACCACTTTCCTCCAGGTACGAAGCTCTTGTCACGGTGGCGCATGGCCGCGATGAACGGTCCGAAAACGGCACCCGCGAGACGGGATCGCGGTCAATCTCGCGCCGAAAAAACACCCATCTGGCGCCCCAGCCAATAGGCGTGAAGGTAGTCCGTGCCGGGGAACTGCCGTCCGGTCGTGTCGTTACGATAGGTGAAGGGGATTGCGGTCCAGGTGCAAGCCTGCTGCGCGATTCCTTCGAACAGCGGGTAGCCGCGCAGGGACTGGGTGCGGTCGTTCTGGGTCCAGTCGTTTTTCCACGGTGCCGATGGATAAGGTGACATCACGAATGCTGCGTTGATACGGTGGTCCACATCCAGTTCGGTCTTCGGCGCCGGGATTTCCCGCAAACGCCAACGTGCTTCATCGGCCGCCTCCGCGCGCCGCACCGTCCCGAGCGCAGCGAATGCCACGTCCCACAGTCCCATGCGGAGTCCCGCAAAGTGGCCGTAGACCACGTCGACGCCGCTTGCGACGACTTTCGCGGCGTTGGCGCCGGGAAGCGGATACTTCTGGCCCAGTGTCTTGAAAATGGCGTATCCCACCAGGCCGAGGTGAGTGCCGCTCCAATCGGCGATGCCATTGGAGTACAGCAGTGTCGCGTTACCTTGGGCCAGCACCGGCGACTGCACCGCCCACTCTGAAGTGGCGTTAACGAAGAAGTCGGTCTGGCGGGTGACATACGCAGCCAGCCACTGCGCGGCGAGGCGGTTCTGGCTCGAGGGCTGAGCGATTTCGAGATCGTCTGCGATGTGTCGTGCATTCCGCCGGATTCGATCGCAGAGGGCTGCATGGCCTCGCGCACGGTCGCAAAGCACGGTGTAGGCCGAAAGCATCCCGTAGACCACGCCTTTGAACATGTCGTTGTTGCCACCCTCTTCCCACTCGAGGTGAGCGAGCGAACCGCTGCCGGCATGCCAGGGTCCGGTGGGGTTGCCCGTCGCTGCTCGCAGCGTGCGGGCGAACGCTCGCGGGTCGTCGGTGATCTCGACGAGGGTCATCAGCCCCTGCACGCCCTTGATCACATTGTCCAGCGCAGCGGCGGAGCGGGTGAGCCGGTAGCGATCGACTTGGCTCGCGACGTAGGTGCCGGTCCATAGTGCCCCGTTATGGCTCGGGAGAAGCTGGCCGCCGTAACGCGCCTCGCCGATCATGCCGGTGACAGGATCGAGGAAGGATGCGGCGACCTCATCATCAAAATAGGCGGCCTTTTCGGCCAGTTTCCAGCGGTACGCATCCGCCCGCGCGAGCGTCTCCTGCAAGCTGATGGGATCGAGTACCTTGCCGACCACGCGCAACGCATTCGGGTTCTTTTGGTAAAAGTCGAAGTCGGTTCTGTCTTCGATGATGGTGTGCACCGCTTCGCGGAACTCGGCGTTCCCGGTGTACGGTTGGACTTCCGGCAGCGCGTGGTAGCTGGCGAACCTGCGGAACAGAACGGCCTTGATCGAGCCGTCAAGCGGTGGGTCGAGGGGGCGTTCGGCAATACTTTCCGAGAAGATGGGCTTTCGTCCGAGCGCGGTACCAGCGAACCAGGTTTCCTCGGCGGACAGATCCGGCGCGGTGAAGCGTCCGGCAAAGCCCGCGTTGGCGACGGCAAAGCTCCCCCGCACCGGAAGTGGCTGCATGTCGTCGGGAGTCCGGACCAAGGCGCCGCGGCTTCGGACGAAATCCGCTTGCTGCAACGGAACCGCGATGTCGAGATGACGGGTTTCTTCGTTCCATACTGCAGACCCCTGCCAGACCCACGACAAAGTGCGGTCGTCCTCGACCGTGAAGTTCGCGTAGTCGATGACCCGGGTGAAGTACAACGACGATCCGACGTTTCTCAGTTCCACCCGCCCGGTGTAGTGGCGCACGAATCCACCGACCGTGTCGGATCCGCGGACCTTCCAGACGCCTACCGGGGCTGCGGCCTGCACGTCTCCGTGGTGGCAGCCGATCGCGGCGATCAGGGCCGTTGCGACCAATGGCCAGGCGCTCCGCACCGCCGCCCCGCGCCTCGCCCGGGCCGCCGCCCATTCGGTAACACGACTCAGCAGAATCCCCGACTGGATCAGAAACGAGCCCATGGAATTTCCCTCTGATCTGCGTGCTGTTGAATCTGCCGCCAATGCGGCGAGTCGGTCCGGGCGGGCCGTGCCAAGTCACCAAGAAAACAAAGCGTCGCGATCCCCTCGGCACCGGCTCGGAAGTCGGTTGGCGGCGGTCCCGAAGATCGGTAGGTCGCGATAGGCCGTGACTGGTCTGCCAGACGTATACGCCGGTCCGTCGGATATTTCAACGAAGCGTACGGGTCAGGAGTTCGGTCCGAAGCAGCGGCCGGTCAAAGCGGGCCGAACCTTTTGGCTTCTAGAACCCGGCGTCCGACCGGGTTCTGCGTCTTGCGGGGTCTTTCGTGGTTTCGCTCACGGCCGGCAATCGGCCGGCTTGTGGGCTACGAACCGCGATCTCACGCGAAAAGCGAGGCTCTCAAGCGGATCGAAGTTGCCGCCAGATTTGCGCCGACGCGCCGATCTGGACAAGCCGGACGCGTTGGCCGATGGCCCGACGGGCTACTGGGGCGCTGCAGTAGGGGCGATGCTGGTTACGGTCGCCGTCGTGGTGGTCGCCGTCGTGGTGGTCCTCGTGACCGTCGCAGTGGTCGTGAGGGTCGTGGGCAGAACGGTTGTTGCGGTGACGGTCTTGGTTACCGTCGTGCTGATGGGCTCACATTCGATCGCGTATTCGACGTCGGTGATCTTGATGGCTTTTACGTCCTTGCTGTTGGAATCTCCGGTGGTGGGGGTATTCGGGAGTCCTGCTTTGTCGCGCAGGAAATACACGACTTTTTGCCGCAGGTCGGCGACTTCGGTAATCTCGTCGAGCACCTTGATGTCCAGCGGCGTCGATGCCGGTTGGTTGTACTGGCTCGCCACCTTCTGATCCGTGATTTCGAAAACGATCTTGTCCCAATGCTTGCAGGCAGTCTCTTGGGGCGCCGGAAGCGGCGTATTCGTGGCTACGGCAGAACCCGCCGCGATCGTCGCAACCGACAAAACGCATCGAACCATGAATCGTGTCATGACGGTGGCCTCATTCCAGATGGGTTGCCAAACGTGTGATCTTGCCCGGGGATTGGTTCCGGATGCAGCGCCCTCTCATCGCCGCCGAACACCCCGTCGGCCACGATAATAATGGCACTCCGGGCCGGAAGTCCATCGATATCGCCAGGCCATTGCCGATCGCATGGTCTTCCGGCGAAATCCCTCGCGGCTCCGGGTGAGCGTGCATACCAGAACGTCTGCCGGTGGTATTCATCGCATGTGCCGTAATTCTTGGAGACTGAACGGTCCCGGACCGTACTGCTCGCAGCGAATCAGACAGGGGGCTTGGCGAACGGAAAATAGGCGTAGAATCCCAGCAGTACCGCGCCGATGTAGGCCCAGCGGACCGCGCGCAGCGCCTGCGGCGCATGCAGGAACCGACTCGCGCCGATCGCCACGGCCGGAACCGAGGGCAGGAAATAGTAGAGGTAGGAGATACGGTGGGCCAAGAGTGCCGCGGCGCAGAAGGGGCCGTAGGTGGTCACGAACAGGGCCAGAACAAGAAATGAGCAGTCATCACGCCGCCTGACCGCACAAAATCCGGCGTAAGCGATCGCAAACGGCGTCATGAAGATCAGGTAGGGATTCATCGCGCCTCGAAAATGGATGATCGCACGGCTGGTTTGGATTTGATCGTCGACCATCACCTTTTCGTCGACTCGCAGATAGGTCATCGGCACCTCGTTGACGAGCCACTGCCAGGGGTTGCTTTCCTGGTGCTGGGGGCCATCGGGGCGCGTCAAGTGGATTCCGTAATCGAGGATGTGGCGGATATGGGCGAAGGGATTTTGATAGTCATGGCTCCAGTTCCGGTCCAGGATGCCGAGCAACGAAGGGAAAGCCACCGTATACGCGACGATTAAGATCAGCAGCCGCCGCAGACATCGGCGCTCCAGGCGTGCTTCCTCGGCCCGGATCCGAATCAGCCGCAGTCCCTCGAACACGGCGATGGCGGCGATGCCGTACGCGCCGGTGATCTTCGAGAGGGTCGCCGCAGCCAGGGCCAAGGCCGCGAGGACGGGTCTTCCGGTCAGGTAGGTATACAGTCCGAGAAGGGCGAAGCTCACCACGAAAATGTCCAGTGTGGCGATGCGGCTGTGGACGAAAACCAGATTGTCGAACGTGTAAACGAAGGTCGCCAGGAGTGCGACCGGGCGGCTGGCGCCGACCTGCCGCACGACGCCGTACAGAAGCGGAACCGAGAGCGTGCCGATCATCACGCTCGCCAAGCGCCAGCCCAATGCATTGTCGCCGAGCAGGCGCATCGATGCGGCGATCAGCAGCTTCGCACCGGGCGGGTGTTCGGTGTTGGGGTCGAATCCGGCCGGGGAAGCGGCATAGTGATCGTCCGCGGCCATCGGCCAGCCGAGGATCGTCCGGGCGGCATTGACATAGTACGCTTCATCGAAGATCAGCGCGCCGTCCGGCTTGTCCAGCCACAGGATGCGGAACGCAAACGAGGTGACGATCAGCAGCATCAACAGCGGTGGTGTCCAGTCGACCGTCGGCCGCCGGAGTCCCTTTTCGGCAGGGCTGCGCCATGACCATCCGTTCCCGTCCCGGTTCAGCGCCTTCCTCATGTGCGCAGTCACTCGTCTCGTTGTCCTGTGTTGTCGTGCATCGAGCGGTGTCGGCGCTCCGCAAGGCTTTGGCTCCGATCGCCGGGTCCCGGCGCCGGCACCGTCATGGTTGCGGGTCGTCGATGGCCGGCTGCGTTGTCGGAAGGGCCGTAGTCGGAGGCGGGCAAGGATGCGTGGGATCAATGACGAAGTCACCATGCGCGACGGCCCATTCCACCTCCGACAGGATCAGGTTCACGGATTGCCAGGTGGACCTGGCCAGGCTGGTCCGATGGCAGATGGGCATTCGCCCCACCCCGGAAGATCCCGGGCTCTGGGGGCGTCCACCGGCCGGGAGCGGCGGCAGCAGCAGTGCCGCGGTGAGCAGCAGCGACAGCAGCGTGGCCAGCGTCCACATCATTGTTTTCATCGGCACCGAAGCATTCATTCTTCTTCTGGTCTGCATTGCATCGATGTCCGGAAGGTCGCGAAAATTCATCGCTACGGTTTTCGCCGGCTTGGATACGGCGGATTGTCGCCGACTTCGCAGGGCCGTTGCCAGCGGAGACCGCTTGCTTGCGAAATGCAGAAAATGTCCACCACACAGGGCGAACAGACTCGGCCTTCTCCCAAGGGGTGCCTCCGGATCGCCAAGCCGTGCCGGTCTCCGTCCCTGATCATGAAGGTGCCGCCAGCGTCGTCTCGGCGCGTCGATGGCGCCGATTCCGGCGATGGCGGTGACCGCAACACTTGCACAGAGTGCGATCACGCTGAGGCCGGTCGCCAGTGACTGTTGCGGCGGCGAATGGAAAGGGAACGCCCGATAGCGAACGAAATCCTCCGCCGCCGCGACGGCTTCCGGCGGGAAATGATCGCCGGGCTCGCATGTGTTTTCGGCCGGAAAGAGATAGCAGGCCGGCTGCTTCAGGTTGATACCGGCCGGAGCGGGCGGGAATACCGGCCCCGGCCGCAACCTTCCGACCGGAAACATCTCCAGTCGATAGCCCATCAGCGGTTGGTAGCACAGAATGGAGGAGATCCCCCGGCTCATACCGTCGTTGGGGCCGGTGCCATCGAGGGATCGACCGAGAGCGATTCGCTCGATCGGCTGGGCCGAGCGTTGGATCGACGCGGATGCCCACGCCGCCTGTATCGGTGCGATCGCATAGGACTGCTGTTCGTAATACCCCCGGTCGGTGTGGGCCTGCATCCCGACCGCGACGATGATGCCCACGCCGGCGAGTCCACTGCGGCCGGCGCCTCGGATTGCACGGGGCAGCGGCAGCCGATCCAGCACCAGTCCGGCCACCAGCACGGCGACCGGAATGTACGCACAGAACCAGCGGAGCAGGTTGCTGCTAGCGGCAAAGAACGGAAGCCGCTTCAGGAACTGGTTCCACTCGAGAACATACCAGTTCAGCAACAGCGGTGCCGCGAGGAGGACTGCCAGACCGGCAAGAGCGAGTGCTGGTCCCCATCCGAACTGCGGCCATGTTCCGCGGCGGACGGCCTGCATCGCACCCGTTGTGACGCCGGCGAGGATCAGCGCGAGCGGTACCGGCGAAACCCCGTATTCCCACTCGTGGCGATCCATCAGCCATCTTGAATTGACGATGTGGCGCGCGGCATCGGCCGGCACCTCCAGGAACAGCGTTCGAAAAGCCAGAGCAATCGTGGTGCCAAGACCCTCGATACCCGGCAGGGGATAATGGTCCCGGGGAAAATGACCGAGCAGAGCCAGTTCCGCGTGCAGTTTTCCGGCCGACAGCGCCAATGCGCCAAGGCCCGCCGCGCCGAGCCCGAGCCACGGCTCCCGACTCCAACCGAATAGCGCTGCATGCATCAGCAGAATGCCGGCGATCGCCAGCAACGCCGGTGGGATCGCATGGATCATCCCGGCGTGAAACATGTAGGCCAGGCAGCAGGCGGCGAACACGGTCCTCACGGCGATCGTGCGGTACTGCATCGCGTGGGTTCGTGGCGGCGGGAGAATCGCAGCGGCGACCGCCGGCAGCAGCATGAACGGGTGAAACGTCAGATGACCGATCAGAACCCGGTAAACGAAAAAACCGTTGAACAGGAAAAGGGTCGCCGAAAGGCTCGCGGCGGGGCGCGATGCTTCGAAGCCGCGCCTCATCAGGACGTAGCAGCCGGCGAATCCGATGGCAGCGAACAGCAACAGCGTGCAACGCACGGCCTCGATCGGCGAGACCAGGAACGTGAGCCACTGCGGGATGGTGTAGTAACCGACGTTCGGGTCGGCGAAGTAGGGAAATCCGCCGCACTGCGCTGGAGAAAACCACGGAATCGTCCAGACCGGATTCTCCAGGAACCAGTAGTACCCGGCAAGCAGGCTCGGGAAATGCAGGCCGTAGTCGTGACCGACGGTGCCCCGAGCGGAAGGCAGGTACGGCAGGAAGATCGCTGCATAGACGGCCAGCAGCAAAGCAACCAAAGCCAGCACCGCGAGCGTCGGCCAGTGCTGCCACACCGCGCGCGATCCGGGTGCCGGGGGAGCACGATTCGCGTTCATGGGTCGTGGGTGACCGCCGATCGATCCGCTGTGAGAGCGGAGGCGTCATGGCCGGCACGCTGCCGTGCGGAACAGCATGCCTTCAATCGGGTGCAGCCGCATCGCCGCCGGGGTCGTATCGGATCGGCAACGGTGGGCGCGGTGTTCTGTCATTGCTCAAGTTGGGTCGTCCGTGCCGGAATCGATCTGCAGATGGTAACAAGCCGGCGCCTTGCAGGGCAGGTTGCAAACTCGACAAAGCAGTGGGCCTCCGGGCACGAATGTCGGGAAACCGCCAAACCGCGAGTGACCGTTCTGCGTTCGGGATCGCGGCACAACAATTTGAATGGGCTTTGGTTTCTCGTCTTCTGTGCCGTTCCTGACGCCAGTGCGCAGTTCGGAACGAAGCTTGCATGATGCCCCGGAAAGTTCATTCGGAAAGGAAACGCAATGCTGGAGACGGCCATCGTCGGTGGGGGGCTGTGCGGTTTGGCCCTGGCTCGCCATCTGCAGGCGCAAGGGCGCGAATTCGGTTTGTTCGAAGCACGCAGCCGGCTTGGCGGGCGCATCCTGTCCGTGCCCAGCCCGGTTGCCGGGATTGCGCTCGATCTCGGGCCTTCCTGGATCTGGCCGCACACCCAGCCGCGCGTAGCCCGGCTGGCGGCCGATCTCGGTTTGAACGCCTTTCCGCAGCATGACACCGGCCAGGTACTGAATCTGACCGATTACGACAAGCAGCCGGACGTGCTGAACCGGCCCGATCTTCACGGCGGCGCGCATCGGATGGAAGGGGGGATGGGGGGCCTGGTGCAGGCGCTAGTTCGCAATCTGCCGGCCGAAAGCCTCCGCTTCGAACACGTTCTGACCGCCGTGATCGATCGCGGTGACCATGTCGCGCTGCAATTCCGATGCGGAGCGGAGCAGCCGGAAATTCACGCTCGTCGGGTGGTGCTGGCGGTGCCGCCGCGCCTGCTGGAGGAAGGGGTTCGGTTCGAGCCGCCGCTCGATGGCCAGATCCGCGACGCGATGCGCGAAACCCCGACCTGGATGGCCGATCAGGCCAAGGTGATGGTCGGTTATCGTCAGCCGTTCTGGCGCGCTCGGGGGCATTCCGGAAATGCCTTTGTGCAGCACGAGCATGTAGTTCTTGGCGAAATCTTCGACGCTTGCGATGCCTCGGGCACCCGGGCCGCGCTGGGCGGTTTGCTGGCGCTGCCCGCAGAATTACGTCGCGCGATGCGAGACGGCATGTCCCTGCTGATCTCCAGTCAATTGGTGCAGGTTTTCGGACCGGAAGCCGAAACCGGCGAACAGCACTTCCAGGACTGGGCCGCCGAACCGTTCACATGCAGCGCCCGCGACGGGATACCTCCCGTCAGCCATCCGGAATACGGTCATCCGGGTCTGCGCCGACCTCAGTGGAGCGGCAGGCTGCATTTCGGCGGATCGGAAACCGCGACATACGGCGGCGGCTACCTGGAAGGCGCGCTGGAAGCCGCCGCCCGGATTCAGCGCGCACTGGATCAGACCGCTCCGATCGCCCGACCGGTTCGAACCGGTGGCGCACTGCCCGGCTGGTCCAGCATCGACCGGTTCAGCGCCTGGGTAAGCGACGAGCGTGGCCGGGTCTTCGAACGCTATCGGCGCCAGTTGCAGCCGATGATGGCCGGACGACGCGGTGGGCAGATGACGCAGCGGGCCGCGCTGGCGGCGATGGAGCAGATCTACAGCGAGGCTCTGGCGCTGCTCGATACGCTGAATTTCGATGTGTCCGAGGCGGAGGTCGTCCAAGGCCGGGCCGTCGTGACGCATCGGCTACTCTCGCCATTCGTCGGTTTCAACAAGGCGCTCCTCGATCAAGTCGTGGCATTCAACCGCAGTTCCTGTGCGCTGTCGAACTTTCCCGACGAGCACGTGATCGCCCCCGACTATCTGGAAGCCATCGCGCGCGATTTGGCTGCGGCGTGGCAGGAGTTCGCCGTCAATGCCAACGCGCTGGTGCTGGCAAAGGCACTGGCGGGTCCTCCGTTCGCGGCGGAGTGCGGCGTGGACGGCGCTGCCGGCGAGACTCGGCGTCGGGCTTGAGTCTTCGGGAGGAGGGGCAATCACGATGCTCGAAGTCGATGTGAAATTGCGGCTGGATCGGTTCGACCTGACCGCCGCGCTGGCCCTCGATCATCCGATCACTGCGTTTTTCGGGCCATCCGGAGCCGGCAAAAGCGCTCTTCTCGGCGTGATCGCCGGCACCGTGAACCCGCAGCACGGTCGGGTCAGGCTCGGCGGCGAGACACTGTTCGACAGTACCAAGGGGATCCGCGTGTCGGCCAACCGGCGTCGAGTCGGCCTGGTCGGCCGCGACCCGACGGTCTATCCGCCCTGTCCGATCAAGACCCATTTACAGGAGGCTTTCGGACAGGCGCCGTATCGCGGCGACGGCTTCAGGTTCCAGCGGATCGTGGAACTGCTGGAACTGGGGTCCGTGCTGCCGCGTCATTCCCGCCAGTTGTCCGCAACGGAAAGGCGGCGGGTCGCGGTGGCACATGCGCTGATGGCCTCGCCGCGGCTGTTGCTGGTTGACGACGATTCCACTTCACTGGGTCGTGCGACCCGCGACGAAACGTTTTCGATGTTGAGCCGCGTTCGCGATTCGCTGCGGATTCCTGTGATTTACGTGTGCCAGACCTTGGGCGAGATCCTGCAACTGACCGACCAGATGGTTCTGATGGCGGGTGGACGCATCCTTGGTGTCGGCGATGTGAATCAGGTCATCGCGGAACGCCTGCTGCTTGCCAGTCATTCGCTGCAGGGTATCGACAATACCCTCCGGGTCACGATCTGCGATCATCAGGTCGAGGACGGGTGTACGATTGCCCAGTACTACGGGACCGAGTTGGTATTGCCGATCGCTCCGCATCTGCAAAGGAACACGACGGCAACGGTTTCGGTCCGGTCCAGCGACATCGCCTTGTCGAAGCAGTACCTCACCGGCATCTCGATCCAGAACCAGATCAAGGGACGCATCTGTGCGGTCATCCGGACGCCCGAGCATGCGGTGGTGCAGGTCGACTGCGGGAATGCCCTGTTGGCCGGTGTGTCGCTGAAGGCGCTGCGCGACCTGCATTTGCAGGAAGGCGATAGCATTTACTGTCTGATCAAGGCCCACGCGTTCCGTTATGCCGGAGCAGCCGGTCCGAGTTCGGCGGACCGGCCCGATTTATCGGACGCGCCGGACGACGGTGTGATGCCGACCCGGCACTGAAGCGGACGCGACGTTGATTCATCACCCAGGAGAGAGGCTTCATGTCGACTTACATCAAGACCACCGAGGATGGGCGCCGGGTGGAAGTGAT
This sequence comes from uncultured Methylococcaceae bacterium, assembly GCA_964644665.1. GTDB lineage: Bacteria > Pseudomonadota > Gammaproteobacteria > Methylococcales > Methylococcaceae > Methylotetracoccus. The sequence goes on from CAZXXC010000105.1 coordinate 14,647, forward strand.
CGGGCGGATCATCTGCCTGGACGGAAAAAAGGAGACCGACCGGCTGGTTCCGGTCGGCGAGCATCCCAACCGCGACGCGATTCTGCTGGCCGTGCCCGGCGCCACCCATGTCGCCGGCCGGCTGCCGCTGACCGCCGAACAGGCGACCGTTGCGGCGGCCGCATTGGAGCAGGCCAGGTTGGCGTACGAGACCAGCCCGAAAGGGCTGGCTGAGCGAATCAGAGACGTGCAAAACGCCGCGCTGGCGAATCGGGACGGCTAGCCACGCTGTACGCGCCG
>CAZXXC010000106.1:0-3667 GCA_964644665.1 uncultured Methylococcaceae bacterium
TTCGGTTGCAGGCCCTTGAGCTTGAGATGCTTGAGGTGGAACTGGTAAAGGCGGTCGAAGTCCGCTGCGGAGGAGGAAGTCATGTGTCGTAACCTCACGAATTTGTACTGGAATCCCCCTTGCGGGGGCGTGAGGTTACATTCTATGGGTCCAGGTCCCACCTTTCTCCGCGTAGCGGCTCCGTCCAACAACGCCATCAACTTGGACGGGCAGAAGCAACGCTCCTTCGCCGCGTCACTTCTGCCAACCGGTTATGGCGAGCGTTCGGCAGTGAAGAACTTTCTATGAGAGGTTCCAGATGAAGATTAAAGATCTGATTGATGAGGCAGAGGCGCTTCCGGTGGAAGAGCGGGCGCTCGTTGTTGATTCGCTCCTTCGTAGTCTCAATCCGCCAGAATCCAAGATTGATGAGAAGTGGGCGGCTGTGGCGCAAGAGCGTTTGAAGGAGGCGCGCTCCGGAGCGGTCGAGACGGTGCCGGGTGAAGACGTGTTCGCAAAAATTTGGAATGACCGCGTGCAATGAGCTTCCGCTTCCATCCTGACGCTGAGCGTGAGCTGCGTGAGGCTGTCGAATACTACGAAGACATTGAGCCCGGTCTCGGATACGATCTTTCCGTTGAGGTCTATTCGGCGATTCAGCGAGCCTTGTCACATCCACGAGCATGGCCGGTTCTTGAGGGTGAAATCCGGCGGGCTTTGGTTCGAAGGTTCCCTTATGGAGTGCTTTACTCAGAGGACGAAGACACACTGCTGATCATTGCGGTAATGAATCTTCATCGGGAGCCGGGTTACTGGAAAGGTCGTCGTTAAATGCCGAACAAGGTCATCCAACCGACGCTCGTACCTCGCGCGGCTGATAGCTGGTGTTAGGCGCACGAGAACCACATTCCGGCCCAGTCCTTTACTCCCGATTCAGAAGACATCATGAGCACGCACGAACACGCCCGGCACGGCCACGCGCAGCATCCTGACCCCGAGGGCTTGCTGAAGGATCCCGTCTGCGGCATGACGGTCACCGCGGCGTCGCCTCATCACTACGATCACGAGGGTCGCACCTGGTACTTCTGCAGTCCGAAGTGCCGGGCGAAGTTTGCCGCGGAGCCTGTGGAGTACCTTGCGCCAGGGGCGGCAGCCCCGGCCCCGGCAGTGGCCGGGACGATCTACGTCTGCCCGATGCATCCCGAGATCCGCCGGGACGAGCCCGGCTCGTGTCCGAAGTGCGGGATGGCCCTCGAGCCCGAGATGCCGAGCCTCGAGGACGAGGAGAACCCCGAGTTCTTGGACTTCCGGCGGCGCTTCTGGTGGACGCTGCCGCTGACCGTCGCCGTCACCTGGCTCGCGATGTTCGGCCATCGGCTCGGGTGGTTCGACATAGCCACCCAGACCTGGATCGAGCTGATCCTGTCGACCCCGGTCGTCCTGTGGGCCGGCCTGCCGTTCTTCGAGCGCTGGGCGCAGTCGCTCGCCAACAAGAGCCCGAACATGTGGACGCTGATCGGCACCGGCACCGGCGCCGCGTACCTCTACAGCGTCGTCGCCACGGTCGCGCCGGGAAGCTTTCCGGACGCGTTCGTGTCGATGGGGCGGGTTGCGGTGTACTTCGAAGCCGCAGTGGTGATCATCTCGCTGACGCTGCTCGGCCAGATGCTGGAGCTCAAGGCGCGTTCGCAGACCTCGGCGGCCATCAAGGCGCTGCTCGGCCTCGCACCCAAGACAGCGCGCCGGATCCAGCCCGACGGCACGGAAGAGGACGTGCCGCTCTCGCACGTTCATGTCGGCGATTCGCTGCGTGTGCGGCCTGGCGAGAAGGTGCCGGTGGATGGCGTGGTGGTTGAGGGCAGTAGTTCGGTGGACGAATCGATGCTCACCGGAGAGCCGATCCCGGTGAGCAAGAACCCCGGCGACAAGCTCATCGGTGCCACGCTCAACACGAGCGGGGCACTGGTCATGCGTTCGGAGCGGGTCGGCGCGCAGACGATGCTCGCACAGATCGTTCAGCTCGTGGCGCAAGCCCAGCGCTCGCGCGCGCCGATGCAGAGCATGGCGGACCGGGTGGCCGGCTGGTTCGTGCTCGTGGTCGTCGCCATCGCGCTCTCGACTTTCTTCGTTTGGGGTCTGTTCGTGCCTGGGCAGGGCTGGGTCTACGGGCTGGTGAACGCCGTGGCGGTGCTCATCATTGCGTGCCCCTGCGCGCTCGGGCTGGCAACGCCGATGTCGATCATGGTCGCCACCGGTAAGGCCGCGACGCAAGGCGTGCTGTTTCGCGACGCCGCGGCGATCGAGCGCCTGCGCACCATCGATACCTTGATCGTCGACAAGACCGGCACGCTCACCGAAGGCAAGCCGGCCTTCGATCGTGCGGTGTCGGTCGATGGCACGCAGGCCGACGAGGTGCTGCGGCTCGCCGCGAGCCTGGACCAGGGCAGCGAGCATCCGCTCGCCGATGCGATCGTGGCCGCGGCTCGCGACCGGGGTCTGTCCCTCGACAAGCCCGAGTCGTTCGAATCAAGCTCGGGCATCGGTGTCAGCGGCAAGGTGGCGGGGCGTGATCTCGCGCTCGGCAACACCGCGCTGATGAACCAGGTCGGCGTTGCGGTGCAAGGCATGAGCACCCAGGCCGAGGCTTTGCGTGCCGAGGGCGCGAGCGTGATGTACCTCGCGGTGGACGGCCGTCTGGTGGGTCTTCTCGCGGTATCGGATCCCATCAAGGCCAGCACGCCGGAGGCCGTGGCGGCGCTCGAGCGCGCGGGCCTGCGGATCGTGATGGCCACCGGCGACGGCCTCACGACGGCGCGCGCGGTCGCCAGTCGGCTCGGCATCAATGAAATTCACGGCGAGGTCAAGCCGGCCGACAAGCTGGTCCTGGTGGAACGCTTGCAGCAGGAAGGCTGGGTGGTCGCCATGGCAGGCGACGGCATTAACGATGCGCCGGCGCTCGCGAAGGCCGATGTGGGCATTGCCATGGGGACAGGAACCGACGTGGCCATGGGCAGCGCCCAGGTCACCCTCGTGAAGGGCGACCTGCGAGGCATTGTGCACGCACGCACGATTTCGAAGGCTACCGTGGCGAATATGAAGCAGAACCTCGGCTTTGCCTTCGTCTACAACGCGCTCGGCGTACCGCTGGCCGCCGGCTTGCTCTATCCATTCACCGGCTGGCTGCTCTCGCCGATGTTCGCGGCTTTGGCGATGAGCCTGAGCTCGGCATCCGTGGTCGCCAACGCGCTCAGACTTCGCGCCAACACACGTGCCGTGGTGCGTTCATGATCGTCGTCGGGCTAGCCTCGCCAGCATCCTTCCGGTTTCACGGAGGCTTGAAGATGCAGTCGAGATTGGGGTCTACCATCAGCACGCAGCGGACGGCGCTGCGCGCCGCAGCTGATGCTGGGCGTGTGCGCCGGGCATGGCGCGTTACTTCATGGGTGCAAGTCCTATGGCCAGGTTTTCGCAGAGCCGTAGGCAAGCAGGAGACCGGCGAAGCAGGGCGGCGCTATCGACCGTAACTGGAATTCAAGTAGCGCAACAGAACCGGAACTTCTTCACTCTGGACGGGCGCCCCCAGCTTGATCATCTTGTCGATCTCCTTTTCCCAGCCCGCCGCATCCAGAGAGGGCGCGTTCATCGGGATGTAATCGAGACTATGGCAGATCGCGCATTTCGCGATGAC
>CAZXXC010000106.1:3767-14865 GCA_964644665.1 uncultured Methylococcaceae bacterium
CGGTTCGGGGCCTTGTCTCTGACCGGCACGGTTCGTGGCCCGGACCATCAGCGTGGCGTCTCCGCGATACGTCGGATGGAACAGGTAGTTCCAGCGACGCCACGTAAACCGGCCGTGATCCTGGTCCAGGACTGCCGGCCGCCAATTCTGGCCGTCATCGGTCGATACCTCGACCCGTTCGATCCCATGCCCCCCATCCCAAGCCATCCCGGTGACCTCGATCGGGTGCCCAGACTTGAACGACTGACCGGCTTCGGGGGAGACCATCAGGGAATTCACCACAAGCTCGGTGATGGGTGAACTGGTGTCGGTCTCCTGCGAGGGAAATCGCCCTTCCCCGGGGAAATGGCCCTTCGGCAGGCGATAGGCGGTGTTCATCCAGAAGCTGTCGAGCGCCCTGGAAACCACATTGATCTTGCTCAAGTGCTTGACCCAGTAGGTTGCTGCCCATCCCGGCACGACCAGGCGGGCGGGAAAGCCGTTCCAGTGCGGCAGCGGTTCGCCATTCATCGCGAAGGCGATCAGGGTGTGTTCGTCCAGCGCCTTGGCGAGCGGCAAGCTCTTCACGAAGTCCGGGGTTCTCTCGAGTACACCGGAGTCCGCGCCGTCGAACGCGACTTCCAGCGCATTTTTGTTGAGGCCGGCCTTACCGAGCACATCTCTGAGCCGGATACCTTGCCAAAGGGCATTGCCCATGGCGCCATGCCCCCACTGGATACCGGGCACATGCGGCTGGAACAATCCGCGACGGTTGCCGGCGCACAGGCAAAGAGCCGGAACTTCGACGATCTCGAAATTTCGTCGCAACTCCGCCAGGGTGAACGCCAAGGGCATTCCCACCGCATCGCCGCCGATCCGAAGTTGCCAGTGCGCGCTATCGACTTCCGGAATGACCGCGAGGTGATATCGCACGAAAAAGCGGTCGTTTGGGGTATAGAAGGTCTTGAATTCCCCAAGCGGCGTTTCGTAGTTCGGCGGCCGGTAGGTTCTCTTGATCAGCGCCTGCTTGCCCGCCAGCGATGCCAGGACCGCCGATTCAGCGGCGCCAGCCGGCAAGGTTTCCGGCCGGAGGATGGGCACGCGTGACCACGTCTTATTCGGATAGAACGCCCCAATGCCGGCCCCCGCGAGCGCTCCAGTCAGGGTCTTCAGGAAGTTTCGGCGGCTCGACATGTGATCTCCCCTTCCAAATTTCTGAAGTTTCCGACGAGGCGCACCCTTTCTCGCATTCGTCGACAATCAAAGTCAACAGCTTTGTCGCTTTCCGGCGCAAACAGCGCAGTCCGGAAATTCATTCGGACAATCTGCAGTGTGTCACCCATCGGAAGCTCTGCTATGGGTTCTCCCGGCGTACGATGCCGTTAGCCGTGACCGCTACGGTTCCGAATACGCTTCCGGAAGTCTTGGACATCGCGCATCAACCGCACGGCTACCGGAGCCAACACGACCAGTCGGTTTCGGATCGTCCGACGGTAGATGCAGACGAGTAGCACTGCCACGGTGCCGTTTGTCCATGCGGCGCCGAGAGACACCCATGAAAAAAGGTAGGCGGATGCGATCGTCAGCGTAATGGCCGTGACCGGGACCCCGAAACGCATGAAGGCGGCGAAACCGATCGGCTGCCCGAGTTTTTCCGCCATGCCGGCGACGGTGACATTGGCGGAAGCACCGATCAGTGTTCCATTGCCACCTAGGCATGCTCCCAGCGCGAGGGCCCACCAGAGTACTTCGTTGTCGCCTGGAAGAGTCCTGCTGAGCTGTGCAACGACGGGTATCGCGGCCATCGTAAATGGAATGTTGTCGACGATCATGGAAGCGATCGCGCTAAGCCATAAAATGGCCACGGCGGCGAACAGTAAGGTCGTGGGCGGCGCGAGGTCCCAGTACGCACTGACACCGCGGACCAGTTGGGCAAAGCCATGAGCCGCCAGATCGGTCAGTCCCACCTGCGTTGCCGCGCCCATGACGATGAATAGTGCGAAGAAAAAGGCGAGCACAGGCCACTCGATTTCGCGCTCGATGATCTTCAGAATGCCGTGCGCGCGCTCCTCGGGGGTCGGCTGCCGGCCCCGTCGCTGCAGGTATCGGTAGTCCTGGATGGTGAGTATCGCGACTGCCCCGATGAATGCTGGGACGGCGACTTCGACGTGTAACGCCGCCTGCAGGAGAAACCCGAGCAGTACTATCGCCAGCACATAGAGACTCCAGCGGAGTAGCTTCGGATCGGTGATGCGAGGCTCGCCATCGGTTGCCGGAGCGGTTCGAGTGGCGGCGGCCAGTTCGTCTCGATACCGATAAATTGCGTAGTGTTGGATGGCGATCATCATGACCAGTACCGGCACCGTGAGGTTCAGCAGGAAATCAAGGAAGCTGAGCCGGGCCGCGGAGCCGATCAGGATATTCGGCGGATCGCCAATGAGCGTCGCCGCACCGCCGATATTCGCCGCCATGATCATCGGCATGAAAAACGGCCATACCGCTATGCGGCGAAGGCCGGCAAGGCGTTGAGCAATCGGGGTGATGAGGATGACGGTGGTGACATTGTCGAATAACGCCGACAGGACTGCAGTGATACTCAACAAGGCGGCCAGCAGGGTTGCTGTCTCGCCGTGTGACTGCTGCACCAGCCGATGGACTAGCCACGAGAAGATATTGGTTTCCTTGAGCACACCGACGATCGTCATCATCGCCGCGAGCAATAGGATCACGTTGGCATCGACCGCCGTCATGGCATCGTCGAAAGAGATCGTATTCCACGGCGTGAGATAGTGGACGATCCACAACAGGCTCACGATGCCGCACGCCACGAGGACGCGATGCGCGCGCTCGAGCGTCAACAACGTGAATAGGGCCACCACGAACAGCGCAACGATGGCCTGAGATCCGTGATCCGGTGACGCGGAGACAGTCGGTTCCGCCGCTGCGAACGACGGGGCAAGAATCGCGGTAGCCAGAATGCCACTGCGCATCATGGAACACCCCCTTGGTCACGTCATGGACGACGCCCGCTAGCGAGCCGGAAGAGTTGCCGCCGACCCGCCCTGCCGGGCACTGCACGGTCTCCCACGTGCGCCGATCTTCGGACTTGGTAACTTGATTTATACGCGCTTCCGCGTCGAGCGACAATTCCGTGGGGCTCGCTGCTGCCCGCAGCAGGAGGGAACGGCACCTCTCCGTTTCAGTGCCCGCGCCCCGTAGAGAAGACGCGGCAGGCCGGCTGGCACTTTGGGTTCTGCAACCGTCGATGGGCTGCCGAACGGGTGTCTGACACGAGGGTCACCGGAAACGACCGGGAGACGCGACCAGCAATCTCCGATATCTGGAAGGGGCCATTCTGGGGTGTGGGCAGTCAGGCGGACAATCTTGTCGACTCACGTGAATGCCGGGGCTTGTCCTGACTCGATCTTGTCGCCCGCGCAGTCTCCCGGGGTGCACTGAAACACGTCAGTCACTTGCAAGATGAGTAGTCCCTTCGCCGGATAATGCTGGCTTTTCGCCTTGATTTCGGCCTTGATTCCTTCGTATTCCGGACCGCTTGTTCTCACCGTGACCGTCCCTTTGACCTGGAAGCACCGCTTGTCGTTTTGATCCCAAAAAAACAGTGCGCCAATGGGATTCTCGGCGACGTTCTCCAGTGTCTTGCGCATATAGTTGTCACCGATCCAGATGCAATCGTCTCCCACGATCCGAACCCAGGACATGGGCGCGACATTCGGCACACCCTCTCTTGATGCGGTAGCGAACGGAACGATCTTGTTGCCCGCGAATACTTGCTTCATCTCTTCTGTGAGTCGAGCCATTTCTTTCTCCCAGGTGCTCGGCGATGATGACGAATCGGGCTTGATACTTTAACCGGTTCCGATGCTTTGGGCTTGTCGGCGGGCGGAGATCACACCCTGAGGCGGAGACAGGCAGAAGCGGTTCGGCCAAACGCTTCCCGCTGTCACGGACACGGACCATCGCCCGCGGCTGGTTGGCGATCCTGAAGTGCCGTGAAGTGCAATCCGGTGTAAGATGGTCAGGTCGCGAAGAACGACACACAAATCAAGAACGAAAACAATCGGAACGCATGAGGAGGAGAGGTAATGGCTGAAGAGCAAAAAGATGCGGCGCAGCAGAAATGCAATTATGTGGATTGCGCCATGAGCTGGCTGAAGGTTGTCGATGACTGGTCCATCGGCAGCTTCAAGAACAAGTTTCCCCGCCTGTATTACGTCGTAGCGGGTGTGGTGATCGTCCTGCTACTACTATGACATCGGATCTGTCGCGGCGGCATGGATGGGCTTCCAGACGAGACGGCAGGCACATGAGGACTCAACGAATGCCTGCAGGCAAGGTCTTGGAAGTTCAGGACCACGCGTTGCCGAGTCACACGAAGCGACCCGAGTCGCTGATGGATGCGGCAGTGCCGGCAGTGCCTGGAGAGCAGTCGAGACAGCGAAGCCTCCTGCTCGTCGATGGGTCCATACGGCACCTGCGAGGTGCCGCCCGTCGGCCCCGGAGCGCCTTTGACAAGCTTCCCGGCAAATCCCATTCTGGTGCTCCGCACCCTCATTACCACTGCGAGGACCCGCCATGACCGTCACCGTTGGAGCCCACTTGCCGGAAGGTACCCTGAGCGAGAGCGCCGAGTTCGATCCGGATACCGGCTGCCCGCTGAAGCCACAGACACACCAGGTCAGCGCGCTGGTCAAAGGGAAGAAGATTGTGGTTTTCGGTGTGCCCGGCGCCTTCACCCCGGCCTGTTCGGCACAACATCTTCCCGGCTATATCGAGCACTTCGACCAGTTCAAGGCCAAAGGGATCGACGAAATCTGGTGCATGGCGGTCAACGACGGGTTCGTCATGGCCGCGTGGGGCCGGCAACAGAACGCCGGTGGCAAGGTGCGCATGATGGCCGATGGGAGCGCTGAATACACCCGGAAGCTGGGGCTGGAATTCGATCTTGCCGGAAAGGGACTGGGGATGCGCTGTCAGCGCTTCGCGATGGTCGTCGACGGCGGTGTCGTCACGGCATTGGCGGTCGAAGCGGGCGGCAAATTGGACGTCTCCCGCGCCGAAGCCATGTTGGCCAGGCTGTAACGGCGCGGGGTCTCGCGGCGACCCGCGTGCGGCTTTCCTCGCAGTCGACTCCGTCGCTCGGCCAGCGGCGTCTGGACCTGGACCGGCCATGGAGACAAGCCATTGGCGTGATCCGCTTTCCGCGTCTGTGAGGAGGCGTCGGTCCAGTGCCCGTTCATGATACACAACACGACCGACCACGCGCACGAAGCGAAGATCTGCCTGCGTTGCGCGCGCGAGTTCGTCTGTCAGGCCAACCGTGTCCACCGATGCGACTGTAGGGGTGTGCACTTGTCCCCGGAAACTGTGGAATATCTCCGGGAACACTACCAAGACTGCCTGTGCGTTGCCTGCCTGCAGGCGCTGGAGGGTGCGGTCCGTGGCCGAACGGACATTCCCCTCGAAAGGCGGTAACCGGTGCGAGTCCTTGAAAGCGGCCGGGCATGGGGCAGCACTCGCCGATGGGACTTCCGCCGAAGCGCGATGTACGCGCGCCGTTCACCGGGAAGTACGATGCAGACCTGACTGCCGGGATTACCGAAGCGGCCGGGCCGCTTCGCGCAGCGTTCGAGCGGCGGCGACCATGTTCTGCAATGCGGGGATGACCTCGGACCAAGCCCGCGTCTTCAGACCGCAATCCGGGTTCACCCACAGGCGTTCGGCCGGAATGCGCTCGGCTGCCTTTTGCATCAGTCGCACGATGTGCTCCCGCGACGGAATGTTCGGCGAATGGATGTCATACACACCCGGCCCGATCTCATTCGGATACTTGAAACTGTCGAAGGCATCGAGCAGTTCCATGTCGGAACGCGAGGTTTCGATGGTAATGACATCCGCATCCAGGTCGGCGATCGCCGCGATGATGTCGTTGAACTCCGAGTAGCACATGTGGGTATGGATCTGCGTTTCATCCTGCACGCCGTTCGCGGCGATGCGAAACGATTCGACTGCCCAGTCCAGGTATTCGTGCCATTGTGACTGACGGAGCGGCAGACCCTCGCGCAGCGCGGCCTCGTCGATCTGGATGATACGGATGCCGGCCCTTTCGAGATCCAGTACTTCCCCGCGGATCGCCAGCGCAAGCTGAAGGCAGGATTCCGCCCGTGGTTGGTCGTCGCGCACGAAGGACCAGTTCAAGATCGTCACCGGCCCGGTCAGCATGCCCTTCATCGGCTTTTCGGTCAGCGACTGGGCATACTCGCTCCAGTGCACCGTCATGGCCTTGGATCGACGGATGTCACCGAACAGAATGGGCGGTTTGACACACCGCGACCCGTAGGACTGTACCCAGCCGAACTGGCTGATCGCGTAGCCGTCGAGCTGCTCGCCGAAGTACTCCACCATGTCGTTGCGTTCGGCTTCGCCGTGTACCAGGACGTCCAACTCGAGGGCTTCCTGCTCGCGCACGCAGCGGGCGATTTCGGCCAGCATCGCGGCTTGATAGCTCGTTTGATCCAGTTCGCCGGCCTTGAACCGGCTTCGGGCCTTGCGAATCCCGGGGGTTTGCGGGAACGAACCGATCGTGGTCGTTGGAAAGTGCGGCAGATTCAGCAACGCGGCCTGTTTTTTCACCCGTACCGGATAAGGGCTCCGGCGCCGACCCAGGGCCGGGTCGATGCTTGCAACGGCTGCCCGAATCGCAGGATCGGTCACCCGCGGCGACATGCGGCGGCTGGTGATGTCCGCCCGATTGGCGGCCAGCTCGGCCCTGACCGCGTCACGCCCCAGATTGAGCGCGGTGGCCAGAACCTTCATCTCTTCGAGTTTCTGCAACGCGAACGCCAGCCAGCAGCGGATCTCGGTATCCAAAGTCCGCTCGCTGTCGAGATCCACCGGCACGTGCAGCAGCGAGCACGATGGCGCGATCCACAGACGGTCGCCCAGTCGCCGGGCAACCGGTTCCAACCAGTCGAGCAAGACATTCAGATCGGTCTTCCAGACGTTGCGGCCGTTGATGACACCCAGCGACAACACTTTGTCGGCCGGCAATTGGTCGGTGATCGAATCGACCTCGGTGCGGGCGCTGACCGCGTCGAGATGCAGCCCTTGCACCGGCAAGCGGCATACCAGCGGCAGGTTTTCCAGCAACGGACCGAAGTAGGTGGTGAGCAATAGCTTGACCTGGCCGCTGTTCAACGCCTCGTAGGCCGTGACGAAGGACTGCCGCCAGTCCTCATCCAATTCCGTGACCAGCGCCGGCTCGTCGATCTGCACCCATTCCGCGCCGGCCACCGCGAGTCGTGATAGCAGGTTCCGGTACACCGGCAGCAAGCGTGGCAGCAGTGCGAGTTTGTCGGCCTGATCTTTGGCCTTTCCGAGCCACAGGTAGGTGACCGGGCCGATGATGACCGGCTTGGTCTTCACGCCCTGGTGCCGGGCTTCGGCCAGATGGTCCAGCAGTCGCGATGCGTCGAGCGAGAATTCGGTCGTCGCGGTGAACTCCGGCACGATGTAGTGGTAGTTGGTGTCGAACCACTTGGTCATCTCGCCGGCCTGCACGCCGTGACAGCATTCGCCGTGGTCGGCCGAACGGCCGCGTGCGACACGAAAGTAGTTGTCGAGCGCGTCTCCCTGGAAATCTCTGACTCGCTCGGGCAGGTTGCCCAGCGTCACACTCATGTCGAGTACATGGTCGTAGAACGAGAAATCGCCCGCCGGCGCCAGGTCCAGATCGGCCTGATTCTCCCAGTGCCTTCGGCGCAGCTTCACGCCCAGCCCATTTAATTCCTCGCGCGAGGATTGCCCTTTCCAATACGACTCGAGCGCGAACTTCAGTTCGCGTCGGGAACCAATGCGCGGAAAGCCCAGATTGTGTGTCGTTACCATGATTCACTCTGATGCGGTTCGGTAGCGTAAATTCTGGCGCTTGTGGACCATGAATAAAATTGCTACTTTTTCATCTACCCATGATTGTTATTCATGTTCCGTGATGCTGGAACGAATCCATCTGGCGATCATCCGGGAGGTGGACCGACAGGGCTCGCTGACCGCTGCCGCCGACGTGCTGTGCCTGACGCAATCGGCCTTGAGCCACGCGGTGAAGAAGCTGGAGCAGAGAATAGGTACCGAAGTCTGGCGCCGGGAAGGCCGCACGCTCCGTCTGACTCAGACCGGTAAGTATCTGTTGGCGGTGGCCAACCGGTTGCTCCCGCAACTCGTCGACGCCGAAGACCGCATCCGGCAGTACGCCATGGGTGAGCGAGGCACGCTGCGAATCGGGATGGAATGCCATCCCTGTTATCAGTGGCTGATGAAGGTGGTGGCGCCGTTCCTGGCAAAGTGGCCCGATGTCGATGTCGACGTGAAGCAGAGATTCCAGTTCGGCGGGGTCGGTGCGCTGCTCGCTTACGAGGTCGACGTGCTGGTGACGCCGGATCCGTTGCTGGAGCCACGGCTGCGTTTCGAGCCGGTATTCGACTATGAGCAGGTGCTGGTGGTCAGTGTGACGCATCCACTGAATGGCGCTTCCTACATCGTGCCGGAGCAACTCGCCGAGGAGACGCTGATCACTTACCCCGTCGCGATCGACCGCCTGGATATCTTCAACCGGTTTCTGCTGCCCGCCCGCATCCTGCCGAAGCGGCACAAAATCATCGAAACGACCGACATGATGTTGCAGATGGTGGCGAGCGGCCGCGGCGTCTCGGCACTGCCGCGCTGGCTGGTGGAGGAATATGCCGGCAAGGTCGATGTGGCTCCGGTGCGACTGGGAAGGGAAGGGATCGCGAAGCAGATTTTCCTGGGCATTCGCGAAGCCGATGTCGATGTGAAGTACCTGAAGTCGTTCGTCGAACTCTCGCGGCAGGCAGACGGGCGGAATCCGGTCGTGGACTGACCGATGCGCAGCGGCCCGGTCCGGCGATGCTGCCCGTTCCGGGCGGATGATTTACACCGGATGGCCCGGCGCCGGATCATGGCGTCGAAGGAGTTGAAGGAGAGGGACCGGCCGCGCCATCCGGCGCCGCCGATCCCTGCCGAATCGAATGCCGCCACTCCGTGACCAGCGGTCAAGGAAGCGCCGTCGGCCGTCATGCCGGGCGTCCGTCCGGAACACTCGGAGTCCGTAAACTTTTCGCGAGACGGGCCGATACAGCCCGAACGGGCTAACGGGTACCGGCTTCCGTTTCGTCCGCTCCACCCGGTGACCACCCTTGACTCCGATGCCTCGATCCTCGCATGACATCGGCATGTGGCAAGTGTCCCGAATCAAAACCGTTCTGGGAAAGACCATCCATGAAACACTTCCTGCCTGATTACCGTGCATACTTTCGTTCCTTGATCTATGGGCTCCTGCTGATCATTCCGGTCGCTCAGGCGGCGGAGCATTCGCCACGAACGAAATGCCAGGCGAAGCTTTATCGGCGTACCGGCGATTACTTGCACTGCCTGATGACCGTCGAGGCTGCCCGCGCGAAAGGGCGGAAACCGCTCAAGAATGATCGTGCCCGCGATGCTTGCGCAAAGGCCCACAAGAAGGCCTACGATGCGGCACTGAAACTGTCGGCTGCCGGCTGCCCGTTTGCGGGCGGCGAACCCGGCGCGCCACCGCCGCTGGAGCAGGAAGTCCGGCAGACGGTCGACAAGATACGTGGGATCGTTTCGGGTGAGCCGCCCGAGCCGGTGGACGGGCAGCTCACGATCTACAACAATTGCAACACGAAGATCAAGATCATGTCGCCGACCAGCAGCGCGATCGACGGCACGACACTGCAGTCGTATGGCAGCACGGCTTATCGAACCGCCAGCGGCGGAGATCTGGCGCAGAACGCCGCCAACACCTTCATGTTCGCGCCGATCACCAGCGATGACCAATGCACTTCGGCGCAATGCGGCGACTGGGCGGACATCCAGACTGCCGGCCAGCGCATGGGCTACATGTGGATGGATAACGCTTCCGACGACCCGCCCGGCAACAACAACCTGGTTTATGCGGCCTATTGCCAGCCGACGAATGCGGCGGCGGGACAGTGCACCACCACGTCCACGACCCCTTGCTGCGGTTCGCAAATGAACTTCGACCGGACGTTCGGGACGACGTTTGAGGTCACACCGAACGGCGGCACGGCGAATAACCAGGATTTCATCGATCTCAGCACGAATTTCGGGTCCGGCCCCAAGAATCCTCCCACGTTATGCAGCGCTCCTGGTGCCGACCCCAACAACTGCGTCACCGCGAACGCGAACATCTTTTTCAACGTCCCGATCAGCGTGGCCGTGAGCAACAGCGCCAACTGCACTTTTCCGCAAGGCGGTTCGGGTCTGAGCTGCACGGAGGTTTCCTGCACGGACGCGTATCAGTACCCGGAGGACGACAAGCAGGTCGCCTGTTCGGCCGGCACCGGCTACGTCGTCACCCTCTGTCCGGGCACCCATCAACTGCCGGTGCTGGCCCAGGTGGGCGCCACGCAGAACACGATCACCGTCAAGAACAACCTGAACAGCAGTTCTCCCTGCGCCAACGGCAACACCGTCAGCCTCTTCACTTCCGATGGCGGACAGAAGGTCATCCAGCCCGGAGGCGGCTCGGTGACCGTCCAGGGAGATTATTCCGCCTATCCCGGCCTCGGCCTGCAAGTCAACAACTGGTATTGGACCTCGGTCAAACTGCCGGTCCAGAAGGGGCCGCCGCAGAATCCCGACAATTCGGGTGCCCAGTTCGTCATTTCCGAGCAGTGCACGCTGTCGCCAGCGCCGCCGGTCTACGGGAAAGGCATCGAGACGTATGAGATTTCGTCGGTTACCGCGCAGAAGACCGGGACCAACGAGTGCCTGATCACGATCGACGAAAGTCAGCCCTACACCGACGCGGTCACCCCAAGCTGCTGTGCTCCGCCGCTCCCGGGCATGGGGAACGTCTGCAGCGGGCCTTGGGGGGCGACCAACAACCAGCAACCGTGGCCGCCCCAGTAATGCCAGTCGCGACTGGTCCGCGAAGCCGGCTCCCCGAAAATGTCCAGGCAGACAAACTGCTTCAGCCGGAGCCGGCTCTGGATTTGCGGGCCGAGCGATGTTTCGCTACTCCAATCCGCTGTCTGTT
>CAZXXC010000107.1:0-14749 GCA_964644665.1 uncultured Methylococcaceae bacterium
ACCGACGTGGTCGCATGGCATGCCGAGAGCACCCCGGGCCCGAACGGCCCCACGAGCGAAATCTGGGCCGCCGGCGACGGCACACTGGACAGCACGCCGCCCCTGCTGACCTCCGCGCAGCCACGCGGCACCGACCAGATCCGCGTGGTGTTCTCCGAGCCCGTGACGGCCTTGTCGGCCGAGAACGTGACGAACTACGCGCTCGCGCCCAACGTCGCCGTGACCGACGCCAGCCTGTCGCCCGACGAAGCCACACTGATTCTCACGACCACCGGCTTCACGTCTGGCGTCACCTACACGCTCACGGCCAACAACGTCGAGGATGTCGCCGGCAACGCGATCGCCTATGCCACGGAATACTACACCTCGTACACCGAGAAGCCGACGCAGGCCATTGCGCACGCCACGCAGACCGGCGCCGCGACGACGATCATTCAGGGCTTGGCGGTCGGCATGATGAGCACGGTCGCGCCGGTCCTGATCGTGGCCGTCGCGATCCTGGTCAGTGTCTGGCTGGGCATCATGGCCGACGGCTCGATCACGGCAGGGCTCTACACGGTTGCTCTGGCCGGTGTCGGCATGCTCAGCACGCTGGGGGTGACGCTGGCCACCGATGCCTACGGACCGGTGGCCGACAATGCTGGCGGCATCGCGGAGATGAGCCGGCTGCCCCCGGAGGTCCGGCATCGCACCGACGCGCTGGACAGCCTGGGCAACACCACCGCGGCGACCGGCAAGGGGTTCGCGATCGGCTCTGCGGTGCTGACCGCGCTGGCGTTGCTGGCGGCTTTCGTGACCGCGGCCAAGATCGATAGCCCGAATCTGCTCAGTCCGAGCATGCTGCCCGGCATCCTGATCGGTTCGATGCTGCCGTACCTGTTCTCATCGCTGACGATGATGGCGGTGGGCAAAGCCGCTCACGAGATCGTGATCGAAGTGCGCCGCCAGTTCGCCCAGATTCCCGGCCTGATGGAAGGCACCGGACATCCCGATTACCGCGCCTGCGTGGGAATCTGCACCGAGGCGGCCCTGCGGGAAATGATCGTGCCCGGGGCACTGGCCGTGATCGTCCCGCTGTTCGTGGGATTTGCGCTAGGCAAGGAAGCGCTGGTCGGTCTGCTGATCGGCACCACCAGCTCGGGTTTCCTGCTGGCGGTGATGATGGCGAACGCCGGCGGGGCCTGGGACAATGCCAAGAAGTGGATCGAGGCCGGCCGCTTCGGCGGCAAAGGCGGCGACGCCCACAAATCGGCCGTCGTCGGCGATACGGTCGGCGATCCGTTCAAGGACACCAGCGGGCCGTCACTGAACATCCTGATCAAACTGATGAGCATCGTCAGCCTGGTGTTCGCCTCTTCCTTCGGCTCTGGCTGGTTCAACTTCTGATCGATTCCCATACCGCAGCCGTCCCGCGAAGTTTCATCCGCGGGACGGCGCCGGCCATCCCGACGCCTCGGTGTTGCGAACGACGCCCGGTGTCAGCGGCGACCGATGCGCGGATCACCCGACCGCCCGACCCGGGTTCGCCACCGGTCGTACGCCGCGAACAACAGGCGCGTCGACATGAAGCCCAACACAAAGCCTCCGGTAAAGCATTCTGACGCGTAATGCGGGAATGTCATCGCCAGCGCCTTGCCGGCCAGAAAACCGGCGACCAGCGCGAGGCCGATGCGGAGGCGGTGACTGATTTCGGAGGTATTCATCGGCTTCCTGTTCGGAGCTGGACCGGCGCAGCGCATCCGGGCGGCGTCTGCGCGTTGTATCGCGTCCGCTGATTTTAGGATAATGCACGGACGAAACGAACGACCCGCTGGCGGGACGCCCGTCGTCGGTCCCTGGTCCCGAGCGCCTGAAAAGGCGGTCACCAATGTCCCCGCGGAGCGCTTCCGCAAGGGTTTTTGACGCTGTTCCTGTCGATGATCAAGAAACGACTGACCGCCCTGCTGCAGCAGGCCGTGGACGCTCTGAGAGCGAGCGGCGAGCTGCCTTCCGATCCGAGCCAAGCACCGATCATCGAGCGAGCCCGAGATGCTCGGCACGGCGATTTCGCGTCGAACATCGCTCTGGTGCTCGCCAAGCCGGCAAGCCGGTCACCGCGCGAGCTTGCCGCGAAGATCGTTGAAGCCATTCCGCCCGATCCGATCCTGCAAGCGATCGAGATCGCCGGTCCAGGTTTCATCAATTTCAAACTCGCGGCGGAGGCCCAGTTCGATGTCGTCCGCGCGGTCCATCAACAGGGCCACCTGTTCGGTCGTGGCACCGTCGGAGCGGGCCGCAAGGTCCAGGTGGAATTCGTGTCGGCAAATCCGACCGGGCCGTTGCACGTCGGCCACGGGCGTGGCGCCGCCTATGGATCGGTGGTGGCCAGTCTGCTCGAGGCCGCCGGCTTCGAGGTGCACCGTGAGTACTATGTCAACGACGCCGGACGACAGATGGACATCCTGGCGGTCAGCATCTGGCTGCGCTATCTGGAGGCCTGCGGCGAAGTACTTCCGTTTCCGAGTAACGGCTATCGCGGGGAGTATGTCCGCGAAGTAGCGTTCGACCTGCATCGCACGCGTCACGAATGCTACCGCCATCCCGCGTCGGTGGTGCTGAACGCACTGCCACCGGACGAGCCGCAGGGCGGCGACAAGGAACTCTACATCGACGCGCTGGTCGATCGCGCCAAGGAACTCCTGGGCGCCGGCGATTACCGGGAAATCTTCGATGCGGGCCTCCATGGCATCCAGAACGACATTTCGCAGGACTTGGCCGAATTCGGCGTGCTGTACGATCGGTGGTTTTCGGAGCGCGAACTCACCGCCAGCGGTGCGGTGGAAAAGACCCTGCAGCGGCTTCGCGAAACCGGCCATTTGTACGAGAAAGAAGGGGCCACATGGTTTGCTTCGAGCCGCCTGGGTGACGAGAAAGATCGCGTAGTGATCCGCGAGAACGGGCAGATGACCTATTTCGCGTCCGACATCGCCTATCACTGGGACAAACTGGAGCGCGGCTACGACCAGATCATCGATATCTGGGGCGCCGACCATCACGGCTATGTCCCGCGGGTCAAGGCCGCGATTCAGGCCTTGGGCGGCGATCCGGAGCGTCTCCGCGTGCTGCTGGTGCAGTTCGCGGTGCTCTACCGGGGTGAGGAAAAAGTGCAGATGTCGACGCGCTCCGGGGAATTCATCACGCTCCGGCAGTTGCGGAGTGAAGTCGGCAAGGATGCCGCCCGCTTCTTCTACGTGATGCGCCGTTCGGATCAGCATATGGATTTCGATCTGAAGCTTGCCACCTCGAAGACCAACGAGAATCCGGTGTACTATGTGCAATACGCTCACGCCCGCGTCTGCAGCGTATTCAGGCAGCTTGACGAAAAGGGCTGGGCCCGGCGTCTGCAGCAGGGCATGGACCATCTCAGCCGGCTGGATGCCGCGCAGGAGGCCGCCGTGCTCGGCCGTCTGGCGCGTTATCCGGAGGTCGTGGAAGCGGCGGCCCTGCAGCATGAACCGCATCAACTGGTGCATTACCTGCGGGATCTGGCGTGTGACTTTCATGCGTATTACAACGCCTGCCCGTTTCTGGTCGATGACGAGGCGGTTCGCAACGCCCGGCTCAATCTGATCGACGCGGTACGACAAGTCATCGCCAATGGACTCCACTTGTTAGGGGTATCGGCCCCGGAAGCGATGTAGCTATGCCAAGAGATTACAAGCACCGGGTGCCGGGAACTCTCAGGAGATCCGGCCGGCGACGCCGGAATGCGTGGTATTGGGCGCTGCCGGCCGTTTTGGCCGGCGCCGCAGCGATCGCCGTGTTCAAGTTCTCTGCCGATGAGGAGCCGGCCGCCGAACCGACGCCGGCGGCATCAACCGAGACCCCTGCGAACGTTGCCGGCCCCGGGTCGAGCCAGGACGCCAAAGAGCCCAACGTCTCGGCGGATTCGAAAAAGGAAATGGCCGCCATCGCCGTCAAGGACAAAAAGGCGCGCGACGCCAAGCAGAAGAAGCCGGCTTCGACCGAAAAGGTACCGGTGGTCGAGATGCCGGAGCCGCGGTTTACGTTCTACAAGATTCTCCCGGAGAAGGAAGTCATCGTCTCGGAAAGCGAGATTCGTCACCTCGCTCGCGAGGAGAAATCCGGCAAGGGCGAAGGGGGGTCGGGCGGCTATCTGATCCAGGCGGGCTCGTTCAGGACGCAGGAGGAGGCGGAGAAGATGAAAGCGCAACTCGCTGCCGCCAAGGTGAAGGCCAGAATGGAAAAGGTGATCATCGACAACGCCACCTGGTACCGCGTCAAGATCGGACCCTACAAGAGTCTGATGGACGCAGAGAAGACGCGCGCCTACCTTCGCAAGAACAAGGTCGACAGCGTCCTGCAGCAGACCAAGCCCTGAGGCGCGCGCCGCGAGTCACTGCGCCAGCCGGTAACAAGGAACGTAACGGGTACCCGGCAATTTCATTCGGCCCTGATCCGCGAACGCCGACAGTAATCGGTCGAGCGAAGCCATCACCTCGGTTTCTCCGGAGAGTTCGAACGGCCCGTATTCCTCGACCCGACGAATGCCCTCATCCTTGACGTTGCCGGCGACGATGCCGGAAAACGCCCGGCGCAGATGCGCCGCCAACAGATGCGGTGACTGGTCGCGGTGCAGTGCGAGGGCGGCCATGTTCTGGTGGGTCGGAACGAACGGCGCCTGGAAATCCTGTTCCACCTTGATCAGCCAGTTGAAATAGAACGCATCGTTGTGCTGCGCGCGAAAATGCGTCACGGCCCCCATCCCGGACTTCACTTCGCGCGCCACTTGCGCCGGCTCGTCGATGATGATGCGGTAGCGCTTCCGAGCATCCTGGCCCAGCGTCGCACCGATGAACGCATCGATCAATTGGAAGTACGGCTCGCTTTCTTTCGGTCCGGTCAGAATCACCGGCAGCGGTAGGTACTTGTTGGCCGGATTCAGCAGGATTCCGAGCAGGTACAGGATCTCCTCCGCGGTCCCGGCGCCGCCGGGAAACACGACCACGCTGTGCGCGACGCGCAAAAAAGCTTCCAGGCGCTTCTCGATGTCCGGCATGATCACCAGTTCGTTGACGATCGGGTTCGGCGGTTCCGCGGCGATGATCCCGGGCTCGGTGATTCCCAGGTAGCGGGCCCGCATCAGCCGCTGCTTCGCATGACCGACATTGGCCCCCTTCATCGGCCCCTTCATCGCGCCGGGGCCGCAGCCCGTGCACACGTTCAGGCCGCGCAAACCCAACTCGTGCCCCACTTCCTTGGTGTAATCGTACTCCTCGCGGCTGATCGAGTGCCCGCCCCAGCACACCGCCAGATTGGGTTCCCGTCCGGGTACCAGAAAATCGGCATTGCGCAGAATGTGAAAGATCGCATTGGTGATGTCGCTGCCGCGCGACAAATCGAACGACGGGTTACCGACGATCTCGAATTGCGTGTACACCACATCGCGAAGCACCGCGAATAGATGCTCCTTGATGCCGCGAATGATGGAACCGTCGACGAACGCGCTGGCCGGCGGGTTGATCAGTTCGAGTTCGACACCGCGCTCCTGAGGCAGGATCCGGATGTCGAATGCGCGGAACCTCTCCAGGATCAATTTGCTGTTGTCTTCGTTGGAGCCGCAATTCAACACCGCCAGCGAGCAGCGCCGGTAGAGTTCGTGCAAACCGCTCTCACTGGTGTCCAGCAGACGGTTGACTTCAATCTGCGACAGCACCTCGAGACTTCCCTCCGGGCTGACCCGAAAACGTCTCGCAGTCTGGGCGTTACGGAAATCGCTAGACGTGGAGACGCTGCTCATGCGACCGTCCTTCTGCTGCGCGGGTTCCGCTCGACCGATTCGAGATACTCACAGAACCTGTGGATAAAGTTGTGGAACACATCTTGGAAAATGTCCCGCCGTACGATGGCGCCTGCGTTGTCACCAAGTTGACCAAAAACTAGGCAGTCCTGGAAATACCATAGAAAACAAAATCATAAGAGAATCCTTGTTTGCTGATCGAGCATCACCGCGAGCGACCGGTAGCGGAATTGACAGATCGATGCGGCGGTGCATAACGCAAGGGGAGAAGGCATGGTCGCCGCGGCGGAGCCACCACGAATGCATCTTCTCGCCGATCGGTGATCTGATGCAGGCATCACGGCTTTTCGGTCGGCGAGCCACTGCGCAACGTTTCCAAAGGCACGACAACGGCGCACATCTTAGCGCAAAATGCGCCACGCCTTGATGTCCCCTGCCTGGAAGGCGACCTCCACCAAGCCGCGCGACCGGGCATTCGCAGCTTTCGGGCCATCCTTGAAGGTCCCTTCGTATGGCGTGACGAGCCGATCGGATCGAACCTACCGTTTTTCCCCGCCGACAGCGAGTAGATTGGGCGGCGGGCCCACGGGTTCGAAGTTCCTCAGCAGCGGCACGTCGTCCTTCGCGACCCAGCGAATCGCCAGGTCATAGCCGCCTTGCGGTCCCCAACCACCGGTGAACTTGCTGGTCGGCGGCATTCACAAAGGTTCCTTGAGCAGCAAGCTGGGATTCGGCATTCTCCCTGAACTCGACCTGACGGTGCCAGAGTGCGCCGAATTCGACGAGGCATGCCATGGGGGCACGAGTGCCGGATCGGCGCCGACCCGACAACACTCTCATGGCACTGAAATTGCTGTCCACTTCGCCCATCGACAGCAAGAGATTTCATCCATGCCAGACCAGCCGATTCAACGGCAGCCCTCTGCCGGCGTTGCCCGAGGCAGTGCCGAATATCCCCGCTCGACACGCAACAACGACCCGCGTCGCGCCGACGCCCGAGGGGCGGCGAACGGCGATGGTGCGCAGGAAGGGCTTCTGCGGCCCGCACACTTCCCCTCATTCCGCCATGTTCCGCGGCCAGATACGGCTTGCGTGACGGCGCCGCGGCACCGTGCCGTAGCACCCGGCCTGCTGCAGCCGGCACTGATTGTGGCCCTGTGCGGCATCCTTCAGGCCTGTGCGCTGCGGCCCACACTCGAGTCCTGGGGCCTGCTGGACGCGCCGCCGTCGGAACCCGCGAGGCCGATGCCACGGATGTCCGCCAGGGAAGTGCCGCCCCCGGAAGCCCATCATTTCGCGGTGCCACGCGAGGAAAGCGTCTTCGGCTCGCTGATGACGTTGCAACTCCGCGATGGCGATACGCTGCCGGACCTGGCTCGGCACTACGGCCTGGGCTACGGAGAGCTTGCCGCGGCCAACCCCGGCATCGATCCCTGGGTTCCGCCGGGTAACAGCAAGGTCCTGATCCCAATGCAATTCGTTCTACCCGAGGCGCCCCGAAAGGGCATCGTCATCAATTTGGCGGCGATGCGCCTGTTCCAGTTCCCTGCCAACGCGGCCGGCAACGAAGTCGTCACCTACCCGGTCGGCATCGGCCGGGAAGGTCGCTCGACACCCACCGGCCCGTTGACGATCCTGCGCAAGAAGGAGCACCCGGTCTGGTATCCGACCGCGAACATCCGTGCCGATCACAGCCGTAAGGGCGACCGTCTGCCGGCCGCAGTGTCGCCGGGTCCCGACAATCCGCTCGGCGACTTCGCACTGTACCTGAGCCGGCAGCCGTACCTGATACACGGCACCAACAAACCCTACAGCATCGGCTGGCGTGCCAGCAACGGATGCATCCGGCTCTATCCGGAAAACATCGCACAGCTGTTTCCCGCGATCCCCGTGCGCGAGCCGGTGCTGATCGTCAATCAGCCCTATCTGCTGGGGTGGCGAGACGGCATCGTGTACCTGCAGGCTCATCGCCCCCACGAGGAGCTGAGCGCGCGGGCCCTGCAGAAGCGGCTTCGGGCCGAATTGCGAGCCATCGAACAGCGCAGGAATCATCGGCTGGATTGGGCCAAGGTGGATCAAGCGATCGAAGCGGCGCGCGGCATTCCGACACCGATCTCGGCCCAGGCACCCGGCATCGACCAGGTGTTGGCGAAGGCGCATCCGCTGGAACATCCGCGGCGATTCCGCGGACAGCCGGAGATGCCGTCGGCCGACGACGCCGCCTGGAACGTGCTGGTGGACGAGACGGTCAGCGAATCGACGGCCCTCAGACTGGCGGCATTCCTGAACCACCAGGGGCCGCAAGTCCCGGCGCGGATCGATCGGAACGGCGGTCGCTACCGGGTCATCGCCGGTCCCTATGCCTCCGCGGCAGAAGCCAGATCGGCCGTCAAACGGCTCAGGATCGAACTCGAACTGGCCGGGCGCTTGCTCGAACCGGCCGCGGCGAACCTCGCCGAAACCGGAGCTCGACCCGACCGACGTGAACAGGAAGCCCCGGCCGCGGACGAGCACAAGCCGAACCAAGCCGGCGCTGCCGAGTTGCGAGGGCCAATCACGGGCATCTGCAATCTCAATCGTGCAACCGCCAGGACCTGCTGAGAACCGCGGATCATCTCGGGATTCAACGGAAATCCTGAACGCTCCAGACGGTTCCGTCGGGACGAACGGAGAATCCGCAGCTCACTTTCGCGTACCGGGTGCTACTCATGTTCAGGTAGTGCCCGTGCCGAGAGAAATCCTCGCCCGGTCCTTCGTCCCACATCATGCCGAGACAGGCTTCGATCATGCGTTCCGGGGGGCCCGGCCAGTTCGGGCATTCGTTCTGCGCCCGTTCCCCGCAGCTGCCGAACGCGCCGTGCGGCCGCCCGGTCGAGGCATCGCTGGCGGCCTGGCCGTCGGCGCAGCGCTCGGCTTCGATCCAGCGGGTGAGCGGTGCCAGGCCGAGTGCTGCGCGGTAGGCATTGATGGTCTCCACGCAGATTTGCGCCGCGTCGAACCCGTCGACCTCGCGCCAACGGCCGGCGATGGGACGGGCGCGGGCGGCGGAGTCCTGGAACACCAGCGTCCGGTCGGCGCGACCGTCACTATTCCGATCGCGCAACTGGAACACGCCCGTCCGGACGTGGAAACGGCCCACCGTGGTAATGCCATCGCCGTCCCAGTCCCCCGCCACCGGCAGCCAGCCGCCATCGTCGCCGGGCTCATCGATTCGGACTCGAAATTCGGCCGCGTCGGTGCGATTCTGATTGCGCAGGTGGAACACTCCGGTGCGGGGCTCGAACAGTCCGACGGTCGCGAGCCCGTCCCCGTCCCAGTCGCCGGCGATCGGCAGCCAACTCTTCCGGGCACCGGGAAATCGAAAGGCGAGATCGGCGGGTCCCGAGTAGCCGGCGTTCCATAGCTGAAATCCGCCGGTCGCGCGATCATAGACGCCGATGGTGTCACGACCGTCGCCATCCCAATCCCCGGCCACCGGCAGCAAGCCACTGCCGGCGCCGCGCAGCTGGAAATTCAGTTCCGGCCGGCCACCGGCGTTCCGGTTGCTCAATCGAAACCTCGCGGAGCGACGCTGATAGGCCCCGACATTCGCGATGCCATCGCCGTCCCAGTCACCCGCCACGGGCAGCGCGTTGTGGCCGACTCCCTGCAACGTCACTTCGGTGTCGGCCGGTCCGTCGGTGTTATCGAACCGGAGCACGAACGCACCGGCATCCGGATCATAGAGCCCCACGGTATCACCGTCCGCCTGCACCGGGATCCCGCCGATCGCGAACGCCCCGAGCACTAGCGGAAGCGCCGCGCACCGAAACACGGTGCGACGCCGATTGTGTCGAGACGCCATCACAAGCGATACTGCGCAGCACCGAGCAGCCGCGGCGACCCCCGCAAGCGCGCTGCGGGTCGGCTTCTGACACCTGATGAGAGGGAACAGCACATGACGAACTTTCGGAAATATCAATGTATGGAATGTGAGCATATCTACGACGAGGCCAAGGGCGATCCGGACAGCGGCATTGCACCGGGTACCCGCTGGGAAGACATCCCGGAAGACTGGGCATGCCCCGTTTGCGGAGCCCCCAAGAGCTTCTTCCGCTTGATGGATGAGCGGTGACCGATCAGGCCAGCGAGACGCGAGGAACAATCCATGAAATTCCATCCCTGTGTATCGGGTCAATGCACGACCGAGGGAACCCACTGTGAGGGTTGCGGCCGCAGCCACCAGGAGATCGCCGAAACCAGGCAACTGATCATGGCTCTGGTCGGCTTCGCCCAACGGCAGCAATACGAAAACATCGAGGACTTTGCGAGCTTCGTCGGCAGGACCGTCCTGACCAAATTGCAGAACCCGAGCTGACCGGGATCGCGCGACGATCGGCGCACCCGGTCATCTCAACGATGCCATATCGACCACGAAGCGGTATTTCACGTCGCTCTTCAGCAGCCGCTCAAAGGCGTCGTTGATCTGATGCATGGCAATCAGCTCGATGTCACTGGTGATGTTGTGCTCACCGCAGAAATCGAGCATTTCCTGCGTCTCCCGGATACCGCCGATCAGAGAGCCGGCAAATTGGCGGCGTCCGAAGATCAGGCTAAACGGTGCCACCGGCAGCGGATCGGAAGGCGCTCCGACCAGCGTCAGCGTGCCGCCCCGCTTCAGCAGCGCGAGGTAGGCGTTGATGTCGTGCCGCGCCGACACCGTATCGAGGATGAAGTCGAAGCTGCTCGAATGCTTGTTCATCTCGTCCGGCTTGTTCGAGATCACCACCTCCTCGGCGCCGAGCCGAGCCGCATCGGCCGTCTTTCCCGGTGAAGTGGTGAACAACACCACGTGCGCGCCGAGCGCGCGGGCGAATTTGATGGCCATGTGGCCAAGGCCGCCCAGACCGACCACGCCGACCTTTTGCCCCTTGCCGACCTGCCAGCGGCGCAACGGCGAGTAGGTCGTGATCCCGGCGCACAAGAGCGGCGCCGCGGCCGCGCGATCCAGATGGCCCGGCACCTTCAGCACGAACGATTCGTCGACCACGATGCTCTCGGAATAACCGCCGAAGGTGGTGCCGCCGCTGTGCTGGTCTTCGCTGTTGTAGGTGAACACCGGGCCCCGCTCGCAGAATTGCTGCTCATCGTCCAGACAACTCGGACAGGTTCCGCAGGAACCCACCATGCACCCGACCGCAGCGGTATCCCCTTCGCGGAATCTGGTAACCTGTTGGCCGGTCTGGACCACGCGACCGATGATTTCGTGCCCCGGCACGCAAGGATAGGCCGTATTGCTCCACTCGTTGCGCGCCTGGTGCAGATCGGAGTGACAGACGCCGCAGAACAGAATGTCGAGCCGGACATCATGCGGCCCCGGATCGCGGCGGTGCAGCACGAACGGCGTCAATGGGGATGTGGCACTGGTGGCGGCATAGGCTTTGATAACGGCTGACATGGCTGAATCTCCGAGAATCGATAGGGTTCGCCCGAACACGACGATTGTAACCGCAGCCGGTCGGCCGACGAATCGGGCGTGTGGCAATGGACTCCGCGCGGGTTCGCGGCTACATTGACGGCTGATCCTTCGGTGCGGGAGCCTGTTCCCGTTGTTCGAGCCGCCATGAATCCTTCCCATCGTTTCCTCCCCGATTTTCCGCACTTCGGTATCGGGCGCGCCGCTCGGCCGACCGACCGATGTCCGCTTCCGTTTCGATTCGGCGGCCTGCTTCTGGCGCTCGCACTCGCGGTCGCGGGCTGCGCCGGCTCACGGCTGAAGAACGAGCCACTGGCCCGCTGGAGCCCCGATGCAGGCTACCCGACTCGACTGCAATTCGCCGGCGACCGGTCCGGCGATCTGCTGTTGTTCGTCGCGTTTTCAGGCGGTGGCACACGCGCAGCCGCGTTCGCATACGGCGTGCTGGAGCAACTGCGCGATACGCCGATCGTGATGACCGGCAAACGCCGCCGGCTGCTCGACGAGGTCGACATCATTTCCGGTGTTTCCGGTGGCAGCTTTCCGGCCGCCTACTATGCGCTCTACGGCGACTGGATCTTCCGCGATTTCGAAAGCCGCTTTCTGAAGAACGACGTGCAGGGAGAACTGGTCGGACGATTGTTCAATCCGGCCAACTGGGTGCGGCAGTTTTCCCCGTTCTACGGACGGTGGGAACTTGCCGCGGAATACTACGACGAGACGCTGTTTCACGGCGCCACTTTTGGCGACCTGATGAACAAGCGGGGCCCGTACGTACTGATCAATGCGACCGACCTGTCGACCGGAAACCGCTTCTCCTTCAGCCAGGGCAATTTCGATCTGATCTGCTCCGACCTGACGAGGTTTCCGCTGTCGGCGGCCGTCACCGCCTCGTCCGCGGTGCCCGTGGTGTTCAGCCCGATCACGTTGCAGAACCACGCCGGCACCTGTGGCTATCACGGCATGCCATGGCTGGATCAGGCGACATCGGATCAGGACTCGTCGGCCAGACGCCGCGCCTACGCCCGCCAGCGCCAGTCCTTCCTGGATTCGAAGCATCGCCGTTACATTCATCTGCTCGACGGCGGCATCTCCGACAATCTGGGCATTCGGGAACCCTACGACCGGGTGATGCGGGAAGACTCGCCCGACCTGTCAAAAGTGCTCGCCGATTTCGCTCATCCGAACGTGCGCGACATCGTGTTCCTAGTCGTGAACTCGCAGACCGAACCCGAGTACAGTTGGGCCATCTCCGATCTCAGCCCCACGCTGGCGGACATTCTGGCTGCCGTCACCAGCGTGCAGATCGATCGCTACAACCTCGAAACCATCGAGCTGGTACGCGGTGCTTTCCAGAAATGGACCGACGAGTTGTCCACACGAGGACGGCCGGTGACGTTTCAGATGATCCAGGTCGGCTTCGACGACGTGAGGGATGAAGCGCAGCGCCGCTATTTGCACAACCTCCCGACAAATTTCGCATTGCCGGCCGCCGATGTGGATCGGCTCCGCGCCAGCGCCAGGACCCTGTTGAAGATCAATCGCGGTTTCCGCGACTTGGTGGAGCGTTACTCCGGCACTTGATGCGCGCGGCGCAGTTCCTTATCCAGACCATCCGTGGATCGCCCGGCTGACTTCCTGGCGGGAAACCTCATGGGTCCGGATTTCGAACGCTTCCAGCCGGTGCGGCCCGAAGCTCGTGGTCAATGCGACATCCGCGGCATCGCGCCCGCGGGCCATCAGGATGCGGCCGACCCGCGGCTGGTTGTTGCGGGCATCGAACGTGTACCAGCGCCGGCCCAGAAACACCTCGAACCAGGCGCTGAAATCCATCGGCGGCGCCAGCGGCACGTGGATATCCCCGAGGTAACCGGTCGCATAGCGCGCGGGGATGCCCATGCACCGGCACAACGTGATCGCAAGATGCGTGTAGTCGCGGCACACGCCGCGACGATCCTGGAACGTATCCCAGGCGGTGCGATCGCAGCGTGCGGATTCATGCGCGAACTTGACGTGACGGTGCACCCAGTCGCAGATCGCCTGCACGCGTCCCCAACCGCAGGCTCCTCGCCCGAACAGATCCCAGGCGACACCGGACAGCTTCTCGATTTCGCAATAGCGACTGCCCAGCAGATACAGCAGCGTTTCCGGCGGCAGCTCACGAATCGGGTGCTGCTGCGCGTCCGGATCGACGATGTCCGGCAAACCGCTGTCGACCACGATCGTGTCGTTTCGCAGGTGCAGGCGACCTCCCGCACAGTGCGCGCGTCCGCAGCGATTCCCATAGACATCGATGAAGTCCTCGATCACCAGCGCCGGCTCGCTGATCAGCCGTTCGGGTGTCATCAGGAAGGGAGCCCTGCTTGGATGCGTGTACAGCATCATGATCATGTCGGTGGGTTGCGGAAATGTGTAGGCGATGTCGAAGCCGATTCTGATAAACATAATGTTCCCGATCGATCGGTGAAATGATACGGTCGACGTGGGCATGCTGGGCGGTCGTGCTGATCCCGAGCACACCCCGGCGCGGTTTCATGACCTCTGTAGGTTCAGCGACAGCCGCAATACGGGGTCAACCTACCACGCACCTCATTGCAGACCCGATCGCGCTTGCGATAATGGGCTACCAGAGGGACCCGCGGATGGTCTCACAGTAACCGATGCGCTCGCGGTGTCCATCATTATTTACTGAAAGTTGCGCGAGAACGGCGCAATGCGCTGTTTCATGCGGTTGAGGACAACACAATGACGTACTGCGTGGGTCTGCTGCTCGACCAGGGGATGGTTTTTGCCTCGGATTCCCGAACCAATGCCGGGGTGGACAATTTCGCGAAATTCTGCAAGATGACCGTCTTCGAGCGCCGCGACGACCGCGTCATCGTGATGTTGAGTTCCGGCAATCTCGCCGGGACGCAGGCGGTGATCAGCGTGCTCCGACAGCGCGCGGACACCGAGAGCCCCAATCTGTGGAACGCTCACACGATGTTCGACGTCGCCGGCCTGGTGGCGGATGCCATGCGGGATATCGACCGTCGCGACGGTCCTTACCTTTGCGACAGCGGCGGATTCAACGCATCCTTCATTCTTGGCGGACAGATCCGCGACGAGGCGATGCGGTTGTTCCGGATTTACGCCGAGGGCAATTTCATCGAGGCCGCGATCGAAACCACGCCGTATTTTCAAACCGGCGAAGCGAAATACGGCAAGCCGATCATCGATCGCGTCATCACCCCGACGACCAGCCTGGCGGATGCGGCAAAATGCGTGCTGGTCTCTTTCGATTCGACGATGCGCAGCAACCTGTCGGTCGGCATGCCGATCGACCTGATCTGCTACCAGCGTGACGATCTGCAAGTGCGAATGCGACGTCGGTTCAACGAAGGCGATGCGTATTTCACCGAACTCAGCGGTCAGTGGAGCGCCGGTGTCCGTGACGTATTCAGTCGATTGCCCGAACCCGAGTTGATGGGCTGAAGAAACAGCCTGGAGCGGAC
>CAZXXC010000108.1:0-14461 GCA_964644665.1 uncultured Methylococcaceae bacterium
TCACCCGGTTGCTGGGCTTGTCGGAGATCGGCGCGGAAACCCTGGCCCCGGACAATTTGACCGATTGCTGTGTAGGTGTTCATCACATGTACCACGGTTTGAACGTAGACCTGATTAAGAAGGGATTAAGACATCCGGTTCTGCACCAGGATCTCGGTTTCCGTGTGTTTGAACGTAGACCTGATTAAGAAGGGATTAAGACAGGCGGCCGGGGCGCAGAGCTGGCCTATCAGCGCTGTTTGAACGTAGACCTGATTAAGAAGGGATTAAGGCATTTCGCCGCGGAATGGCCAAATGCTGGAAACATGGAAGTGAGTTAGGCCCGTCCCTGGCATCTGGATTCCGGCCATCTGTGCCGGAATGACGGCTCTGCGACCTGCGCGGGGTCGTCATCGCGTTCGGATCTCGCCAGATACGGCGCTACGCGATTGCTCTCTGCATGACCGTACCCGTCGGTCGCGCAGCAACGGCGCGACGGGAAACTATCGGGGAGGGATTTTTGCGCGCCCGGTGCGTCGGTGATTGCTCATCCAAGACCCCACCAGTCGAGAAGCATGTCAGGACGGCATCATCCCGGCTGTACCCCCGGGGACGACGGATGGCTCAATTTCCCGAAGATCGGCCCCGCTCTTGCCAAGCCTGCTGCAGGCGCTTCGCGGAGACCGGATAAGGCGTCTTCAGCACCTGGGCAAACAGCGAGACGCGGAATTCTTCCAGGTTCCAGCGAAACTCGTCCAGCTCAGGTGCGCACGGCGCGCGATGGGCCGCCACCTGCTCCCAATAGGGGGAACCGAGCGCAGCCCATTCCCGCACCAGACGCTGATCGCGCAACGGATCGGCCAACGCCTTTTCGATGCGGTACAGCACGGCCTTCAGATAGCGCGGTATCTCCCGTAAGCGCTCGGCCGGTGTGGTGACCAGGAAACCGGCGTACAGCAGGACCCCCAGTTGAGCCTGGATGTCCTTCCAGGTCGCTGCCGGCCCCTGCCCTTTCAGCCGGGCGCGAACCGCAGCGTACTGGGTGAAGATGTCGGTGACCGCGCGGGCGATCTCTTCCGACTCCACGATCAACCGGCCCTGCCGTTGTCGTAGGCGCTGCTCGAATGCCGCGCGGCTGCGGATCGCTCCGGCGTCCTGCAGAAACAGCGACTGCACGACCTGGTCCAGCAGGTCCTCGCGAAGATCCCTTCCGGGCTTGAATCCGCCATGGCAGTAGGGGTGCGGCGGCAGTTGGCGGTACACGAGTTCCGCCGCGGGGCTCACCGTCAGATGCTTGCGCAGATACTTGAGATCCTTGGCCAGTTCCAGCCGCAGCAGACGAACCAGTCCGCGGCGATGCTGGGCGGCGGCTTCCGCGGCGGTATCGAAGATCTTCAGACCGCAGGTTTCGCCCTCGTCGATCACGGCCGGGAATCCGTGCACCGTCTGTCCGTCGTGCCGTCCTTCGTATACCTCCGGCAGCTCGCCGAACTCCCAGGTCTTGCGGCCGGTCACCGTGACGAGATTCGCCGCGAGGGTCTTGAAGCTGTCGCCGGCCCGACGCGCATGCCGCTGCTGCAGTTCGGCCAGATCGCGCGAGCGTGCGACGACTGTCTGCTGTTCGTCGAGCAGCGCGAAGTTCATCCGAAGGTGCGGTGTCAGGGCGCCCTCGTTGAATGCGCCGGACGGCGGCGTCAGGCCGGAGACCTTCTTCAGCGCGGCCGACAATGCCCCGAACAGCGATCCCTCGCGGTAATTCAGCATCGGCAGCACGCGGTCCGCGAAATCCGGAGCCGGCACGTAGTGAATCCGGTAAGTCTTCGGCAGGCTCTTGATCAGCGCGATCAGCTTCTCCCGGAACAGGCCGGGCACCAGCCAGCGAAACGGCTCCGGCTCCAACTGGTTCAGCACATGCAGCGAGATCAGCGCGGTCACGCCGTCCTCCTCGTGGCCGGGCTCGAAGCGGTACTGCAGCGGGATCGTCAGCTTGCCGATCCGCAGTTGGTCGGGAAACTGCTGCTGGTCGATGCCGGTTTCCACCCGCTGCGTGATGTCGGCGCGGGTCAGCATCAGGATGTCCGGCTGTTTGCGCTCGGCCTCCCGCCGCCACTGCTCGAACGTCACGCCGTTGACCACCGTCGCCGGCACCCGCTCGTCGAAAAAGCGGTAGATCCCCTCCTCGTCGGCAACGATGTCGACCCGACGCCCCTTCTGCTGCAGATAATCCGCTTCGGCCAGCAGCGCCTGGTTGTGTTTCAGGAACGGCGCCTTGCTGTCGTAGTCCATGCGGACCAGCGCCGAGCGGAGGAAGATCTCGCGCGCGCCGACCGGATCGATTCTTTCATACGGCACCAGCCTGCCGCTCTGCACCGTCAGGGCGAACAAGGTGGTCCGCTCGTGCACGACCGCGCGCGCCGATTTCCGCTCCCAGTGCGGGTCGTAATGGTGCCGCTTGATCAGATGGTCCGCGCAACGCTCGATCCATTCCGGTTCGATCCGGCCGACGGTGCGGGCATAGACCTTGGTCGTTTCGACCTGCTCCGCGCCGACGATCCACTTCGGCCTTGCCTTGAACAGCGAAGAACCGGGGTGAATCTGGAACTTCAGGCCGCGCGCGCCCATGTATTCGCTCTGCTCCTGCTTCAACCCGACGTTCGACAGCAGGCCGGTCAGCAACGCCCGGTGCACCTCGGGAAACTCCGCGGGCACCTCGTTGACCCGCAACGCCAGGTCGCCCTTGACCACCTGCATGATCTGCTGCTCGATGTCCTGCCACTCCCGCATCCGGACGTAGGAGAGGAAGTTCTCCCGGCAATACGCCCGCAACTTGCTGTTCGACAGGTGCTTTTTCTGTTCCTGGTAGTCCTGCCACAGGTTCAGGAAGGCCAGAAAATCGGACTGCTCATGGCGGAAGCGGGCGTGACGCTGATCGGCCGCCTGGGCCTTTTCGACCGGGCGCTCGCGCGGGTCCTGCACGCTCAGCGCAGCCGCAATCACCGCGACCTCGGCCAGGCAATGTTCGTCGGCGGCCGCCAGCAGCATGCGCCCCAGCCGCGGGTCCAGCGGGAACTTGGCCAGGCGGCGGCCGATTTCGGACAGATTGCCCGTCGCATCCAGTGCGTTCAGCTCCTCCAGAGTCTTGATGCCGTCACGAACGGCGCGTTCTTCGGGCGGCTCGATGAACGGAAACCCGGCGATGTCGCCCAGCCCCAGCGCTTTCATCTGCAGCATCACCGCCGCGAGATTGGTGCGGAGGATTTCCGGATTCGTGAATGCCGGACGTGCGGCAAAGTCCTCCGTCGAATAGAGGCGCACGCAGATACCCGGCCCCAGCCGTCCGCAGCGGCCGGCGCGCTGGTCGGCACTGGCCCGCGAGATGCGTTCGATCGGCAGGCGCTGCAGCTTGCTGCGTGCACTGTAGCGGCTGATCCGCGCGAAACCGGTGTCGATCACGCTGCGGATGCCCGGCACCGTCAGCGAGGTCTCCGCGACATTGGTCGCCAGCACGATCCGCCGCTGTCCGCGCGGCCTGAAGACCTTTTCCTGTTCCGCGGCTGACAGTCGCGAGAACAGCGGCAGAATCTCGCAGGCGTGCGGATGATGCTTGCGCAGCGATTCGGCGGTCTCGCGGATCTCCCGCTCGCCGCTCAGGAAGATCAGGATGTCGCCGTCCTGCGCACGCCACAGTTCATCGACCGCTTCCAGGATGGCGCGTTGCTCGCCGCGATCCGTCTCGTCGGCGTCTTCTTCCAGACCGACCGGGCGGTAGCGAACCTCGACCGGATAGGTCCGTCCCGACACCTCGATGATCGGCGCTCCGCCGAAATGCCGGGAAAAGCGTTCCGGGTCGATGGTGGCGGAAGTGATGATCAGCTTCAGGTCCCGGCGTCGCGGCAGCAGCCATTTCAGATAACCCAGCAGGAAATCGATGTTCAGGCTGCGCTCGTGCGCCTCGTCGACGATCAGCGTGTCGTAGTGGTCCAGGAACCGATCGTGCTGCGTCTCGGCCAGCAGGATGCCGTCGGTCATCAGCTTGATCAGGCTGTCCGGGCGCGTCTGGTCCAGAAAACGCACCTTGTAGCCCACGGCCTGGCCCAGCGGCTGTCCGAGTTCTTCGGCGATGCGCGCGGCGACGGTCCGCGCGGCGATCCGGCGGGGCTGAGTGTGGCCGATGTAGCCGGTGATCCCGCGACCGGCTTCCAGGCAGATCTTCGGCAACTGCGTGGTCTTGCCGGAGCCGGTCTCGCCGCAGACGATCACCACCCGATGCTGCTGGACCGCATCGCGAATCTGCTCGCGGCGTTCCGATACCGGCAGTTCTTCCGGATATTGCAGGGCCGGAACGCTGGCCCTGCGCCGCTCGCAAATCTCGACCGACCGCCTCACCGCGGTCTCCAGATTCGCCCATTCCTCGCGCGACACGCTGCCGCGCCGCTGATTCTCGCGCAGCCGGTCGAACTGCTTCCTGAGGCGATGGTGATCCCGACGGAGACAGCGGGCCAGAGCGCTCTGCAGTGCCTGCCGCTCGCCGTCGGTCGACGAATCGCCGCGGTCCCGGTCGATCAACACAACAGCCGCCGTTCGAACCGCCGGATCGCCGCGGCGATCGCCACCGCCGCATAGCCGGCCGGCACGACCAGATGCCACAGCAATCGGGCCTCGAAACGTCCCGTCACCAGCGGTCGGATGACTTCGACCACGTGGTAAAGCGGCAGACTGGCGCTGCCGATCCGCACCGGCTCCGGCAACGCGCCGAACGGAAAGAAAACGCCGCTCAGCAGCACCATCGGCGTGACCGCCAGCGTGATGTAGTAGACGAAAAAGTCGTAGTTGCGCGCGAACGAGGTCACGACCAGCGCCAGCGCTCCGAAGCAGAGTCCCGCCAGGAAGACCACCGGCAGCACCATCAGCGCCTGCCAACCGGCGACCAGCCCCATCGCCGCCGCCACCGACAGGATCAGGCTGCCGCTGATCAGGCTCTTGGTTCCCAGCCACAGCACTTCCCCGATGACCACATCGGCGATGCCGAGCGGGGCGGCCAGCATGCCGTCCCAGGTTCGCACCACTTCCATGCGCGAGTAGGCCAGATAGAGTCCCTCGAAGGTCGCCGCGTTCATCGCGCTGGTCGACAGAATGCCGGCGGCCAGAAATCCGACATACGAACCCCCTTGCACCTGGCCGATGAAGCTGCCCAACCCGTAGCCCAGCGCAAACAGGTAAAACAGGGGTTCCGCGAATCCTCCCAGCAGCGCGGTACGGGCCGACTTGCGCCAGGCCAGGGCGTTCCGCCGCCAGACCGCCGCCCAGCGCTGCCAGGGCCTAGCCATCCCGCAAATCCCTTCCGGTCAACTTCAAGAACACGTCCTCGAGACTGCTGGAGCGGTAGTTGTAATGTACGCCGTCATACTGATCCAGCGCGTGAATCAGCGGTTCCAGATGATCGCCGTAGAAAAACACGCTCTCGCCGACCCGCTCGCAGCGAATGCCCGGCGTTGGCGGTAGCGATTCACGCCACGCCGCGGCACCGGCACCGTGCACCTCCAGCACGTGCGGTTCGATCCGGT
Organism: uncultured Methylococcaceae bacterium; assembly: GCA_964644665.1. Classification (GTDB taxonomy): domain Bacteria; phylum Pseudomonadota; class Gammaproteobacteria; order Methylococcales; family Methylococcaceae; genus Methylotetracoccus. The sequence continues at coordinate 5,544 of CAZXXC010000108.1, forward strand.
CCTGGATCAGCGCGCGCGGACTCTGGTCGGCCAAGATGTGGCCATGATCCATCAGGATGATCCGCCCGCACAGGCGCTCCGCCTCGTCCATGTAATGCGTGGTCAGCACGATGGTCAGGCCGTCCTTCTGCAACTGCCGCAACAACTGCCAGATCGCCTGGCGAATCTGCGGATCGAGTCCCGTGGTCGGCTCGTCGAGGATCAGCAGATCCGGCCGGTTCAACAAGGCCCGTGCGATCGACAGGCGCCGTTTCATACCCCCCGACAGTTGGTTGATCCGGGCCGAGGCCTTGTCCGACAATGCGGTGAATTCGAGCAGACCCGGGATGCGCCGGTCCGCTTCACGGCGCGGCAGGCCATGATAGCGGGCATAGACCCGGAGATTCTCCAGCACCGTGAAGTCGGGATCGAGGTTGTCCTGCTGCTGCACGATGCCGATACGGCCGCGCATGATGCGGGCCTGCCGTGGTATCGCATAGCCCAACACCCGCAATTCACCGGAGCTGGCCGGAACGTGCCCGACCAGCATCTTCAGCGTCGTCGTCTTGCCGGCGCCGTTCGGTCCGAGAATCCCGCAGAACTCGCCGGCTTCGATGTCGAACGAGATGCGGTCGACCACGCGCTGGCCGGCATACTCCTTGGTCAGGCCGCGGGCCGTCACGATCGGTAGTGCGGAAGAACTCACGCGGGGGAAATCATCGACGGGTAAGCCCCGGCTGGGTCAGGACAGGCGAAGGTGCGGCGACAGCGACAGAGCCCTTAGTATACCGTATGGCTCCGCCGGTCACCGTTCGGCCCGTCCGGCGCATTTCGAATCTGGGCGCCTCGTTGTGCTATAAAGGAGCGCAACGAACCTCCCTGGGCACGGCATGAACAAGATCACCATCACGGCTGTCGATGCGACGACCTACGAAGTGACGGTCGAGTCGCAGACCACCACCAGGCACACCGTCACGGCCGATCCCGCCTATGTCGCCGCACTGTCCCCGCGGCCGGTCCCGACCGAGACGGTGCTCCTGCGATCCTTCGAATTCCTGCTCGAGCGGGAGCCGAATACCAGCATTCTGAGCCGCTTCGACCTGCCGGTCATCGCGCGCTACTTTCCCGAATACGAACCGGCCATCCGCTCGCGGCTGCAAGCGGACTGACGGCGGTTGGAACCCACGTCAGCCTTCGATTCAACTCGGGTACCGGAGCCGCCCGCATGCGTCGTTCACTACCGATCCTCCTCAGCTGGCTGATGGTGCTGTCGTTTCCGGGCTGTCGCGGTGCACAGGGTCCCTTCGCCAAGAAGCTCACCGGCAGCGTCGAGACCTCCGACGCCCGCCTGACCGATGCCCTCCCGCATCAACCTCCGCGAACCGTATATGTCGCGGATTTCGCGCTGGATGCGGCCGACATTCAGCCCGATCAAGGCGCGCGCGGCATGCTGCCGAAAGGGCTGGGCGGCGGGCTGGTCGGAAATCTGGGCCAGCGACTGCCGCATCCGCTCGCCGGCGGCGACCCGGCAAGCCAGGCGCGCGAGATCGTCGATGCGATGGCAGGGTCGCTGGTCGCAGCCCTCGGCGATCGGGGTATCCAGGCGCAACGGATCGATGTCGCCTCCGCTGACCTGCCACGTGACGGCTGGCTGTTGCAGGGTGTGTTCACCGAGGTGGATGAAGGTAACCGGATCAAGCGGGCCGTGATCGGATTCGGACAAGGTGCGACCCGCATGAACGTGCAGGTCGGCGTCAGCGACCTCGCCGGCGCGCAACCCCGCCAGGCGTTCATCGTGTTCGGTACGGTCAAGGAACCGGGCAAGATGCCGGGGGCGGCGGTCACGATGAACCCGTACGTCGCGGCTGCCAAGTTCGTGCTGGAAAAGAATGCGACCGGCCGGGACATCCGCGATACCGCGGGCCAGATCGCCGATGTTCTGGTCGAATCTGCCGCCACGATTCGTCGTGAGGCGGCTTCACGCCATACCGGCTTACGGGAATAGCACGGCGAGTCGTTTCCGAGCCAGCCTCGCGGGGCCCGAACGATCGAGCCGGCAGCAAGCGGGTCCCTCGCGTCCGAGTCGTTCAAGCGATCCGCGCTGCACCGCACCCTCGCGGCGACGGGCGACCCGAGGTACCATGGCCTCCGCGCCGGCGCCAGAACGCTCCCGGTTTCGCCCTACACCACTTCCGCTCCGGCATTCATCGCATCCCTGGATCAGGTCTCGCCGCCATGCAAGCCCCCGGTAAACGTCGTCATCCCGCCGCCGAAACTCATCCGGCAGAACTCGGTACCGCGCAGTCCCACGAGGCGCTGAAACGGTTCCGCCAGATCTTCAAGGCGGTCCAGCAGCATTCACAGCGAGTCGAGCAGCGATGCGGACTCACCAGCGCTCAATTGTGGGCGGTCGCCGAACTCGCTCGCCGTCCGGGCCAGCGTGTCTCCGAAATCGCCGGTGCCATGTCGATCCATCCTTCCACGGCCAGCAACCTATTGGACAAGCTGGAAAAGAAAGGCCTGGTGAGGAAGGAACGCCAAAGCGACGATCAGCGCGTCGTTCGCCTCACGCTGACGGAACAGGGACGACAAACCCTTGCAAGTGCGCCGATGCCGGCGGAAGGCATTTTGCAAAGCGCCTTGTTCAGTCTGCCGGATGCCGTGGTGCTGGCGCTAATCGACAACCTCGATTGTCTGGTGGCTGCGATGAAGCTCGATCTCGACTGGGCCGCGCTGGAACCGCTCGGCTCGCCCTCCCTGCCATCGGCCGCCAATGGCCCAAAAGCATCGACTTGAACTCCTCCGTCCGTTTTGATTTGCGCACATTATGTTTGTGCAAATATAATTGGCCACGCTGAAACCAATACCGAGCCGCCCGACTCCGCGCGCTTCGCTCGGCGACAGTGCGAGGCGAGTTCCGCCCGGGCGGTCGGCTCCGCATTTTTTCCGGAGGGGACACCGATGCAACACTCCACGATCTGGCCGGCCCTGGCCCTTCTGATCGCATTCCCGACCGCATTTGCGGCTTCCAACATGAAGAGCATCACCCGTGACAACGTCAATGTCAGGCGAGGACCAGGCCAACAGCACGACGTCTTCTATCGGGCTCCGCTCGGCTATCCCATCGAGGTCAGGCGTACCGAGGGTGAGTGGATCTACTTCAAAGACTGGGTGGGCGACAGCGGGTGGGTCCACCGCGCACTGGTGGGCAACGTCAAGACCATCGTGATCGTGCCGAACGAAGTGAACCTTCGGCGTGGACCCGGCCTGCAGCAACCGGTCTTGCAGAAGACGACTCGCGGCAAGATCTACAAATTGCTGCGAAGCAGGGATGGGTGGCTACAACTCGGGTACTATGACGACGACGAAGCAGCGGGCTGGGTACGGAGCGACCTGGTTTGGGGCCGCTGAACGGGCGGTTCCGGCGGCGCTCCTGATCAGGAGCGGAAAGACCCTCCCGGTGTTTCCGGTCGCCGCCGAGGCCGAAATACCCGCGGCTTCGGCTCACTGCGATGATCCGGGGTGTACCCTCACCTTGCCGGATTTGGCCGGCCGACGCGACGCACCATTCGACGGCAGGTCCAGAAGCGGACCGACGCGGCTATAGTAGACCCTGATCAGGAACGGCGGCAGCAAGGTCGTCAATGCGATCACGATCACCAGGCCGGCGTAGACTTCGTTGCTCAGGATGCCGGACGAAAGCCCCAATTGCGCAAAGATCAGACCTACCTCACCGCGCGGGATCATCGCCAGGCCGACCGCCATGGCAGTCGGCCATCTTTCGCCGCTGAACGCAGCACCTCCCAGCTTGCCGAGCAGCGCGGCGGCGAAGATCAGGCCGGAGAAACTCCAGAAGAACGGTGACTGCCAGTCGATGTGCCGCAAGTCCAGCGACAGACCGACCATCACGAAGAAGATCGGGGTGAACAGCTGCACGATCGGCTGCATCTCCCGTTCGATGCGCTCGGCAAACGAGGTGTCGGAGTGAAACGCCACACCCAGCGGTAGAAAGAATCGCCGCGACAACGCCAGCCCGGCGGCGAACCCTCCCAGCATCTCCGGTGCGCCGACCGCATGGGCCAACCAGGCGAAAAACAGCACCAGCGAGACGATCACCGTCGGAATCAGGCCGTCCGTACGCGAGCGGGCATGAAAGTGACGAACGCCCCAGGCCAGCAGCTTGGCCAGGATCGGTGCCACCACAAAAAAGATCGCGACGAAGGCCAGCACGCGGCCGGCGTTCGTCCAGCGCACCTCGCCGGCGATCGAGAATTCGTACAGCACGGCCAACAACACCACGCCGAGGATGTCGTCGATCACCGCCGCGCCGAGCACGATCTGGGCTTCCCGGGCATGACGCCGCTTCAGGTCGGTCAGCACCCGGACCGTGATGCCGATGCTGGTGGCGGTCAGGGTGCCGCCGACGAACAGCGACACCAGGGGCGGCAGTTCGAACAGAAAATGGCAGACCGCCCAGCCGAGCAGGAACGGCAGGACGAAACCTGCGCTGGCGACCAGCGTGGCCTTCACGCCGGCGCGTACCAGTTGACGAATATCGGTGTCCAGCCCGGCCTCGAACAACAGCAGGATGATGCCGACCTCCGCCAGCAGCCGGAACACCGGTTCCGGCTGCAACCAGCCGAGTACGCTCGGCCCCAGGATCACGCCGGCGATGAGTTCACCGACCACCGGCGGACTGTCCAGCCACGCGGCGGCTTCGGCCAGCACACGGGCGACGACCAGGATGATCATCAGATGCAGAAAAAAAACGTGGACATCCATTCGGGTTCCTCGGATCGATCGGAACGGCACACATCGGCGTAATGTCTGTGACGATCGTGCCGTGCCGACTATCTCATGAGCCTGCCGGCGGGCACCAGGGTGCGGCGCTCGAGCAACTCAGTATCGCCTGCCTTGCCGGGACCGGACGGCCCTTTCATTGCTATGCTACAGCGCTCGCCCGATGATTCAGGAGGGACCGGTTCGTGTCACACGAGGCCTTGATCCAGTTGACCGCCATTCTGGTCTTGAGCGTGGCGTCCCAGCTCATTTCCTGGCGGGCACATATCCCCTCTATTTTGCTATTGCTGCTGACGGGTATCGCCGCCGGTCCGGTGTCGGGCTTTCTGAAACCGGACCAACTGTTTGGCGATCTATTGCTGCCGATCGTTTCGATATCGGTGTCGGTGATCCTGTTCGAAGGTGGTCTCGGGCTGAACCTCAGGGAACTCCGCGAGATCGGCGCGGTATTGTTCCGCCTGACTAGCCTGGGCGTCGCGATCTCCTGGGCGATCAATACGATTGCCGCACATTACATCCTGGATTTCCGCTGGGGCCTCGCGGGGCTGCTCGGAAGCATTCTGGTCGTGACTGGACCGACCGTCATAGGACCCTTGTTACGACAATTGCGCCTCGGAGGCAAGGTCGGTTCCCTGCTGCGTTGGGAGGGGATCGTGATCGACCCGATCGGGGCGATCCTGGCGGTGATGTGCTTCGCGGTCGTGCGTGCGGACGAATTTGGCCAAGGAACGTTGAGCGCATTGCAGGCGCTTGGACTCGCAGTCGTGATCGGCGGTCTTGCCGGTACCGGCTCCGCGGTGCTGGTGATTTTGGGCTTGCGCCGATTCTGGATTCCCGACTCGCTTCAGAGCGTCGCAACGCTCGCGCTTCTGGTCGCGGCATGCACGCTGTCGAGTCATTTTCAGGAGGAATCGGGCCTCCTTGCGGCAACCGTGATGGGCATCGTACTGGCCAACCAGAAGCACGTCAGCGTCGACCACATCATCGAATTCAAGGAAAGTCTGACCGTGCTGTTGATATCCGGCCTGTTCGTGGTGCTGGCTGCTCGTCTGGACTGGGGCGCATTGCTCGGTCATGGCTGGACCGAAATGCTGTACATCAGCGTGCTTGTGTTCATTGCTCGACCGGCCACCGTTTTGCTATCGACCTGGCGCTCCCAATTGGGCTGGCGCGAACGGCTGTTCGTTGCGTTCATGGCCCCGCGTGGCATCGTGGCAGTCGCCGTTTCCGCGGTCTTCGCGCTCGAAATGACTGCCGTGGGCTATCCGCGAGCGATCGAACTGGAATCGGTCGCATTCCTCGTAGTCTCGGTAACGGTGCTGGTTTACGGGATCAGCGCGTTTCCGCTTAGCCGAATCCTCGGACTGGTACAGCCCAATCCCCAAGGTGTCCTTTTCATCGGCGCCGACCCTTTTTCCCGTGCCATGGCGCAGAGTTTGCTGGAAGAAGGCTGTCCGGTGCTGTTGGTCGACAACGACTTCGAGCGGATCCGGCAAGCCCGTATGCAGGGTCTGCCGGCATACCGCGGAAGTATTCTGGCGCAGCGAACCATGGATGAAATCGATTTTGGAGGTCTCGCCAGGCTGATCGCGGCCAGTCCCGATGCAGCGACCAATACCCTGGCGTGCCTTCGCTATCGCGAAGTTTTCGGTCGAGGAGAACTCTACCAGCTACCTTGTGAGTCGTTGGTTCGACATGAATCGGAATCGGGTCCGCTTGCCGGTCGGCTGCTGTTTGGCCCGTCCTGTACATACGCGTGGCTGAAGGAGCACTGCGGCAACGCACCGACGGTCAAGAAAACACGAATCACACAAACCTTCCAGTTCGATGATTTGTTGGCTACCCATCGGGGCCGTATCGTCCCGCTGTTCACTCTCAAGCCCAATGGCAGCCTGCATATCTTCACCGCGGATCGACTACGCGATCCGGCTGCCGGCGACCTCGTAATCAGCTTGATCTGCCCTCGAGGCGGCGCTGATTCGGCACTTCCATGAAGCGATACCGATCCCTGAGAGGAGGGAGCAGCGCGTGAAGATCGTAGACAGCGGATGGCTGATTCATCGTTCCGCCGACCCCGAACTGTTGGAGAAGATCCTGACCCTGGCGGCATCCCGCGGCGCCGCGCTGGACCCGGCTCCGCTCGATAGATTCTTGCCCGACACCGCCGGATACCTCGGTCGACGGAAGCATCTCGTTGCGCTACTCGATAGCGGCGATCTTGGATACTTGCTGCAAGGCGCCCAGCGACACGGCGCTACGGTCGGCCTGCTTCCGACCAACAAGAACTCCAAAATCTGTACTCTGTTTCGCATTCCTCCCGAACTGGAAGATGCGGTACCGCTCGCATTGAGCAGCGACGGCGGATCAAGGCTGGACTTGCTGCTATGCAACAACGAAGCCGCGATCGGTATGGTCACCGTCGGAGACATCCCTTTCATCGCGTTCAGACAGATCGGCTACCGGCATCATACGCTTTGGCAGGGGGCCAAAATTGTGCTGCGCACCGTCCCGGCGCTGTTCGGCCTGCAAGCGCATCCCATACGCGTCTCGCTGTCGAAGCAGGTTCACTACACCACTGCCGTGTTAGGCATCGTCGTGGTGGAAAACGATACGGAATCACTGACGGCCAGGCTCGTCGACGAATCCACGTCCAACCTGGATGGTAAGTTGTCCGCCGTACTGATCGCTCCGCGGTCGATCCTCAATTACATCGCGTTTCTGACTGCCGCCTTTCTGTCCAGGGCGCGGTCGACCGGTCGTCTACCTAGCGCGGTGAGTTACATCAAGACCGCGCAGATGGTTCTCGAAAGCCGGCAAGAGATGAGCTACTCGATCGACGGTCGCTCGCGCCGTTCGGCGCGCATCGCGCTGCAGGTGGTACCCGAAGCGGTGTCCGTGAACGTCGGAGCGGGATACTTGGAGACCCATCGGCCCGCCGAAGACGGCAAGGACGTCATGCGCGTCCAGGCCTTGCCGCAAGGTGACGAGTATCTGGCCCGGTTGTCCAGGCGCCTGCCTCTATTCTCGGCCGCTCGGGAGCAGGACTTCGAAGATGTGTTCGTAACGCTGCGAGGGTACGCCCGGCTTTCGGCATCGTTCCTCGTACTGGTGGTGCTCAGCACCATTCTGGCGACCCTGGGGCTGTTCCTGAACAACGCGCCGGTGGTGATCGGGGCCATGTTGATCGCACCCCTGATGGGGCCGGTCGTGTCCGTTGCGATGGCCATACTACGCAACGACCGCAAGCTGTTGCGCCATGCGCTTCGGGTCGTGATCCTGGGTACCGGGCTGACGGTACTGATCGCCGCGCTGACGACGGCGATGCTGCCGTATGAACCGGTGACGGAGGAAATTCAGTCCCGCATGCAGCCTAATCTGCTGGATCTGGGGGTCGCCATCGTCTCCGGACTTGCCGCCGCCTATGCGCATGCTCACGAAAGCGTTCACCGTAGCCTGCCGGGAGTCGCCATCGCGGTTGCGCTGGTACCGCCGGCATGCGTGATCGGCATCGGTGTGGGCTGGTCCGACTGGGACATCGTCAATGGCGCCGGCCTGCTGTTCTTGGCCAATCTGGCCGGCATCACACTGGCCGGAGCGTTCGCGTTCCTATGCCTCGGCTTCGCCACCATCATCAAGGTAAACCGGGGCGTTGGCTTCTCGCTGCTGCTGACGGCGATGGTGAGCGTGCCGTTGTACTACTCGTTCGAGAACACGGTCATATACCAGCGGATGGCCCGAACAGCCAGTCAGCAAAGCTACCAGGTCCATGGCAAAGACCTGCAACTCTCGGCCGTGTCCATCAGGTCGGCGAGGAACAAGATCAAGGTGCTGGCCGAAGTACACAGCCGTGAGCTGATTGAAGCCGAAGATGTCGCCGTGCTAAGAGATCTGATTGCCGAGCGACTTGGCCGCCCAGTCCAATTGGATGCATCTCTCCGCCTGATTCAGTAAGTCCGGACCGTCCGGCAACTACACCCAGCGAGTCGCGGAATGCGAAGTCACGGCGGAACGGTCCCCAGCAGCGCAACGGGCAGGCAGTGGAACAAGCGCCCTGCGGTGATGGATTGTGACGGCCCGTACTCGTCGCCGCTCAACACGTCGCGCCAACGGTTTCGGGCCAGAGCGGAAGGTAGATGGAC
>CAZXXC010000109.1:0-13970 GCA_964644665.1 uncultured Methylococcaceae bacterium
CATCGGCAACAAGAACTATTCGTCCTGGTCCCTCCGGCCATGGCTGTTCTTGAAGCACCATGGCATTCCTTTCGAGGAAATCCGGATACCGTTGTACCGGGAAGACTCGCCGGCCCGCCTGGCTGCCGACTCGCCTTCCGGCAAGGTGCCCGTGCTGGTGGACGACGGCCTCAAGGTCTGGGACTCGCTGGCCATCCTGGAGTATCTGGCCGAACGCTACCCGCGAACCCTCGGGTGGCCCGCAGCGCCGTCCGCGCGGGCCGGCGCCCGATCTCTCGCGGCGGAAATGCACGCGGGCTTTGCCGCCCTCCGTAGCCACTGCAGCATGAACTGCCGGCGTCCGGCTTCGCCGAAGGCTTTGCCCGAAGCCGTCGGCAAGGACGTTGCGCGGATCAACCGGATTTGGCGCGAGTGCCGCGAGCGCCACGCGAACGACGGCCCCTGGCTGCTCGGCCCGTTCGGAATCATCGATGCGATGTACGCGCCGGTCGCCTTGCGCTTCCGGACCTATCGGATCGAGGCGGATCCGGCCGCGCAGGACTACCTGGACACGATTGCGGAGCATCCGGCCGTGGCGGAGTGGGTCGCGGCAGGCCGGGCGGAGACCGAGATCATTCAGGCATTCGAGGAATGAAGACGAAGATCTGGCTCGCGTTGCTGGCGGTTTATCTGATTTGGGGCTCGACCTACCTGGTGATCCGCTTTGCGGTGGAAACCCTGCCGCCGTTTCTGTCGGCGGGCCTGCGCTTTCTGGTTTCGGGCCTGATTCTGCTGGTTTGGCGGAGCGCGGCGGGCGATGCCCTGCCGACCCTCCGCCAGTGGCGATCGGCCGCGATCGTCGGCACGCTGCTGCTGCTCGGCGGCAATGGGCTGGTGTGCTGGGCGGAACAGACGGTTCCTTCGGGCGTGGCGGCACTGCTGATCGGCGCGGTCCCCCTGTTCCTGGTCGTCGCCGATGCCGTCCGACCGACCGGTACCCGGCCGACGGGTCGCGTGCTCGCCGGATTGGCCATCGGCTTCTGTGGGATCTACCTGCTGGTCGGCCCTACCGAGGTGTCCGATGGATTACCTTTCGACCTCTTCGGCGTGACGGCACTGCTGGCCGCCGGTGTCCTTTGGGCCGTCGGCTCGGTCTACAGCAAGACCGCAGACCTGCCGAAGTCGGCCTTGATGACCACCGGCGCGGAAATGCTCACCGGAGCCCTGTCCTTGACGCTCGCCAGCACTCTCAACGACGAATGGACCGGATTCAGCCTCGATCAGGTTTCGGCCAGGTCCTGGCTGGCATTGGTCTATCTCATCGCGGCCGGCTCGATGGTCGGGTTCGCCTGCTACGTATGGTTGTTGCAGAATGCCCCGATCCCGCTGGTGGCGACCTACGCCTATGTCAACCCGCTGGTGGCGGTGTTTCTGGGAAATTGGTTCGCGCAGGAACCGCTGACGCCGCGCGTGCTGTGCGCGGCGGCCGTCATTGTCGGCGCGGTGATCGTCATCAACCGGGGCCACCGTTCTCCGGTCAGGACCGCAGCCGCGCGGACCGCGAGCGAGTGAGACGTTCCCACTGCGCCGCGTGTCGCATGCAGCGGCCGCCAACCCGGACCGGCGAAATGACCGGGAGGCTTGTCAGGCCACGACCACCCGTGCGGATCGTATGGTGAAAGCCCCAGAGAGGGCCCAATCTGCTACGGTAAAAAAGACCTAACCGCGCCCCGTCAGCGCTTTCCAGGAAACCGGAAACAGCCCGGCGAGAACCTGGCCGACCGCCTCGGCATACCGCGTGAGTTCCGGCTGCGCCGCGGAGCCGGTTTGCAGCGCAAACACCCGCGCGTAGTAATGCAGGCTTCCGGTCTCGATCCAGCGGGTGTAAGTCGACTGCGGAAGCAGCATCTGCGCCAATTCCGGCGCGACATCCCGGTCCACCGCTTCCCGATACAGTTCCTTCAGCAGTTGCTGAGCGCGCTCGATCCGGGCCGACAAATCCGCCGTTCCGGCATCGTCGAGACGGTCAGCGGAACCGTTCGCGGCCGAACCTTTCAGCCGCCAGGTTTTTGGCAGGTAACAATCGGGCTCCGACACCACATACCGCCGATACACCTCCGAACGGCAGACCCCGACCGTGGAACGCCACCACTGATGCGCCAGAAACACCGGCATCTCGATCCGGAGACACACTTGCGGATGGAAAAACGGCGCGACGTGCCGGTGCTCGGCCAGGAACCCGATCAGCTTGCCGTCCTCCGGCGCCAGCCAGTACCCGGTCTCGTCCACCTCGAGCCGGCTCTGCTTGTCGAAACTGATCCGCGCCGCGTTGACCACCCTGAGGTCGTCGCCCATGTGATCGACGTACTCCACGCCGGAGAGTCCGTCACCCAGCGGATCGAGCTTTTTCATGGATCACCCCTATCTGGTGCAATCGGATCGAACAACAATTGAAATCGTCAGGGATGCGACCCTGCACTGACCCGCAGCATTTCCTTCGGAACCAACGCCCGCCTGGCGCCAGCCACGTCTCGTCTTCACACCAGCACGCGTCCGGCCAGACGTTCCAGCACCCGAAGCGGCGCGGTGTCCGGATTCTGCATGGCAGTTACCGGCAACATCCAGGTCTGTTCCAGCATCAACGCGCCGCTCAACACCGCATGCAGCACTTGGTCCGAAAACACGATCCATGTCGAGCCCGGCGGAAACTCGACATGCTGCTGGGGCACTTCGCGCTGATAGTCGAGATCGGCCTTGACCCGATCGTGCAGCTCGTTCATCAGATGGTCGTATTCGCTACGCCGCCGTTTGGTGATGCCCAGCGCGTTCAACAACGCGGCCTCGCCGGGCCACTGCCGGCGCGCCTTCGGCAGGAATTTCGCAGCCATGTCGGCAAACGGCTCGCCGACCCGCCAGACCCGTGGTCTTCCGAACGGATTCACATTGGTGAAAACCCGCAGCAGACGCGCTCCGCCGGTCGGATTCGAAGGGAAGGCATCGGGATGCAAGCGAGTGTCGTCCTTGCGGTAGGAACTCGGCCGGCCCTCGATCTCGCAGGGTCGGAAACTGGTGTTGCCGAATTCGGCACGACCGCGGTAATGCGGAAACAACGCATCGACCAGCTGCTGCGCCTGCCGGCCGAAACGCTCCAGCATCGCGGTCAGGCCCTCCAGATCGTCCGGACTCCCGTGCGCGCCGCGCAGCCGGCGCTCCGCGCCGCGTAGATAGATGTTCTTCGACTTTCCGTCGGACCAGTCCTGACTCAGGAAGCGCCGTTCTTCCGGATTCACCGTGAAGGCGAGCCGCGGCAGGTAGAGCACCCGACCGCGCTCTAGCGCATCGGTCGCGGCCTGCTGAACCGAAGAATCGATCGCCGGATTCCAGACATCAAACGAAAGCTCTTCGATCAGGTTGAGTTCCATGAGCGACCTTCCATGAAGTCGAAAGTGCCGCTATTGTAGCCGCCGCAACTCGCCTCCGCACGCTTATGCAGCGATTGACCGATCGATCGGTCTCGGCGCACCCGACTCGCTGCGGCCCCGTCGGCGCCGAGTTGCCGGCCGCCGGACCGCGTCGCCGAGTCGAAGCCCGGGAGTCGGCCTGTGCCGAGGGTGTGTCGTGCGGCGTTCAATTGCCGTGCGACGAATCGGAAGGCGAGCCGTCCAACCATTCCGTCAGCCCCTTCCATAGCTGCGCGAGTTGCTGACGCCATCCGTCCTGCACTGTCGCGGCATCGCCACACTCGTCCCGGGATTCCGCAAATTCGGCATAAGCGCTTTCGACGCACACCCTCAATTCTGCGGCGTCGTCGGGCTCGGCATATTTCGCATTGCAGGATGCAATCTCGGACTGGTAGCGTTCCGCGCTTTCCGAGCGGCACTGGGCATACACCGTACCCGCAACCAGCAGGCTCATTCCGATCGACACGACGATCCGATCAATCATCCGCAGCATCCTCCCGGCCGAACATGGATCGGAGCCGCTCCGCTCCCCCGATCAAACGATTCATCGAGAGATTGTATGCGGATTCCCTCGCTGGATTAAGGGCTTTTAAGAACGGCGCCACCTAGCGAATATCGTCCACGTTCTCCGCGCCGCGGCCGACTACGTAGTCGTACGTATTGAGGCGCCGCTCACGATCGGGACAATGTAAGCCCGCGATCCGTCGAAGATCCCGGTGCCATCACAAGGACCATCACTGCCTGATCCAGGGTGCCATCCATGTTGTTCCAATTCTTCCCGATCTCCCTCGATTCGTTGGAATCCGCTGCATACACCGCCGAGTTGCTGGTGTTCCTGTCGCTACTGTTCGACCCTGCCGACCTCTGACGGCCAGCCGGCCGCCGAATTTGCGACTTTCGAGCCCTCTTTCGGAGGCGCCGATAGCGGACGTTTCCGGCAACAAAAAAAGGGCACCCGAGGGTGCCCTTCGTTTCACTGGAAATCGCCCGTGCTATTTGTCGTTCGTGGGTCCGGGGGTAGCCCAGAGGTACGCGAATTCACTGATCCCGACACCACCCTTGAAACCATTCACCTGAGCCCCCGATTCGGAACCAGGGCTCACCGGCACGCCGCCCAGAGGACTCAAGCGGACACTCTGCAACCATACGGCACTGTTCAGCGTGCCGCCGATCGCCACACCCTGGATCGTGGCCGCGTTGTTGAATGCCAGCTTGATCGCGACCATGTCGCCGGTGAAGTCGTCGGATGTCTCGAGAACTCCGGGAGCACGCCGGAACGGAGACACGGTGGTCCAGCCGCCGCCATAGCCGGTCGCGGCCACGCCGTTGTACACGGTCAGTGCGCCCGAGGTGAAGAACTCCTTGATGTCCGGCGCGCCGACGCAGACCACCGGAATGTCGATCCGGCCGGAGGTCGGGTTCTCGTCGCGGTCATACAGCGCGATGCCGCCGAAACCGAGGTCCAACCGGGCGCTGACGCGCGCCACCACCAGCGGCTGCTTGTTGCCGGCAGTCGCCGACAGCGGCGTCGATGTACCGACCTCTCCGTCCGGAATCGGGGTGATCAGCATCTTCTGGGTGAATTCCACGCCCGGATACATCTCGAATGCACCCGCTTCGTCGGGCGATGCACCTCCCGCCTGGTAGTTCGTCAGCACTTCGCCCAAGGTATCGTTCGGCCAACCGAAGCCGAGCAGGTCCGCCTGGTCACCCGCCGGATTGTAGGCGCGGTAGCCCCAGGCCGAGCCGGAGCTGACGTCGAGCACCAGCGCCTCACCGTACAGCGTGCCGTCTGAACCCGCACTCTGGTCGATCGGATCGTTGTTGTCGACCGTCACGTAGCCGCGGTGTCCGAGCGGGAACTGCCCGAAATTGATCGGATAGATCACCTTCTTGGATGGATCGAACGGCGGCACGAACGGGTTCGATTCGAACACCACGCCATTCGCGGCCGGCTTGAACACGGTGCCGACATTGAAGGTCACGATGTCGGCAATGCTGGACGGGTTGTAGAAATTGATCTCTTCACACTTGTCGGTCCAGGGAGACCGGGGGTTGGACGGGACACCGGACTTCGTGTTGTAGGCGTAATGCAGCGTGTCGGCGAAGCGCGGATCGCCCGACCTGATCGGCGCGGTGGTCACCGCCGACAGAATGGTCGTCACGGCACCGCCGTTGACGACATACGGAAACAGGATCGCATCGGCGCTGGCCGGCTGCGCGCCGAACACCGCCATCGCCGAAGACACGCCGAGCGCGAGCTTCTTGACAGGGAACTTCACCATTGCAGACATCGCACATCTCCCTCGCTGAAAAGTTGCATTGGACCCCCGGACGGCTGGGGCCGCCAAAAACACCGAGCATCGCGGAACCGTCCGGAGGCTACTCGATAACCCACCCTTTCGTCAATTGCGCCGGCTGCGCCGCATCCGAGGCGGCCGCCGACTCGGCGCACACTGACATCTCCTTCGAGATGACCGTGACCGATCCACGCTCGCGGGCGATTGACAAGCAATTCTTAATTTCCATACACTGAGTGTGGATATTGTGTTTCCTCGATATCCGTTTCAACACTCACAACATGATCTACGACAGGAGATCGTCATGGCATTGATGACATGGACCAAAGAAGCCTACGGAACGAATGTGGCGGTGGCCGATGACCAGCACCAGGAGATTTTCCGGATGCTGAACGGATTGCATGAAACTGCCGCAGCAGGGGATCGGGGCGCGATCGGCAAGCAGCTCGACGCGTTGATCGAATACGTCGTGATGCACTTCCAGACCGAGGAGAAGCTGATGCAGCAGAAGGGCTACCCCGAGTTCGCCGCCCACAAGGCCGAGCATGACAAGCTCGTCGGTACCTGCGCCGACCTCCAAAAGAAGTTCCACGCCGGCGAGGCGGAAGTGAACCAGGACACGACTCGGTTCGTGAGGGACTGGCTGGACAGTCACATTCCCAAGGTGGACATGCCCTACGGCCCGTGCCTGAACGCGTGACCCACCCGGGCGCCGTGAACCCGGCCCCCTGTTGAAATCCCGGCTGAGGAGCCGTTCCTCGGTGGTCCTCAGCCGCCCCCTCAACTCCGACTACGCTAGTGGATCGCCGCAAGGTGGCGCAGGGTTGCGGCCACATCGCGACTGAACCGGTTCAGGCAGGCGTTTAGCGCGCTGGCCATGACCCGATAATCGTTGGTCGATGCCACCTCGCGATAGGCAGCCTCACGGCTGACGACGCTTTCATCCCCGCGCGCCACGCGCCATTGGGCGACCAGCCGCGCCTGACCCTGGGGATCGACATGGAACTCCTCGACATTCACCGTGACGCGAAATCGGGCCTGTTTCGCGAGATTCGAGCTATTCATCAGTACCACATCCGCCGGAACCAGCGCCCCCAGGTTTTGCGCCAACACTCGGGTGATGTTGTCATCCAGCCGCTCGGCCCAGCGGTCGACCTCACTCAACCGATAGGCGTTCTTGTCGATGGCCGTGACCATCTGGGGCCGATCGATGTATTGCGGAATGCGCACCGGCGCGAGGGCGACGATCGGCTCGCCCGATTCGAGGACCGGCCGGACCGTCCCGCCGCTCCGAATCGGCTCCAACAGGTAGAACTGAGACGGCGGACTCCGGCCGCCGATGCAGGCGGTCAGGGACAGCAGCGCGGCCGACAGCAGCGTGAATCCAAGGGGTCGCTTCGAATGCATGATGTCCCTCCCGGGTTATGGACCTTTCCCGGAGATGACCGATTCCGGGTGCCGTTCCAGATAATCGGTCAACTCCTTCAATGAACGCGCAGCAGACTTCAGTGCGCCCAAGGTCTCGTTCAGCGCCGATTCGGGTCCGACCGATCCTTCCACGGCGGACACCGCCGACTGCGCCTTGTTCAGCGTCGCGGTCGCGGTCGTCAGGGTCGCTTCCACGGCCGTCAGCATCGGTTTCATGTCCTGCCGGACATCGCGCACCATCGCTCGGGAATCCTGCATCAGCACACGGGTGTCGGTGACGGTCTTGCGGGTATCGCTGAGCAGAGGTTCCAGGTTCCGGTTCAGCGTGCCGATCGTCTGGTCCATGCCTTCCAGCGCCTTGGCGAGAGCCGCATTGGACCGCTTCGCTTCCGGCGAACCCACCAGATCACGGATGTCCTGCAACGTGTCCGCCATTTCCTGCACGATCTTCTCGATCGGCATCTCGCGAACGCGCTTCATGAAACCCTCCGCAGTATTCCGGATTTCATCCACCGTGGTGGGCACGCAGGGAATTTCCACCAGCCCTTGATAATCCAGGTTGGCAAACTGGGGCTCCTTGTCGGGATACCGGTCGATGTCGACATACAGCAGGCCGGTCAACAGACTCTGGGTTTCGAGGCGCGCCCGGAACCCCCGCTCCACCAGTTCATTCCGCGTCTCCTTCTGTTGCTCGTAGGTCACACCACGCGGCGGGGGCTTGCCGTCGGCACCCAGGAAGGTGGTGCGATCGATCTCGATCACCACGGGCTTGAAGACCTTGCCCTGTTTGGGATCGACCTGCAGCGCAATGTTGGTGACCGCACCGATCTTGACCCCCTGCATCTTGACCGGCGCCCCGACATCCAGGCCGTTCAACGATGAATCGAAAAAGATCACATAACGCGCCTTGTCGGTGCGCAGCCACTGGCCGCCGCCGAAAATCAGCAGTCCGATCACCAGCAGTGCCAGCGCGCCGACGGTGAACGCGCCGATGGCCACGGGACTCACGGGTTTACTCATCGATTGATCGCCTCCTGCTCGACGGACGGGTTGGCATCGCGTTCGCCTCGGGTCAGAAACTGAATGATCTTGGGATCGCCGGATTCCGCCAGCAGCTTCTTCGGCGATCCGGTCGCCAGCATGGTCTTGGTCTCGGGATCGAGAAACACGGAGTTGTCTCCGATCGCGAAAATGCTGGCCAGTTCATGCGTGACCACGACGATGGTGGTCCCCAGCGTGTCGCGCAGGCTGAGGATCAGATCGTCCAGCAGCCGTGCGCTGACCGGGTCCAGCCCGGCCGATGGCTCGTCGAAGAACAGGATTTCCGGATCGAGCGCCATCGCGCGGGCCAGGCCCGCGCGCTTCTGCATCCCGCCGCTGATCTCCGAGGGATAATAGTCCTCGAACCCGGCCAGGCCGACCAGCGCCAGCTTGTACGACGCGGTATCCTGAATCTCCCCGCGGCTCAGGCTGGTGAACTCCCCGAGCGGCAGCGCCACGTTTTCTGCGAGTGTCAGAGAACTGAACAGCGCGCCGCTCTGATACAGCACACCGTTGCCTCGCATGATCCGCTCGCGAACCATTTCATCGGCATGCCAGAAGCTCTGCCCGCCGTAGAACACTTCGCCTTTGGCCGGCCGGTTCAGGCCGATCAGGTGCTTCAGCAGCGTGCTCTTGCCGCAGCCGCTGCCGCCCATGATGATGAACACATCGCCGCGGTTGACCGTGAAGTTGAGATCGCGCTGGATCACGAAATCCCCGTACGCCATGGTCAGATCCTTGACGGTGATTTGCGGGGTCGGTGGCGGCACTCGAGACCTCAGCTCAAATTCCGAGCCGGTTGCAGACCAGCGTGATCACCGAATCGGCCACGACGATGTAGACGATGCTGTTGACGACGGCCGCGGTAGCCGCATCCCCGACCGCCGAGGCGCTGCGTCCGCAGCGCATGCCGCGCATGCAGCCGGCGGTCGCGATCAGCACTGCAAACACCAGGCTCTTGGTCAGGCCGATCGCGAAATCAGGCAGATGCACCGACCGCTGGACACCGTTGTAGTACTGGACCAGCGAGACGTCGAACGCGCCGACCGTGACCAGCGCCCCGCCCAGAATGCCCATCAGATTCGCATACAAGGACAGCAGCGGCATCATCAGGATCAGCGCCAGCATGCGCGGCAGCACCAGAAATTCCATCGGCGATATGCCCATGGTTTTCAGCGCATCGATCTCGCTGTTGACGTTCATCGTGCCGAGTTGTGCGGCATAGGCCGCACCGGTGCGACCCGAGATGATGATGGCGGTCATCAGCGCGCCCATTTCCCGCACGGTGCCCAGCGCCACCAGATCGGCGATATAGATCTGCGCGCCGAACATCACCAGTTGTACCGCGCCGACGAAGGCCATGATCAGGCCGACCAGCAGGCTGATCAACGTCACGATGGCCAGCGCCCGCGGCCCCGCTTCCTGGATGCACAGCATCGCATCGACCAACCGAAAGCGCGCGCTTCCGCGCAGCAGTGCGAGACCCGCCAGCATCGTTTCGCCGATGAACCCGATCAGGTCCCTGGCGTCCTTCAGTCCGTCCTGTACCGCTTTGCCGATTTCGGCGAGCATCGGCGTCCGCCGCGCAGTGCGCCGGGCACCGGGACGCTCCGGGACGGCGCGTGCCAGATGCAGCAAACCTCGAATCCCCTCCGGAAGCCGGGACGAGTCGATCTCGATGTCGCGGAGCCGGCACTCGTCGACGATCTTCAGCAGGTAAACCGGCAGCCGGCTGTCCCAGGCCGCCAGATCCCTGGTTTCGAGGATCACGCGGCGCACCGGCGGATCCGAGCATAACCGCGCGATGACGGCTTCCACCGGCTCGGCCAGCGTCGCGCCCTGAACCCAGGAACCGCTGAAGCGCAGCGTCGCGGTCGCCGGTTGACCGGTGCGGTCCAATGAGACCGCTCCCGACCCGGGTGCCGGACTGGTCGCCGAAACTGCGGTCATCCGAGCCCCGTAGCGGTGCTGGTGAAACCGATCCGCTCCGTCCCGGCCGCCATCGTGGCGCCCCCCGGAGAGCCGCACGGCAGAACAACTCGACGATGGAGACGGTGCGTTCGCCGGCCTTCATTTTCACTGCACATCGCCCGACGGGCAGCGATCGACCGGGTGTTTGACGCCATGAAGGGAGTGATGCAGCGAGGACGAAGCAGATTGAAGAACGAATATAGGCTATCACCAATATCGCACATTTTGGTGACCGGCGTAAGGCGTCGTCGGTGCGTGCGGAAACGGGCCCAGCAACACGCCGGCCGAGAAGCTCCGCCCCAGGCCAAATCCGGTACTGGAGCGTGGAATTCCTCGGCCGGACTTTGGATCAGCTCGCGCAAATCGAAGAAGGCGACCCGGTCACCGCCTCCAGAGTCCGCAAGGCGGAGACACGGGCCGCCGAATTTCGGGTGCCGCCAGACCGAAGGCGGCCCCGGCTGGACGAGAAACTTGCGATCGGACGACGCCGCGCCGCCGCCTTGCAGTCACTTGGCCGTGGACATGCTGGCCTTCATCGCCGATTGGCCCTTGATGCTCGCCACTTCCGCGCGCAGCTTCTGGAATTCCGTGGTCATCGCATCCTGCATCGCTTGCTGCTTCTCTTCCATTTGACTCAACCGCTTCTTGATCTGCTGCTCGGACTGATTGGAGGCGCCCGGATGCGCCGAGTAACCTTTCGCAGCCACGGCTGTCGACCAGACGAGGCCGACGATCGCTGCGACTCCGGCCGCTGCCCGCATGGAACCAGGAACGTGACGCATGAGATTTCCCCCGATCAAGATGCTGAAATGCTGAAAAGACTTCCCCCCGCCCCAGATTTTGGGCGCAGCGTTACCATAGGGAGCAGGCGATCGTTCGTCGATGGGGATTTGTACCTAGGTATTCCTACGTAACCACTCAAGAATTTACGGCGCCGTGCCAAGAAAACGAACGATTACGCCCGCGTTCAGGATGGTGCGAAATGTCAGCGCCAATCCACGAACGCCGGCGTCATCCCCGCCACCGCCGCGGTCGAAGCAATCGGTAAGCCCGGCCGATTCCGCACGAAGTGCACGCCCCCCTTCCGTCTGCAGCATCGGCACATAGCCATTCAGCCTCGTCTGAAAATGCTCAGAAGGGTCATTGTGGCATGTCATCAGGCCCGCCTCTCGGATGTGCTTGGTACTCGCGGAACGACTACCGGCACTGAGCCGGCTGGAAAAAAGGGCTGCGCGTCCATGCCCCATTCATGCGGACGCGCAGCACCGAAGCAATGATGCGAGCGGTGGTGACCATGGTGCCAAACACCCTCTTCTCGACTCTGCCCTTGGCGTACTTCGTGTTCACGAGCGAGCGAGTTGGGCCGAAAACCTTGGTTAGCTCAGAGGGCGACTAGCCGAGACAGGTATGGACAACACCTGCGTAGGACAATCGGGGGTCGCGGGCCGTATTAGCGACGGGGGTGTTACAGCAACTCGCGTACCAGCGCAGAAGACCGTCGGCAATCAGAGAAAGGCAGGCCAGGGCGTCGGTGCCGGCAGTAAACGTAATGTGTTGCTGCAGCGTGGCAACAATGCCCGTACCGCCACGGCCGTTAAGGATGCAATCCGGATTGCCCAGCGCATGCGCATAAGCTTGGCAGTCGCGGCGGTAGCAGCTTAGCCGAGTCACCGGAGGAGGAGCTGGTCTCTCGGCGGCACACCACCCGTCGGTGCTGCTGGCCTTGCTGGTCTATGGCGATGCCACCGGCGTGTTCTCCAGTCGCAAGATCGAGCGGGCCACCTACGATCCGGTGGCGTTCCGCTTTCTGTCGGTCGAGACCCATCCCGACCACGACACCCTGGCGAACTTCCGGAAGACTTTTCTGGTGGAACTGGAAGACTTGTTCGTCCAGGTGCTGAGCCTGGCGCAGGCGATGAAGCTGGTGAAGCTCGGGCAGATTGCGCTGGACGGGACCAAGATCAAAGCCAACGCCTCCAAGCACAAGGCCTTGTCCCATGGCCACATCGAGAAGCTGGAGGCGCAGTTGCGAGAGGAAGTACAGGCCTTGCTGCAGCGAGCGGCGGAGGCCGATCGGCCGGAGGCGCCGGAGGGCATCGACCTGCCGGAGGAGTTGGCGCGACGGCAGGACCGGCTGAAGGCCCTGGCGGAGGCGAAGGCCAAGATCGTCGAGCGGGTCGCGGAGCGCGACGCCCGGGCGCAGCAGGAGTACAAGGACAAGGTAGCCCGCCGCGAAGCCCAGCGGCAGGCGGGCAGGAAACCGCGGGGGAAGGAACCGAAGCCGCCCGAAACCGGGCCGAAGGACGGCGACCAGATCAGTCTGACCGACGCGGAATCGCGGATCCTGCCGAGCCACGACGGCTTCATCCAGGGCGACAACAGCCAGGCTGCGGTCGATGTGGAAACGATGCTGATCGTCGCCACGACCGTCAGTCAGCAGACCAACGACCAGCAGCAGGTCGAACCGAGCTGGCCGCGATCGAAAAGCTGCCGGAAGCCTTGGGGAAGACCGAAGCACTGCTGGCCGACACCGGCTTGGGCTGTTGATGACCGCCTGCCGGGAGAATCGCCGGCGGGCAGCACTCAAGAAGATCGCCGGCGCCGTTTCGTTGGCTCCACGTCGTTACGACCACGCGGGATAACGCGATCGCCGATTTTCGGCAGACGCCATGATCACCGAAGGCGGCTTTCGACGAACCCATGACTGCTCGGTGGATTTGCTAAATAATTGGCGAATCAACCATTTTGTCTCTAATGAAAATTCCACTGGCCTCGACAAACTGGGCGGCCTGCAGCAAAAAATTCTCGTCCGGATGCCCTTGCGCCGAACGGCG
The DNA here is from genome assembly GCA_964644665.1 of uncultured Methylococcaceae bacterium. Lineage (GTDB taxonomy): Bacteria > Pseudomonadota > Gammaproteobacteria > Methylococcales > Methylococcaceae > Methylotetracoccus. The sequence goes on from CAZXXC010000109.1 coordinate 13,015, forward strand.
GATGCTCGTCGCGTAATCCTTTCTTGCCTGCTTCTGCGCCTCGCTTGGGAAATACTCGCGCGAGAAATTGCCGCCGTCCGGACAAAGCAGGCTGATCGTTATGCGCCGGGGTTTTTCCAGCAAATAATCAGTACGCGGCTTCCGGTAACACCACACGCCTTCCTCATCGATGTGTTCGGGCCTTTCCAGGTAAGCTTGCGCCCAATCCCAGGAATACTCGATAACCGGGTAATCGCCAAACCGGATCGAAACACCGGGTGCGAACCCCCGTAGATCGGCCAATTCCCGATCGACACCTTCCAGCCAGGTCTCATAGCGTTTTCTGTAGCCTCGCGTCGTAGACGCCACATTGGCCCACAAGCTGTTCAAAAACCCGCCGGGCGCCTTAACTTCGCTGACGGTTTCGTGCCCTCGCAATAGTCCTGCATATAAGGACGGTTGTTGGCGCTTGAGCATCGACCAATAGGCACTACCTAATCGGCGCGCCTGGTCGAGGGGCAATACGCGAAGCGGCGCCAAGACCCCGTAAAGATCGATCACGCCGACCCTGCCGACCAACTTTTCCAGTTTCAGCCAATGTGACGGGCGATTACTCGGGGTCGCGAGCCAGATCTTTCCATCCATGTCGCCACGGGCGACGCGGCCAATGCGTTGCAACAGCGCGGCAGCATCCACTCCAGCGTCGAGGATGGCGTAGCGCAGGCCCTCGATGTTCACTCCGGCCTCGATGCAGGAGGTGGCGATGATGACGCGGTGTTTTTCCTCCGGGCAAAGACCCGCCTCAAAGCCGGTGCCGCCCAGACTTAGCCCAACCGCCTTACGGTCCTGCCCATTGATCAGGAAACACTTCTCTGGGTTGACACCAAAGCCGGCGAGGCAATCCCGCAACGCCTTTTCCTCGCGGGTGAGATTGCGCAAGCTGTCGTACAGGATCAGCAGTCGAGCGCCCCGACTCA
>CAZXXC010000110.1:0-13319 GCA_964644665.1 uncultured Methylococcaceae bacterium
CCGCGGGGGTCGTCGCACATCGCTCGCTGCCGCTCGCCTTCCATGTGCTCCTTCCAGGAGCGCGCGCCTGGCCGGGCGCGGACGCGTTCGTACAGGGGACTAAGCTGGGTCCTCGCCGGGCCATCAAAATTCCCGAATGTTGCACCCGAAATCCGCGGCTCCTGGCTCTATTCCAGGGTCCATTGGGGTTGAGATGGCGGCTGCGGTTGGGCACAGATGGACAGACGCCGATCGCGATGTGGGTGGCTCAGGGTGGTCCACCCGGTCGGATGGATGAGATGTTCTCAATCCGCGCAACACATGGCATGATAGGCAAGCTTACGATCAGGCGGCGCACCAGCTAGCGGGATTGTTCGCGAGCAATTTCAAGCGCTTCGACGTTAGCGCGGGCATTCGCGCTGCGGACCCTTCAACCACTGAGGGTGTATGTACAGCATCATCGAATCCCTGCACACGGACCACGTCAATTTTAGCCGACTGTTGGCTTTGCTAGACCAGCAGGAGGCGCTCCTGCGAGACGGCGAACTGCCCGACTTCGAAATGATGCTGGACACCATCGACTACCTGCAGAACTATGCGGATCTCTATCATCATCCGCGCGAAGATCTGATTTTCCGATTTTTCCAGGAACGTAGCGATGTCGCCCACGAAGCGATCGACGAGCTGCGACGGCAGCACCGCGTGCTATGGGAAAGTACCAACCGATTGCGGCACGCGATCGATGGTATCCTGCATGGGGAGATCGTCCCGAAGTCCGATTTCGTGGAACAGCTTGCCAGTTATTCGTCCGAGCAACGCGAGCATCTGAACGAGGAGGAGGGGTACATTCTCCCGCTATTGAAACAGGCATTTTCGCCGGTCGACTGGGAAGAGTTGAATCGTTCACTGCCGTTTCGGGCCGATCCGCTGTTCGGGCCATCGGTCGAGCAACAGTATCGTGCGCTGTACACTCGGATCGTGTCCGAACCGGTTCCGATGCAACCCCGCAGTCCGCAACCGCTGCTGTGACTGTCTGGCAGCCATCTTAAGGATTCGGCGAAGGAGCGTGCGGTCGGTCGTCGGCGAAGCCGTGCAATATTGCCGGGTTCAGCCAGGGCGCTGTACCGGCGACCTTGCGATCGCGACCTCCCTCAGCTTGAGCAAGCGATAGAGGGTTTCCAGATGCGGAGCGCGTACCGCTGCCTGCATCGCCGCCCGCAGCGCGTTGCCGACGATCGCCTCGGTTTCCATCGGCCGCCCGGCTTCGAAATCGAGCAGCATGCTGGTCTTGTATGGCGGCATCTTGCGGGTACTCTCGATGTTGCGTTCGACGACATCCTCCGGCAGAGCGTGACCGACTGCCGCCGCGATCGATTCGATCTCCCGCATCAGTGCCCGGACCAGGGGTTCCTGCGCGGTCAGTATGTCGGCGGTCCCGAGCCCCCCGGACAATACCGAAAGAGGATTGAAGGCGGCATTCCAAACACATTTCTGCCAGCGGGCCGTAATGATGTCGTCGCTGACGAGGCAGGGGATACCGCTCTGCGCAAGAACGGTGCACAGTGCGCGCGCCCGCGCCGAGACACCGCGCGGATAGTTGCCGAGAACAAGCCGGCCGTAGGCCTGGTGCCATATTTTGCCGGGCGCTGTGCGCGTGACACAGATGAAGGCGAGACCGCTGATCAATTCGTGGTCCGGGTAAGCCCGTGCGATTTCGTCCTCGATGCCGATCCCGTTCGCAATCAGCACGATGGCGGTGGCAGTACCGAGCGCATCGCGTAACAGTGCGACACGGTCGGCATTCTCGACGACCTTCACACACAGCAACACGTAGTCCGGTTTTTCCGGCAATTCCGCAGCATGTCGCACGATCCGCTGCGGCATGAAATGCAGGGCGCCCAGCGGGCTTTCCACGTCGATGCCGTGGGCACGGATCGGCTCGTAATCCGCTCTCGCCACCACCGCGACTTCCGCTCCCTGTCGATCCAACAGAGCGCCGTAAAAGCTGCCGACCGCACCCGTGCCGATCACCAGAATCTTCATTGTTGGCGGGCCAGGATTTGCTTGACGAAAGGGACCGTCAGCTTCCGCTGCGCGGCCAATGTCGCGTCGTCGAGTTCACCGAGCAGCCGTCGGAGAAAACCGAAGTCCCGCCGGCAGTGCGTGATCAGAAAGCGTTTCACGCGCGGCGGCAAGTCCAGACCCAGTTCACGTGCGAAGAGATCCACTGCTGCGAGTGTGTCTTCTTCGTTCAGCGGCTTGATCCGATAAACCGCGCCCCAACTCCACCGGCTTCCGAGATCCGGTAGCTGCGTCGGAAGATCGCCCGGTGGGACGCGCGCCGTCACGATCAGGCAGCGGGCGTGTTCCCGCATCGCATTGTACAGCCGAAAGAGAGCCTGTTCCGATGCGGCGTCGCCGAGCAGGACCTCGAGGTCGTCGATGCACACCAGATCCTGCCGCTCCAGTCCCTCAAGCATCTCCGGACCGCGAGACCCCAGTTCACGCATCGGCAGGTAGGATACCGCCCGGCCTGCCTGATGCGCGGTATGACAGGCGGCCTGCAACAGGTGGGATTTGCCGGATTCCGGCGCTCCCCACAGAAACAGGAACAGTTCGTTCGAGCCGAGAGCCGCGTTACGCAGATGGTCGATCAACGGTTCATTGCCGCCGGGCCAGAACTGATCGAAAGTGGCTCGAGGCGAGAAGAAAGGCGGCAGCGGGAGCTGTACTGCCGTCGGAGACGGATTGCCGATGTCCATGCGAAGGGGTTACCGGAAGGCCCTTACCGGTCACGCCGCCGCGGCACCCTTGAGCGCCATCGCAATCCGCGCCAGCCGGCTACCGAAAGCGCGACACAGGCTGCGTTCCTCCTCGCTGAATTCGGTGTCGGTGCCGGTCAGGCGGCTCGGGCCATACGGCGTCCCGCCGGTCTTGGTTTCCAACAGGGCGGTTTCGCTACTCGGTAATCCAACCAGCAGCATGCCGTGGTGAAGCAGCGGTAGCAACATCGTCAGCAGCGTGGACTCCTGTCCACCGTGCATGCTCGATGTCGCCGTGAATACGCCCGCCGGTTTACCCGCCAGTGCTCCGGAAAACCACAGTCCGCTGGTGCTGTCGATGAAATGCTTTAGCGCCGCAGACATGTTGCCGAAATGCGTCGGGCTCCCCAGGGCCAGTCCGTCACAGTGCTTCAACTCCTCCAGCGTCACGTAGGGTGGTCCGGACGGGGGAACGGAGTCCGCCACCGCTGCGCAAACCGGCGAAATTTCCGGTACCGTTCGAACCCTGGCGTGGGCTCCTTCCACCAGTTCGACGCCGCGTGCAATGCATTGCGCCATCTCGGCCGTTGAACCCGAGCGGCTGTAGTAGATGATCAAAATCTCAACCATGAAGGGGCACAGGCCTATGCGCCGCTCTGGCCTTAAAGGATCGACAGCACATTTTCCGGCGGACGCCCCAGTGCGACCTTGCCGTTCGCAACCACGATCGGTCGATCGATCAAAATCGGGTGCTCCACCATCGCGCGAATCAGCTGGTCCTCGTCGAGAGTGGGGTCGTCCAGGCGCAATTCCTTGTAGACGGACTCGCCCCGGCGCATCAATTGACGGGGCGCCAGCCGCAAGCCGGCGAGCAGGGCCTTCAATTCGTCGGGGCCTGGCGGCGACTTCAGATACTCGACAATCTCGGGTTCGATGCCTTTGCCACGCAGCAACTCCAATGTGGAGCGTGATTTGCTGCAGCGGGGATTGTGATAAATCTTCGTGGTCATGGGGTCGGGTTGCTGCTGAGGGGTGCAGGCCGGACGTCCTAGCATGGGCGTCCGGGCAGATCGGGATCCGATCAAACCGGAGGACGGGTTGTCTGTTCTCGCATCTGTTCCCGAGCCACGACCTTCGTCACTTCGCTCAGTTCCGCAGCCAGGATGTCGAGCAGATCGTCGACCGTAATGATGCCGACCAGCGCGCCATTGCCATTGATCACCGGCATCCGGCGGACCCCTTTGGTCCGCATCCGCTGGATGGTTTCCCAGATTCCGTCGCTTTCGCGCGCCGTCACCAGTTCGTAGCTGACGAGATCCCCGATGGTCACGGTTTCTGGGTCCAGTTCCGCCGCCAGTACCTCGAGTACCAGATCGCGGTCCGTGACGATACCCGCCGGCTTGAGCATTCCATCGACGTCGGTGACGACGACCACGGTTCCCACATGATTTTGTCGCATCAACTGTGCAGCGGTGACGATGGAATCCTCCCGCCGAACGATGACGGTGTCTCGATTACAGAATTGTCCTACGGACATAGTGGTTCTCACAGGATTAACGGATGCAGTGCGCGGTATTCTACCCGTTCGTTGCCGCGCCTGCAGAATCCGGGCCGAACGAATCGCGCCGTCAGTCGGCAACCAGTTGATGGACCGCGCCGCCGCTCCAGTCCAGGATCAGGATCTCGCCCGCACGATTGCGCCCGAATGCGCTGATCGGAAAGCCGGTGGTGAGCAATGGGGTTCGCGTCCAGGCGCCGGAGCCGGCTTTTTTTAGGCCCCAGATTTGCCCGCTGCCGAAGTCGCCGAACACATAGGTACGCCGCAGCGCAGGGATCGCCTTGCCGCGATACACGTACCCGCCGGTGACGCTGTGCCCTTCGGACCGTCCGTATTCCGCGATCGGCGGGACTAGACCGTCGAGTTGACAGGGCGTGTCGCCCGGATAACAGTGATTGCCTTCCATCAGGTTCCATCCGAAATTGCCGCCTTTGGTGATCAGGTCGACTTCCTCCCAGTCACCCTGGCCCACATCGCCGGCAAAGAGCCGTCTGGTCCGGCTATCGAACGAGAAACGCCAGGGATTCCGCAGGCCGTAAGCCCAAATCTCGCCTCTCGCTCCGGCAACGCCGACGAACGGGTTGTCGGCCGGGATCTCGTAGGGAACTCCGGCGTCGACGTCGATGCGCAGGATCTTCCCCAGCAGCGTGTCGAGCCGTTGCGCATGCCGGTGCGGATCACCGCCGGAGCCACCGTCCCCGACGCCGATGTACAAAAAGCCGTCGGGTCCGAAGGCGATCTGGCCGCCGTTATGGTTATCGAAGGGTTGGTCGATTTCCAATACAGTGCGTGCTGAAGTCGGGTCGGCGCGGTTGCGGTTGGTCGTGGAAACCTGATACTCGGCCACCACGGTTTGCAGCCGGCCGTCGGTGCGCCGTGTGAAATCGACGAAAAAACGCCCGTTGTTGCGGTAGTGGGGGTGGAACGCCAGTCCCAGCAACCCCTTTTCACCACCGCTCTCGACAATGGCGGAGAGGTTCAAAAACGGCTTCCGCAGCAACCCGTTCTTGGTCAGGATGCGGATCGTACCGTTCTGCTCGACGATGAAGAGACGCGGACTACCGTCGCGCGGCGACTGCGCATCGACCGGAGCCGCCAATCCTGACACGATCGGCTGCAGGTGAAGTCGAAGTTCGTCCAGCCGATCCTGGCACCAAGCCGGCGGTTCGGAAACCATCATCAGGCTCAAGAGCATCAGCAACCGACTTCCTGGTCTGCCGCGGCCGCGAACTGCGGTGGAACCAGAGAGCGGGTGCCGCAGAGGCAGTATTCTCATAAGAATTCGCCGCATGGTCACACTTCGAGTCAAGGGGAAAGCACTGCGGCGACGATCAAACAAAGTTCCGCGATGCCCGAACGATCCGTTCTGATCCCGGCCGCCTTGCACCTACCGTGTCCCCGCGAAAGGCCATTTTAGCGGTATCCGGACCGCAATCCGACCCAATCGGCGAAAAGGTCGACCCGCACTCCTCTCCGGCACGCCTGGCCTGTGCAGATTCTGCGCAGGCGAGCGCCGCGTCTGCCGTTGTCCTTCAGCCGCTCAATGACCCTGGCAGTGGGCCGGCGTTCGGCACCTGCCGGAAATCGTGACTAAGATTTCGGATAAGCAGCCGGCGCTTCCATGGCATCGGTGCACGACCGGAGACGAGACGGCCATGAACCTGAACACGCCCGAACTTTCACATGTCATTCTGGACTCATTGAACGACGGTCTGTACGTGTGCGATACCAAGCGCAGGATCGTATATTGGAGCAAGTCGGCGCAACGGATCACCGGCTGGCGGTCCGAAGATGTACTCGGGCGTCGCTGCTCCGACGGCATCCTGTGTCACATCGACAAGGACGGGCGGCGACTATGCGGCGAGGAGTTCTGCCCGCTCCATCGCTCGATGGTGACGGACAAGGCCAGTACTTGTCCGGTGGTGGTATTCGGCCGGACCAAGGCCGGTAGCCGGGTGCCGATGATGGTCTCGGTCGCGCCGGTGCACGACGCCGATGGTCATGTCATCGGTGGCGTGGAAACCTTTACCGACTTTTCGGAATCCTTCGCCAATCTGGAGCGCGCGAAGCACATTCAGACCCTCTCACTCGAACGCGATCTGCCGCAAGACAGCCGGGTGGCGTTCGACGCCCATTACATCCCGCATGACATGATCGGGGGCGACTATTTCGCGATCGCCGCGCTGGATACAAACCGCTATGGGTTCCTGTTGGCCGACGTGATGGGGCACGGTGTCCCGTCAGCGCTGTACACGATGCATCTCAGCGCGCTCTGGACCCGACATTTCAAGACGCTGGCCAGCCCGAAGGCGTTTGCGGAGCAACTCAACAGCGATTTGTGCAAAGTAGTCCGGGACGAATCGTTCGCTACGGCAATTTGCGGCGTGCTGAATGCCGAGACCAGGGAGATTCGATTCGCATCCGCAGGAGGGCCGCCGATCGTCTGGATGAACGATCAGGGGCTTACCAAGCAGATCGTCGCGCCGGGATTGCCTTTTGGAATGATCGCTTCGGTCGACTATCATGAAGTCGAACTCCGGTGCGCGGTGGGCGACTGCCTGTTGATGTTCACCGATGGCGCGGTGGAGATTCACAATGCCGAAGGTCGCATGCTGGGTGCCGAAGGATTGATCGGCATGCTGCAGTCACTGGGTTATCCGGCATCCAGGCTGCGCATCGAGCCGCTGCAGGAAGCCCTGCTGAGTTTCTCGGACGGCATTCGACTTGCCGATGACCTGACCCTGATGGAGATTCGCTTCCCTGCCGAGTCCGTCTGACGGTAAGAAATCAACCCACGCCGGATGGCGCGGTGATGCGATGGGTCGACAACCGAGTGATCGAATGGCGACGATGTCTTTGCCGCAGATTGCTGCCCCGGCGGCATCAAGTTTCCGGCCAGCAACGGGGCAGAAGCTGACATGAGAGCCGGCAGCGGGTCACCCCCGGGGCAGACAGCATTCGCCAATATTTGCGAGGATCATCCGCCGGAGCGCTGAGCCAATGGAACGTAGGGACGTTGGGTCGGCCCGGTGTAGACTTGCCGCGGGCGCGCGATTTTCATTCCGGGCTCTTCGATCATTTCCTTCCAGTGCGCGATCCAACCGGGCAGACGTCCTAACGCGAACATCACCGTGAACATGTTCGTCGGAATCTTCAACGCCCGGTAAATGATACCCGAGTAGAAATCCACATTCGGGTAAAGCTTGCGCTCGATGAAATAGTCGTCCGTCAAGGCCGCTTCCTCCAACCCTTTCGCGATTTCCAACGCTGGGTCGTTGATACCGAGGTGATTCAGCACTTCGTCGCAATGCTTCTTGATGATCTGTGCCCGCGGGTCATAGTTCTTGTAGACGCGGTGGCCGAATCCCATCAATCGAAACGGATCATTCTTGTCTTTCGCCTTGTCGATGTATTTGCGGTAATTGCCGCCGTCGGCCTGGATCGCCTCGAGCATCTCGATCACCGCCTGATTGGCGCCGCCATGCCATTCGCCCCACAACGCGCAGATGCCGGCTGAAATCGCGGCGAACAGGTTGGCTTTGGATGAGCCGACCATTCGAACGGTGGATGTGGAACAATTCTGCTCGTGATCGGCGTGGATCATGAACAGCACGTCCAGCGTCTTGCGGATGACCGGATCTGGCTGATAACTGCGCATCGGTGTCGTGAACATCATGTGCAGGAAGTTGGACAGATAGTCAAACTCCGGACGGCTATAGACGAACGCCTCACCGATCGAGCGCTTATAGGCGAATGCCGCCAGAATCCTCACTTTGGACAGCAGACGGGTGATCGTATCCTCGCGTTGCTGGGCAGTCTGGTCGGCCTCCATCAGCTGTGGGTGATAGACGGACAGCGAACAAACCATCGCCGAGAGGATTGCCATCGGATGGGCGTGTCCCGGATAGCTGGTGAAGAAGCTCTTCATGTCCTCGTGGATCAATGAATGGAACATCACCTGATCCTTGAACCGGGCGAATTCCTCGGCAGTGGGCAATTCCCCATAGATCAGCAGATAGGAAACCTCCATGAAGGTGGAGCGTTCGCACAGTTCCGCGATGTCGAACCCGCGATAACGCAAAATGCCGCGATCGCCGTCGATGTAGGTGATGGACGAGATACATGCACCGGTATTGCCGTAGCCCGGGTCGAGAGTGATGTAGCCGGTTGTGCTGCGCAGCCGCGTGATGTCTAGCGCCTTGTCGTCTTCCGTGCCTTCGACGATCGGCAGCGAGTAAGTCTGTCCATCGAGTTCCAACTTGGCTGTCTTGTCCACGGGGCCGTTCTCCGCACTGTTTGCGAGCCATTGTAATCGGTCAACCTTACCAAGAATCGCGCCGATCCGTCACCCGCACCGGCCCACTCGACAGCGAAGCCGGGTGCAAGCCGCCAGTAAACACAATATTTCGCTCTGTCAGTCTCGGTCGGCGGTAAGGGTATCGAAGCGGTGCCACAGGACATCCCGTCCGCAGCCGGAAACTCGCGGTCAAACCGGATTGCGCGGTGCGAGAGATGAAATTCCCAGAACACCTCGGGCCTTGTGGTAGGCTACCCGAAAAACGCAAAACCGCTTGCCGTGCCGATGATCATCGCGGTCCTGAACCAGAAGGGCGGCGTCGGAAAAACGACGCTATCGGTCAATTTCGCCGCGGCCGCGGCATTGTCGGGTAAGCGTTCGTTGTTGATCGACGCGGATCCCCAAGGGAGTGCGCTGGATTGGCAGGCGAGCCGGAAAGGCGAGAATCTGTTCCCGGTGCTTGGTCTGGCCAAGCCCACGCTCCACAAGGACGTTCCCGCTCTGGCGGTGCATTACGACCATGTCATCATCGATGGGCCGCCGCGTGTCAATGACCTTGCTCGATCCGCGTTGCTGGCCAGCGACCGCGTGGTGATCCCGGTGCAGCCATCCCCGTACGATGTCTGGGCTGCCGATGAGATCGTCAAGCTCATTCAGGAGGTCGCTCTCTACAAGGAAAATCTGCAGAGCCTGTTCGTAATCAATCGCAAGATCGTCAATTCGGCGATCGGACGCGACGTGGTCGAGGCATTGAAAACGTATCCGTTTCCGGTGGCTGACGCCGTGGTGCACCAACGAGTCGCGTTTGCCGAGAGCGCCGCGGCCGGTCTATCGGTGCTCGAATCCGATCCGAAAGGTACGGCGGCCAAAGAAATCAGAATCTTGGTTCGTGAGCTCTTGGAACAGTGACGGAAGCCATGGCAAGAAGAAAGTCGATCAGTTTTTCCGCGAAGCCTCTGCCGGTGGGCGAAGGGCACGGCAGAGCGGGGTCGTCCTTGAACGGAGCGTTCATCCCGGCGGCTGCGGCCCCGTCTCCCATCGCGACGGCACCAAGGCTCTGTCTGCTCGGGCGGGCCGTTTACGGTGCGGTGTATGCGCTGTCTTTCGGTTGTGTGTTCGGCACGATGCTGATCGGACGCTTGGTGCCCGGCCGGGAAATCATCGCAAGAGGCATCATCGATGGCGCCCAGGCCGCCAGGCAGGTAGCCGGAGGACGCGAGGAAGTCACGGAGCAGGAGCAGATGCGCGTCGTCTCGCGGCAGGCCGGTTTCCGGGCCTGAGTGCCGTTTCCGCCGTACCGGGTTCCGCATGGGTGGGCGGATACGGGGAACTTCACAGCCACTCGCGGCTCTCAGCGTTCTATGATCCGTCAGCGTCCGTTTTCCAATATGCGTCTTGCGCTACCGCGCCTTCTCACCGCTCTATGGCTGGCCAGCTGCGCGGGAACGGCAGTGGCGCCGATCGAAACCGTCCCCGCGGTTGATCTGAAGCGATTCATGGGCGACTGGTTCGTGATCGCGGCGATCCCGACATTCATCGAGAAAGATGCTTACAACGCCGTCGAATCGTACCGGCTGTCTCCGGACGGTGTCGTCGCGACGACGTTCACGTTCCGGGAAGGCGGCTTCGACGGTCCGTTGAAGCGTTACACGCCGACCGGCTTCGTGCGCGATGGCAGTGGGGCCGTATGGGGCATGCAGTTCTTCTGGCCGATCCGCGCCGAGTACCTGGTAGCGTATCTCGATCCCGACTACCGGGAAGTCATCATCGCCCGAACAGCGCGTGATTATGTCTGGATCATGGCTCGACAGCCGGCGATCGACGATCAGGATTACCAAAGGCTGGTCGCGAGGGTGAGGGAACTGGGCTACGATACGACCAAGCTCCGGCGCGTACCGCAGCGATGGCCCTGAAGGCTCGCAGATTGCGAGTTGATGCAGCAAGAACCGTTTGGTCGCCAACATGTTAAAGTGGCGGCCGTAATTTGCGGTGACCGGCCAAGAGTCTTTGCAACCGGGAGGGTTATCGGCGGTGAGAATGGTCCTACGCACGCTGGGGTGGCTGCTGCTGATCTTTACGATTGGCCTAGCCACTTGCCAGACGCTGTTGAAGGCGGAGCAGCGGCAGTCTGCAAGTGTTTCGATGGAATTCGCGGAGACAAGCTTCAGAGGGAGTTGAGTCGATATGACGCGCCCCTCGTGGAATAACCTGCAGGACAGGCTGCCGCACTGGTGGTCCGAGTTCGTCTCGGCCACCAAAGGTTGGTTGATTCTCCTGCTGTCCCTGCCGGCCTTGCTCGGCACCGTCATTTCGCTGGCAAAAAGCAATCTGCCTGGCATTCTGGTGAATGCGGGAGGTTTCGCGGCCTATCTCCTGGCGTTTTCGCTGATACGCCGCTCCGCGCGGCTGGACAGCGAAAATCGAGGTAAACTGATGCTCCGGACGCCGCCGCCGTACCGCTGGATCGCGGCCGCGGTCGCAGCGGTGACCACGATGGCGGTGGCGCGGCTCGGTGCCGGCCATCCCGCAGCCGTGTCCACTCTGTTTGGCTCGGGCGCATTTTTGGGGATGTACTTGGCCTACGGTCTCGAGCCGCGCCGACGCCACCGGGTCTCGCCGCCGGCATGGGCGGCCCTTGAACAGGATGACGCGTGGCGGATGCTGGACCAGGCCGAGCGGCGGCTGCTGAACATCGAGCAGTCCGGCCGCAAGATCCGAAACCCGGAAGTGACTGCGCGTCTCGGTCGTATCTCGTCCTTGGCCAAGGATATCCTCACCGACCTGACCGAAGATCCGAACCAGATCCGGCGCTCGCGCAAGTTCCTGAATGTCTATCTGGACGGCGTCGAAAAGGTAGTCGCGGGTTATGCGCGGACCCATGTCCAGGTGCAGTCGGAACAACTGGAAGCGAATTTCCGCAATGTGCTGGGTGCGATCGAGCACACTTTCCAGGAACAGCGCCAGAGGCTGCTGGATGACGACGTGTTCGATCTCGACGTCCAGATGGAGGTGCTGGCTACCCAGCTCAAACGCGAAGGACTTACCTGATCGTCAATGCCTGTAACGGAACGAGGTCATCCGCCATGTCGAATCAGCAACCGGTCGTCGTGGATCAAAAGGTCGAATTCCCGATCGAGCCGCAGCGCGCAGGCGAAGTGGTTCCCGGTATCTCGGCCCAGCCCGTGCTGTACGATCAGCTCGATGCCGAGAAACGGGCCAAGATCGATGAACTCCTGAAGGAGATCGACATCGGCGACTCCCGCTCGATCATGTTCTTCGGCAGCAAGGCGCAGCAGCAGTTGACGACCGTCTCGGAGAACATGCTGGAAGGGGTCAAGAACAAGGATGTCGGTTCGGCCGGCAATGCGCTGAGCGAGATGGTTTCCACCTTGCGCGGTTTCAATGTCGATGAATTCGATCCCAACCGACGCCCCGGATTCTTCGAACGGTTATTCGGTAAGGCCAAGCCGATTGTGAAGTTCCTGCAGCAGTACGAAACCGTTCGCCGCCAGATCGACACCATTACGGACGAGTTGGAGCGGCACAAGACCAAGCTGCTGACGGATATCACCGGACTCGACCGACTGTACGACGCCAACCTCGACTATTTCCGGACCCTCGAACTGTACATCGCGGCAGGCCAGGAAAAACTGCGTGAGCTCGATCAGGACATCCTGCCGGCCAAAGCCGCAACTGCTGCCAGCAGCGAAGAAGTGATCGAGGCGCAGCAATTGCGGGATCTGCGTGCCGCCCGAGACGATCTGGAACGGCGGGTACACGATCTGGTGCTGACGCGCCAGGTCACACTGCAGAGCCTGCCGAGCATCCGTCTGGTGCAGGAGAACGACAAAGGCCTGGTCAACAAGATCGCATCGACCCTGGTCAACACCATTCCTCTATGGCGGCAGCAGTTGGCGACCGCCGTGACGATCTTCCGCTCCGGCGAGGCGGCCAAAACGGTCAAGGCGGCCACCGACCTGACGAATGATTTGTTGTCCGCGAATGCGGAGAACCTCAAGATGGCGACTTCCGAGGCACGGCGGCAGATCGAGCGGGGGGTGTTCGATATCGAGGTGGTCAAGAAGGCGAATCAGACCCTGATCGAAACGATCCAGGAAAGCCTCAAGATCGCCGAAGAGGGTAAACGCCGTCGGGTCGAGGCCGTGACTCAACTGGAATTCTGCGAGACCGAATTGCGTAAGACGCTGGCCGCGGCCAGCGCTCGGACCGATCTCTGATCGACCGCTGCCGGGGTATCTCCATCCGCACACGGGTGTCCCGCAGCATCGCCCGCTGACTGCCGACGATTACTGCGGCGCCGATGACGATGGGTGCTGGGAACCGATCGGTGGCCGAAGTCATGGCATGTTCCCGTGGCCGGCATTGCGCCTTCGCTCCGTTTCGGGCCGCATCGATCTGAGTTTGGCGGTTGCGCCGGAACCGGAACGACCCGGTAGATGGTCTGTCGTCCTCTGAATGCCGGGTTTTCCGGGCTCCCGTGGACGTGGCTCGGAACCCAACCACCGTCGTGCAACCCGGCCTCGTGGTCATGTGCGATGCGACCAAGCTGGCGAACGGACGCTACGCTGATGGTTCCGCCGATCTCGTCGTAGAGATCCTCTCGCCGCAGACCGCCAACTAGTGTAACGTCCCCAACATTTCTTTAGTTTTTTTGACTTTCTCCAGAATTGCTTCTGGGGAAGCGGTCCAGCGGTAGGGTTTG
>CAZXXC010000111.1:0-12780 GCA_964644665.1 uncultured Methylococcaceae bacterium
ACATCAGGTCCACGATCAGTTTCAGTTCGTGCAGGCACTCGAAGTAAGCCATTTCCGGCGCATAGCCCGCTTCGACCAGGGTTTCGAAACCGGCCTGCACCAGCGCCGTCGCACCGCCGCAAAGCACCGCCTGCTCGCCGAACAGGTCGGTCTCGGTCTCTTCCCGGAAGTTGGTCTCGATGATGCCGGCGCGGCCGCCGCCGTTGGCCGATGCATAGGAGAGCGCCAGTTCCTTGGCGCGCCCGGTGGCGTCCTGATAGACCGCGATCAGGCTCGGCACGCCGCCGCCCTGGGTGTAGGTCGAACGGACCAGATGCCCCGGTCCCTTCGGTGCGATCATGATCACATCCAGGTCCTTGCGTGGCTGGATCTGCTCGAAATGGATGTTGAAGCCGTGGGCGAAAGCCAGCGCCGCGCCCTGTTTGATGTTCGGTTCGACCTGCTCGCCATACAACTTCGCCTGATGTTCGTCCGGCGCCAGAATCATCACGACATCCGCCGCCCTGACCGCGTCTTCCACCGGCAGCACGGTGAGGCCGGCACCTTGCGCCTTGTTGGCCGAAGCGGAACCCGGCCGAAGGCCGACGACGACCTGCACCCCGGAGTCCTTCAGATTGTTGGCGTGGGCGTGACCCTGCGAGCCGTAGCCGATGATGGCCACCTTCTTGCTCTGGATGATCGATAGGTCGGCGTCTTTGTCGTAATAGACTTGCATGCAGATTCCCCTGTGGTTGTTCGAGTGCGCGCCCGCCGGGCGGCCGGTTGTCAAAGAGTCAGGCCGCGTTCACCGCGCAGGATGCCGGTGGTGCCGGAACGCACCACTTCGATGATGTTTTCTTCCTCGAGCGTCTGCAGGAACGCGTCGAGCTTGGATTTTTCCCCGGTCACTTCGATCACGTAGCTGGCCGGGGTCACATCGACGATCTTGCCGCGGAAGATGTCGGTCAGCCGTTTGATTTCTTCGCGCGAGCCGTTGACGGTGCGTACCTTGATCAGCATCAGTTCGCGTTCGATGTGCGAGGATTCGGAGATATCGATCAGCTTGACCACGTCGATCAGCTTGTTGAGCTGTTTGGTGATCTGTTCGATGATCTCGTCGCTGCCGGCAGTGACCAGGGTCATTCGCGACAGGCTGGGATCCTGGGTCGGTGCGACCGTCAGCGATTCGATGTTGTAGCCGCGGGCGGAGAACAGACCGGCGACGCGCGACAACGCGCCGGATTCGTTCTCGATCAGAATGGAGATCATGTGGCGCATGGTCAGGCCAACTCCCTTTCGTCGGCCATGCCCGGCGGCAGCCGCATTTCGTGATGCGCCTTGCCGGCTTCGATCATGGGATACACGTTTTCGGTCGGGTCGGTCAGGAAGTCCATGAACACGGTCCGGTCTTTCAGCGCCAGCGCTTCTTCCAGCGCCGGGCGCACCTCCGAGGCCTTTTCGATTCGCATTCCGACGTGGCCGTAGGCTTCGGCCAGTTTCACGAAGTCCGGTATCGTTTCCAGATACGAATGCGAGTAGCGGCTTTCGTAGCTGAATTCCTGCCACTGTCGGACCATCCCCATATAGCCGTTGTTCAGGTTGATGATCTTGATCGGTGTCCGGTACTGCAGCGCGGTGGCCAATTCCTGGATGCACATCTGGATGCTGGCTTCCCCGGTGATGCAGGCGACATCGGCGTTCGGGAACGCCAGCTTGACGCCGATCGCGGCCGGCATGCCGAAGCCCATGGTGCCGAGTCCGCCGGAATTGATCCAGCGCCGCGGATTGTCGAACTTGTAGAACTGGGCCGCCCACATCTGGTGTTGGCCCACGTCGGAGGTGACATAGGCATCGCCCTGCGTCGCCTCGTACAACTGCTCGATCACGTATTGCGGTTTGATCACCGTGCCGCTCTTGTCGTAGCGCAGGCAATCCGCGCTTTGCCAGCGGGCGATCTTCTCCCACCAGGCGCTCAGAGCTTCGGCGTCGGGCCGCTTTTCGCTGGCCTTCAGCATGTCGATCATGTCGGCCAGGACCGACGCGACCTCGCCGACGATCGGAACATCCACCCGCACCGTCTTGGAGATCGATGCCGGATCGACATCGATGTGGATGATCTTCGCGTCGGGGCAGAACGCCGCGATCTTGCCGGTCACGCGGTCATCGAAGCGTGCGCCCACGGCGAACAGCACGTCGCATTCATGCATCGCCATGTTCGCTTCGTAGGTGCCGTGCATGCCGAGCATGCCGAGAAACTGCCGGTGCGTCCCCGGGAAGGCACCCAGCGCCATCAGCGTGTTGGTAATCGGGAAGCCGAGCAGCGTGACGATCTCGGTCAGTTCATCCGCGGCATTGCCGAGAATCACGCCGCCTCCCGCGTAGACCATCGGGCGCTTCGCGGACAGCAGCAATTCGACGGCCTTCTTCATCTGCCAGCGGTGGCCTTTCACCGAAGGATGATAGGAACGGAGCGCAATGCTGCGCGGGTATTCGTAGGGAACCGTCACCCTGGGGTCGGTGATATCCTTCGGAATGTCCACGACCACGGGGCCGGGACGGCCGGTGGTGGCGATATAGAATGCTTTCTTGATGGTCTCGGCCAGCTTTCGAACGTCCTTGACCAGGAAGTTGTGCTTCACGCAAGGACGCGTGATGCCCACGGTGTCGCATTCCTGGAACGCGTCGCTGCCGATCACCGGGGTGGGCACCTGCCCGGTCAGTACCACCAGCGGGATCGAATCCATGTAGGCGGTGGCGATGCCGGTCACCGCATTGGTCGCGCCTGGACCCGATGTGACCAGCACGACACCCGGCTTGCCGGTTGCCCGCGCATAGCCGTCGGCCGCATGGGTCGCTCCCTGTTCGTGGCGGACCAGAATGTGCTTGACGTCGTCCTGCTGGAACAAGGCATCGTAGATATGGAGTACCGAGCCGCCCGGATAACCGAACAGGAACTCCACCCCCTCGTCTTTGAGACATTGGACCACGATTTCCGCGCCGCTCAGCTCCACGACCGCACACCCTCTGAAGTGTCAGGACGCCGGCAACCGCTTTCGTGTCCCACCGTCCCAAACGAAAGAAAATAGCCGTGCAGCATACTGCTGAAGAGCGGCTACGTCAAACGTCGTCGCTCGATTGATGCTCGGGGAACTGGGTGCCTGGCGAGCCTGTCCCCTGGCTTACGGAACCACGGTCAACTGCAAGAAGTTCAATTCGCCGGCGCTCTCGACCGTATTGCTGACGGTTCGGGCGTAAGTTCTGGCTTTGTACACTGCGGTGGTTCCGTTTTGCGCGAAGACTGCGATGGGGCCTGTATACGGTATCGAGTGAGGTCCGAAGGGGTACGGCTCTCCTGGTTCGAGCAGATTCGGGTCAACGACGGTGATCCACGTGGTCGGGCTTTCGAGTCCGGCCGGCGGTTCGATAGTCAGCAGAGTTCCCTGGGTAACCGTGGCGAACATTGACAACGAGAAGGTCGGCTGCGGAACGGTACCATCGATCACCGAGTAGGCGGCGGTGACCGGCTCGCTGTGCGGGCGCTCGCCCGGCTGGCACAGTTGCTGTTCCGGCGTCGGCGCGGTCGGTTTGCACAAACCGCGCATGTAGCTGCGCGCGGTCAGGATGATCCCGGACTGGTTCATCGTGAACGCGTCGCCGGTGAGTTCATTGCTCAGAATGGAACCAACTCCGCCGTCTGCATAACCGTAACCATCGGAATCGGGAACATCACCGTTCGTTGTGAACAGGAACAAGGTATCGGAGAGCGTCCGTTCGCCGGTCGGCAAGATCTTGATGGTTTGCCCAGCCGCCAGCGGCGCGGCGCCCTTGAAGAACAGCGTTTCCGGGGCGCTGATGATGGGCGCCCACGCCGGAATCGGCCGGCCGTTCGGCGGGCGCAGCACGCTGCGCGCCTTCAATAACTGATTGCTCTGCAGGAACAGCGTTGCATTCGGATCGGCCAGGAAGCCGTTGCCGCCTTCGCTTGTGGGGCGGCCTAGGGCATCGGGCTCGCTGCCGTCCACAGTCCAGAGAATGCGGGCGAATTCGGGATTCAGGCCCCGTCCGACGTCGACCCGTACTTCGTAGGTACCGAAATAGGCGTTCGGGGGCGGGTCGAAGCGCGGCGGCGGGAAGGCTCCCGAGCCGACCGGCGCGCTGCCGGGACAGAGCATGCAGGAGAACACGGGGGGCGCCAGTTGCCGCGCCAGGAATGCAACCGCCGCTTCCAGGTTCGGCAGTGGGCCGATTCGATCATTCAGCTCGTTCGGCTGGGCGCTGCCGGTGGCCTGCAGCAGGAAGCGCAATTCGTCGGCCGTTGCCGCGCGTCCATACTGGTTCCTGAAATGGCCCTGGATCGCGGCGACGGCACCGCCGACCATGGCAGTCGCGCTCGACGTTCCGCTGTAAAGGGTATACAAGGCCGGAGTACCATCCGCGTCGAACAAGTCTCCGTATCCCGGGGCGACGACTGCGACGCCCCAGCCCTGCAGATCGAGCCGGGAGCCGTGGTTCGATGAATAGATCCGAAGACCGCCTTCCGGTTTGGTTTCGCGCGTCGCATATCCGTTCGGCCAGCCGGCGCCCACCAGGATCGCGCCCGACTCGCGGCCGGCGATGAACGGCCGGTGGGTGTGCGGCGCCGAGTATATGGGATCATCCAGATTCTGCACCCCGTTGCCGGCGGCTTCGACGACGACCTGGCCCATGGCTGTCAGGGTGCGGATGACATCGTAGACGGCTCGGTTCCATTCGGTTGGCACCAAGCCGAATTGATCCTCGTCGCCGGCCGGTGCTGTGCGGAACGGCCCTGCAATTTGTTGCTCGACGACGATCACGTCTCCGACATTGCTCGCCCCCAACAGCAACGCGTTTCCGATATTCACCTGCGCAAGACTTCCTCCGCCGCCAACCGCGCTGAAGCGCAAGGTCGCGTCGGGAGCGATTCCAGTCGTTCCTATGCCGTCGTCCTGCGAACCGATCACACCCAGGGAAGCCGTTCCGTGCGCCGAGAATTTACCCGGCAGTTGAGGCGAGCCCAGGCCAAGATCCTCGACTCGGTCAGCCAACTCGACGTGGCCCTTGATGAAGTCGTACTCCACATCGGTGACAACGACGCCACCGCCTCGTCCGCCCGCTGCTGTCCAGACCGTCGCGATCCCGATTCCGCCGTCATTCGGATTGTCCAGATATCGCTGGTAGAAGCCGGTCGGGTTGGCAGGGTCCGTGAAGTCGGGGATCGCCGGCGGCGACTGTCGGTACGGCATTTCCCCGGCGAATTCGATCTCACTCACCTGCGGGTCGGTCAGAACGGCCAAGGTTTGCTTGACGGCGTTACGGGGTACGCAGATCGAAAAGTAATTGTTGAGGTCCGGTAATTTCTTTTTGCCAGACTTGCTCGCTTGTTTCTTCAGCCTATCGATCTCGCGCACGCTGAGAACGTTGAACAACCTTTTCCAGCGTGATGCCGCAACGTTGTCCAGCACTGTCTGGGTCGTTTGCGAGAATTCCGGGCCGTTGGTGACCGCCGGTTTGCCTTGTCTAAGGCGAACGCGCCGAAGGTCTTTGAATTTCACCTCGATGGTGGTGCACCGTCGGCTTTGGGTTTCCTGTGCTGGCATCACACTCGTTTTCGCGGGGACGAGCCGAACGCGGGGAGCGTTGCTGGGGAGTTGGACCGCATTGGCGAGCGCTGGCAACAGGCCGGCGAACAGAATGGCCGTGATGATCCGGTGGAGTTGATTCGCGCCGCTAGAGCCGACAGTCCGCGTCGCGATGCGGCCGCTCGTGTTTGGATACGTGCCGGAATTGCCTGTAGACCGCGTCATCGTGCATGCCTCCCGTATCAAAGGTTCACGACACCGTCCTGGTTCCTGCCTGCCAGAGCTCGCAAGTCACCTAGCCACCGCCTGGTGTGCACGCTCACGATCACGGCACAGAGGAGTACAGCCTTGCGAGTTCCCGCATTCCGCGTCGATGCTATCGGTTGGTGTCCGATTTCGGACCGATTCGATCGACCACGGCTTGGCCGTCTCCGTGCTACGAACGGGGTGGCCGCAGCGAAGCTTAGCGTGCCGGTGGCGGGGCGGCAAGCGCCGCGTTTCGGCAGGCGGAGGCTGGCGCGCTCTACTGAATGCGCTTGCCGGATCGGTCAGGCCGAGCGTTCAATCGGCCGGTCACGTGCGCAGCGAGCGATGCTCGAATCGATAGGGCGTTCTTGCTATAGTCGGCGGCGCGTACAACCACACCAACAACGAGGACATCATGGAATCGAATTTCGTCAAGGCCGGAATCGGCTTCGCCATTCTGATGATCGTGGGTTTCGTCATCGTCGGCACCACCCGGGAAAGCCAGCAGGAAAAGGTTCAGGGGGCCTTTCTCCAGACTTCCGGCCTGCTGAACTCCCTGGCGCTGGACAAGTGCACCGAGGCGGTCAGAAAGGAGGTCGGTACACACCCCTACACGCCCTCCGAATCCAGCAGCGACAAGCTGACCTACGTTTCCCTGGAATGGAAGGACGTGGGGACGGCAAAGAGCGCCAAGTGTCGCTACGTGATGGATCAGGGAATCACTCTGCTGACGATCGACGATCGCGTCGTGATCGAGAAATCGGCTCCGGCGACTGCCGGGCCTGCCGCGGGAGGCGACGCACACCATCGCTGATCCTCTTCAGCCGCTGCGCCTTGGGTAGACACGTCGCAGCGGAGACGCGGGCAGCCGGGTCGATGATCTCGCACAGCGCCAGCGCCGGCCTGGTCGGCATCTTCGTTCACTTGCTGATCGTCGGGTTGCTGGCTCTTCGCGTGATCATGCAGCGGCGGCCGCCGGGCGTCAGCGCGGCCTGGCTGTTGTCGCTGGTGCTGCTACCTTATCTCGGCGCGGTTCTCTACCTGCTGATCGGTGAACGGGCGCTGGGGCGCCGCCGCGCGGCACGTGCGTTGGCCATCCGTGGGGCGGTTGCGGAGTGGTCTTCGCGGGTCGTCGGTCAGGCCGACGACGTGATAGAGACGGTTCCTCCGCAGTGGGCGCCCATCCATGATCTCGCGGCCGGGGCTACCGGCAGCGCCGCGCTGGCGGGCAACCGACTTTCGCTGCTGGACGATGCCGAAGCGATCCTGCGCGCGGTCATCGCCGATGTCGATTCGGCCCTGAGTGTTTGTCTGCTGGAATTTTACATCTGGAATCCGGGCGGAACGGCCGATGCCGTGGCCGAAGCGCTGATTCGTGCGGCGGGCCGCGGTGTCCAGTGCCGCGTGCTGCTGGACGATGTCGGCAGCGCGGACTTCTTTCGTAGCGAGTGGCCGGGGCGCATGCGTGCGGCCGGCATCGAATTGCGGAATGCGCTACCTGCGGGGCTGGTGCGGGCGTTGTTCCGCCGCGTTGACCTCCGGCTGCATCGCAAACTGGTGATCGTCGATCGGCGCGTGGCCTACACCGGCAGCCTGAATCTGGTGGACCCCCGGTGTTTCAAGCAGAATGCCGGCGTCGGGCAATGGGTCGATGCGATGGTGCGCATCGAGGGTCCCGTCGTCGACGCGTTGGCCGGACTGTTCGCCTGGGACTGGGCCATGGAGACGGCCGAGCCGTTCCATGTGCCCGGGTCGCCACGGCGGATGGTGCGGCCATTGCCCGATGAGCCCGCTGTGGTGCAGACGGTGCCGTCCGGTCCGTCGTTCGAGGCGCCTGCGATCGTGCAGTTGCTATTGTCCGCGGTGTATGGCGCGCGTCGGGAGTTGACCCTGACCACGCCCTATTTCGTTCCGGATGAAACCCTGGTCGGTGCTCTCCGGGCCGCGGCCCAGCGCGGTGTTCGCGTCCGCCTGATCGTGCCGGCGAAAGTGGATTCCTTTCTGGCGCGGCAGGCGAGTCGGGCCTTCTATGGCGATCTGCTGGACGTCGGTGTCGAGATCTTGCAGTTCCATGGCGGCCTGTTGCATACCAAGAGTGTCGTGGTGGATCGCGAACTGGCGTTGTTCGGCACCCTGAACCTGGACATCCGCAGCTTCATGCTGAATTTCGAAGTGACGCTGATCGTGTACGGGCAATCCTTCGCAAGAATGCTGGCGGCGCTTCAGGTGCGGTATGCGGCGCAATCCGTGCCGATCGATTTGCGAGACTGGAGGCGGCGTCCCGTGCTGCAGCGCTTCTTCGAAAACGTGATTCATCTGGTCAGCCCTTTACTGTAGCGCCGAATGCGTCTGCAGACCCGACCCGGCCGGGGTTCTACCCGACGGTGATCGTCTGGATCTCAGCCCGCAGTCGGCCGCCGGAGTCGCCGAGAATTGCGACGCTGAGCGGTAGCGTGAAGCGGCGGGGGCCCGCGCTGCCGGGGTTGACGTAGAGAACGCCGTCGCCTTGGGTCACTTGGGCGCGGTGCGAGTGCCCTGAAATCACGACATGGTAACCGGCGGTCACCGGGTCGGTGTCTAGCTCGCTCAGGTCGTGAAGGATCAGGATCCGAACGGTGCCACGGACCACCGAGAGGTGCTGTGGGAGTGTCTTCGCCCAGACGCCGCGATCGTTGTTGCCGCGCACCGCATAGACTGGTGCAATCGATTTCAGCCCGGCGAGTACCTCCGGATGACCGACGTCCCCGGCGTAATGGATGGCACCGCAGCCGGCGAACAGGGTCGACACTTCAGGTCTCAGCAGGCCGTGGGTATCCGCAATGAGGCCGATCGGGCGGCAGGGAATCGGTATCAACGACGGCGAAACCGGTAGCAGAGGAAAAGACAGCGGGAAACCATCGGGTCGTTATCCCGCGATTCGGCAAGGGGCCAGTTCGGCGCGCCGATGGGTCGGCGTCCTGGCGCTAGGTCCAGCGGTCGAGCACATCGATCAGCTTCTTCATGTCGACCGGTTTGGCGATGTAATCGTCCATGCCGGATTGCAGGCAGCGTTCGGCATCTCCTTTCATGGCATTGGCCGTCATTGCGATGATCGGGATATGGTGCCCGCCGGTCTCCCGCTCGCGAATCGCACGGGTGGCTTCATAGCCGTCCATCTCCGGCATCTGGACGTCCATCAGGATCGCATGGTAGCGCGTCCGCGCCGCTTGCTCGACCGCGTGCCGGCCGTTTTCGACGACATCGACCGAGAAGCCGGCTTTCTGTAGCAGGATCAGCGCCAAGCGTTGGTTGATCGGGTTGTCCTCAGCCAGCAGCAGGCGCAGTTGTTGATCACGCCGATCCGGCTGTGGCCGGCGGCTCGCCGCCGGCGCGTCGTTCTCGGGGCTCTGTCCCATGACCGCCGCCAGGGTGTCGTGCAGGGTACGCAACTTGATCGGCTTCAACAGATAACCGGAACAGCCCTTGCGCTGCAACCGGCTGGCGTCGCCTCGCTGTCCAATCGAAGTCAGGATGACGATTCGGACCCCCTCCAGTGCCGCGTCGGCCCGGATCTGCTCGAGAGTCTGCTCGCCGTCCATACCCGGCATCTGCATGTCGAGCAGGACCAGATCGAAGCCGGTACCGTCGCGCTGTGCAGCGCGCAGCGCCCGCAAGGCGGCCGGCCCGCCCTCCGCCACCGCGACACGGCAGCCGAATCCCGCGACCATTTTCGAAATCACGGTTCGATTCGTCGCATTGTCATCCACGGCCAGGATACGCCGGTCACGCAGCGTGGTCTCTTCGGCATGGTACGGGACGATGTGGGGTGCCGGCGCCGGGTCTTTCGGGAAATCCACCTCCAACCAGAACAGACTGCCCGAGCCGGGGGTGCTGCTGACCCCGATCTGCCCGCCCATCGCCTCGACCAGTTGCCTGCTGATCGTCAATCCCAGCCCGGTTCCGCCGTAATGACGCGTGGTGGACCCGTCGGCCTGACGGAACCGTTCGAATATCTGCTCCAGCCGCTCCGCCGGAATGCCGATCCCGGTATCGCGCACGGAGAGTCTGACCCTCTGATCGTGTTTGCTTTGCCGCAGCCGCTCGGCGCCGATCACGATCTCGCCCTGGTGCGTGAACTTGATCGCATTGCCGACCAGGTTCAACAGCACCTGCCGCACCCGGCCCGGGTCGCCCAACAGGTACGGGTGGAGATCAGGATGGATGTTGCAGATGATTTCCAGCCCCTTGTCCTCCGCGCGACAGGCCAGGCTATAGCCGACATCTTCGACCAAGGTGGCGAGGTTGAACGAGATGTGCTCCAGTTCGAGACAATTGGCCTCGATCTTGGACAAATCCAGGATATCGTTCAGCAGCGTCAACAGCGCTTCGGCGCTTTGCAGCGACATCTCGAGATAGTCCCGCTGCTCGTCGGTCAGCGGGCTGTCCAGCGCCAGTTCGAGCATGCCCATGATGCCGTTCATCGGCGTGCGGATTTCATGGCTCATATTGGCCAGAAACTCGCTCTTGGCCCTGTTGGCCTCCTCGGCCTGCTGTTTGGCCCGGACGTAATCGCTGATATCGTGGAAGATGTTGACTGATCCGGCGCGGGTCCCGGCGACGATGACCGGTGCCGAAAAGATCTCGACGTCCACCAGCGAGCCGTCCTTTTTCCGGCGGATTCCAGCCATGTGGACGGTTTCGTCGGCAAGTACCCGTTGCGCCAGCGAAGCGGCCTCGGGTTGCGCTTCGGCTGTGGTGATGTGCCGGTCGAGTTCCTCTCCGATCATTTCGCTCGCCGAGTAGCCGAACAGTTTCTCGAAGGAAGGATTCAGCGATGCGACTCTTCCCGCCGCATCGCAGACCACGATCGCCGACGGACTGGTCACGACCAAAGCTTCGAAGAACTGCTTCTGATAGGCCAATTCGATCTCGGCCCGCTTGCGCTGGGTGACTTCCCGAAGTACATAGATGGTTCGGGGGGCATCGTTGGTGGAAGTCACCGGCTGCGCCTGGACTTCGAAGTATCCGCCCAGTCGAAGGATCTCGAATTCTCCCTGCGGAACCGGCCGCGAGCACGGATGCCACGCGCCGAACAGCAATTGGCCGAGGCTGCGACCGATGACGTCGTTGAAGGACAGCTCAAGGCGCCGAATCGCGGTCCGGTTGCACCGCAGGATCAGGCCGCCGGCATCGATGATGAAGATCAGGTCCGAGATCGCATCGAAGGTCAGTTCCCATTCCCGTTTTCCTCTGGTCAGAATGGCCTCCAGCGGACTGTGGCGAGGAGAATCGGCGCCGTTGGCGTCGGGTACCAGCGCGGTCAGGCGGCGATGGATCAGGCCGGCGAGGCTCCAGCTGGCAGCCCAGATGGCCAGCCAGGGAAGCGACAGCCAGAATGTTCGGCTCAGCCCGTCCGCGGTGACCGGTGGGCCGCCGTACCAGGCCAGGACGAGCAGCGCGCAGACGCCGAGGCTGCCGGTAATCCCACAAAAAACGTACAGTTGACGGGCCAGTCGGTGTCGAATGGATCGTGCGGATTCCGGAGGGGCTGCAAGTCCCGATACGGCTAACATGACGAGGTCACTATCGTTCTTATGAATTGTCGATACTCTGGCGATCCCTGCCGGGCCGTCGCAGGCACCTCCCCGTTCCGCCCACTTCCCGGAGCCTCCTCCGGACGGGAGGCCATGTCATGTCACGCCGCGTTGCTGCAACAAGCTGCCAAGCTGCTTGTCCATGGTGTCGACATGCCTGAGCAGCCATTCCTGCAGGTAGCGCATCGTCAACGCCATGCTGCGCCGATCGAGATCTCCGCGGAGGCTGCCGACATCATCGAGCAGCTTGCGATGATGCCGGCGGTGGACATCGAGATGGGGCAGCCCGTGTTCCGCCATCAGACGCTCCTCGGTTTCGAAGTGACGCCGTGTGGCTGCGATCAATTCGACCAGGGCATCTAACAGCCGTTGCCGGCTGTGGCCCGCTTTCAGCGCATTGCCCAACTGATTCACCAAGTCGACGAGTTCCCGGTGCTGCCGGTCGATCACTTCGATCCCGACGTTGTGCACCTCGCTCCAGACGACGAACTCGACGCTGATCGGGCTGCATTCGGCAGCGACCTCGGCCATCAAGTATCGGCCTTTTCCTGCCCGTTTGCTCGCGTACATCGCTGCATCGGCCGCGCTGAACAGCGTATCGATGTCGGCGGCGTGATCGGGGTACAGCGCGATCCCGATGCTGAGCCCGACGTGGGCAAGCGCCTTGCCGACGGCGATCGGTTCGGCAACCCGCTCGATCATGCGCGCGGCCAGCCGCTCGGCATCCTCGCGGTTGGCGAGGTTCGGCAGCAGAATCGCGAACTCGTCACCACCCTGGCGGGCCACCGTATCTTCCGCCCGGATGCATTCCACCAGGCGATCGCCGACGATGGTCAGCACCAGGTCCCCGGCATCGTGTCCCAACCGGTCATTGACCGCCTTGAATCCGTCGAGGTCTGCAAACAGCAGGGCGAAGCCGAGTTTGGTCCGACGCGCCTCGACCAGCGTTTCGCGCAGGCGATCGAAGAACAGTGCGCGATTGGGCAGCCCGGTGAGCGAATCCAGGAAGGCCAGGAAGCTGAGTTGCTCTTCCCGGCGCCGGCGTTCACGAACATCGAAAAGAAACGCCAGCATTCCGGAACGGGCCGAACTGGCGGCGCGCACCGCGTGCAGTTCCAGGTCCATGGTGGCGCCATTCTTGCCGAAGGCCTGAAAGCAAAGCTGAATCGGCCCGGAAGTCCTTTGCGCGGCCTCGGTCAGCACGCTGCCGACCCAGGAACGATCGGCGTCGATCGCCAGGTCGGACAGATGCAAAGGACAAGGGTCGGCGGGCTGGAGACCGAACAGTTCCCGGAACCCGGGGTTGGCCAGCACGATCTGGTCGCCGCCTAGCAGGCAGACCGCGATGGCTTCGGAACTCAGCGTGGAATGGATCACCGCGG
>CAZXXC010000112.1:0-12758 GCA_964644665.1 uncultured Methylococcaceae bacterium
GATGCGGTTGTATAGGGTGATAATGTGCATCGCGTTGAGGAGCTGGCGCTTGTATTCGTGAATCCGCTTGACCTGGACGTCGAACAGCGAGTCCGGATCGATGGATACGCCGGTGCATTTCAACACGTGCGCTGCGAAGTCGACCTTGTTCGCGCGCTTGATCTCGCGCCAGCGCTGCCGGAACGCGCTGTCGTCGGCATAGGGCTCCAACTGCCGCAGCCGCTCCAGGTCCTTCGGCCAGTCCGTGCCCACCGTCTCGGAGAATAGCGTCGAAAGCCGGGGGTTGCTGAGCATGATCCAGCGCCGCGGCGTCACGCCGTTGGTCTTGTTGCTGAACTTCTCGGGCCACAGTTCGTTGAAGTCCTTCAGGACATCCTGCTTCAGCAACTCCGAATGCAGTTCCGCCACGCCGTTGATCGCCGAGCTGCCGACACAAGCCAGATGTGCCATCCGCACTCCGCGTTCCCCGCGTTCATCGATCAAAGACATGCGTGCAACGCGGTCCTCGTCGCCGGGAAAGCGCAGCCGGACCTCGTCCAGGAAGTGCGCGTTGATCTGGTAGATGATCTCGAGATGCCTCGGCAACTCGGCACCGAACATGCCGAGCGGCCACTGCTCCAGAGCTTCCGGCAGCAACGTGTGGTTGGTGTAGCCGAAGGTGCGTCGAGTGATCGACCAGGCGGCCTCCCAGCCCATATCGTTTTCGTCCACCAGCAACCGCATCAGTTCGGCCACCGCGATGCTCGGATGCGTATCGTTGAGCTGGACCGTGAACTTCTTGTGAAAATCCTCCAGCGGGATGTTCTGGATTCGGAGAATTCGCAACATGTCTTGCAGCGAGCAGGACACGAAAAAATACTGCTGTTCCAACCGCAGTGTCTTGCCCTGAATCTGCTCGTCGTTCGGATACAGCACCTTGGTCAGGTTTTCCGAAGCCACCTTCTGGTGCACCGCACCGTAATAGTCACCCCGGTTGAACACCTCGAAGTCGAACGACTCGGGCGCCTCCGCGCGCCAGAGCCGGAGCGTGTTGGCGGTATTGTTGCGATAGCCGAGGATCGGCGTGTCGTACGGCACGCCCAACACGACCTTGGCCGGAATCCAGCGGACACGTTCCCGTCCGTGTTCGTCGTAATACCGTTCCGTATGCCCCCCCAGTTTCACCTCGACCGCCCATTCGGGACGCGGAATTTCCCACGGATTGCCGTAGCGCAGCCACTTGTCGGTCTTCTCCATCTGCCAACCGTCCACGATGTGTTGGTCAAAGATGCCGAACTCATAGCGTATGCCGTAACCCAGAGCCGGGATCTCGAGCGTCGCCATCGAATCCAGAAAACAGGCCGCCAGTCGGCCCAGACCGCCATTGCCGAGCCCTGGTTCCTCTTCCTGCGCCAACAGATCGTCGAGACTGAAGCCGAGTTCGGCCACAGCCTGCTCGACCCTCTCGTAGATTCCAAGGTTGATCAGGTTGTTGCCCAGATGGGGCCCGATCAGAAATTCGGCGGACAGGTAACAAACCGTGCGGGCACCCTGCGCCGTATAGGCCGCAGCTGTGCTGACCCAACGCTGCAACATGCGGTCTCGTACCGAGTAGGCCAAAGCCATGTAGTAATCCTTTTGGGTGGCCAGCGCCGGAAATTTTCCCTGGGCGTAAAACAAATTGTTCCAGAAGCTTTGCTTTAGCGCCTTCTTGTTCAAACCCGTTCGCGTGTCCTCGCGGTGGCTTTCGGATGGTGCCCCCTCAGTCGCAGTTTTCGTCATCGATCGTCTCACTCTCGTCTCGTTCAAAGTGACATGCCATGCAATTTTTGTACACGACCGGACCGCAACGTAAATCGGCGTTCGCGACCAGATTCAATGCATGAAACCTTTGCCTGGCAAGCCGGGACGACGTTCCATTCGGGCGGAATTCGCCCGTTGTCTTGCGCCAACGCGAAGCGATCGCTGTCACCGTTGCACCAGCGCGGACGGCCATCGAACTTTGGAAGGAACGGCTCGGCTTGGTAGAATTATCC
This sequence comes from uncultured Methylococcaceae bacterium, assembly GCA_964644665.1. Lineage (GTDB taxonomy): Bacteria > Pseudomonadota > Gammaproteobacteria > Methylococcales > Methylococcaceae > Methylotetracoccus. The sequence goes on from CAZXXC010000112.1 coordinate 2,016, forward strand.
CAGTGATTTAGTCTCCTTAATACACCGCACCGACTTCCCGGATCACTTTTTCCGGATGCCGGCCAACGGGCGAGTGATGCGCAACCGGTCGTCTCGTCCGTGAAATGAGTACCCCAGACAATAGGTCCAGCCATGAATCGAAAGAACACCGTCGGCGTGAAAGTCGGCACCGTCCAGATCGGCGGCGGCGCCCCGGTCGTGGTCCAGTCGATGACCAACACGGATACCGCGGACATCAACGGAACCGTGCGGCAAGTGGCCGACCTGGCCCGCGCCGGTTCCGAACTGGTCCGCATCACCGTCAACAACGAAGAGTCGGCGGAGGCGGTCGCCAAAATTCGCGACGAACTGGACAAAAGGGGTTGTACCGTTCCGTTGATCGGTGATTTTCATTTCAACGGACATCGGCTGCTATCGAAGTATCCTGCCTGCGCCGAAGCGCTCGGGAAATACCGGATCAATCCAGGCAACGTTGGGCGCGGCTCGAAGCGCGACCCGCAGTTCGCCCAGATGATCGAGTTCGCCTGCCGCTACGGAAAGCCAGTGCGTATCGGCGTAAACTGGGGGAGCCTCGACCAGCAGGTGCTGGCCCGGCTACTCGACGCGAATGCGCAGTTGTCGGAACCGAAGCCGCTGCCCGAGGTGATGCGCGAGGCAGTGATCACCTCTGCACTGGAAAGCGCCGAACGTGCGACCGAACTCGGCCTACCGAAGGATCGCATCGTGCTGTCATGCAAGATGAGCGGCGTCCAGGAATTGATTGCGGTCTATCAATCGCTGTCGCAGCGCTGCGATTACGCACTGCACCTCGGATTGACCGAAGCCGGCATGGGATCGAAAGGCATCGTAGCGTCGACCGCCGCGCTGTCAGTGCTGCTGCAGCAAGGCATCGGTGACACCATCCGGATTTCGCTGACGCCGGAACCCGGGGCCGACCGCACGCTGGAAGTCATCGTCGCCCAGGAGATCCTACAGACGCTGGGCATTCGCTCGTTTACGCCCATGGTCATCTCCTGTCCCGGTTGCGGCCGGACCACCAGCGACTATTTCCAAAAACTGGCCCAGCAGATTCAAAGCCATCTGCGGCACAAGATGCCGGAATGGCGGAAGCAGTACCGAGGCGTCGAAGAGATGAACGTAGCGGTGATGGGCTGCGTGGTGAACGGCCCCGGTGAAAGCAAGAACGCCAACATTGGCATCAGTCTGCCGGGCACCGGTGAGCAACCCGTCGCTCCGGTCTATGAGGACGGCGTCAAGACCGTGACCTTGAAAGGCGACCGAATCGCCGAGGAATTCCAGGTTCTGGTCGAGCGCTACATCGAGACTCATTACGGTCGGGTCGCACCACCGCCCGCCTGATAGCCGCAAGCCCGCCGGCATTTCTCCCATCGCTTCGGCCTTTGACGCCGATGCCGATGGGGCGACGTCGTGTTGCCTACCCCCTCGATGACGAGCGGGCTCCCCAAGAGCCGCCGCGATTTCCGGAGACGAGGGGCACTGTGCCGCGCGGCACTTATCGTTCCGATTCACGGCCTGATCTTCATGACCGCCTCGTCGCATGATTCCTTCTCCTACACTTGGATTTAGGCGCACGACACCCCGATTTCGATCAACACCAAGCGCCTATTGAGATTCATCCGAGTTGTTGCAAACGGACGTCTCGTCGACCCGACATTGAGGAGGAACTTTCCATGTTACGCTGCACTCACCACCGCGAACACGGGGTGGACCTCGCAACCATCGAAGGACGATTCATCCAGGACGACGGGACGGAAACCCGGAATGCCCTGCTTTACATCGTCGCCACCGGCTCGGGCAAACTGGTGCTCAACCTGGCCGAAACGACCTACATGGATGCATTCGGGCTCGCCAGCCTCGTGCTGGTCTGGAAAGCCATGCAACACCGGCATGGGCGCGTGGTCCTCTGCGCAGTTCCCCGAAATCTGGAGGCGTTGATCGAAATGACGCGCATCCAAAGCCTGTTCGAGATCTACACTTGTGCGAACACTGCGGTTGCCAAGCTGGCTGCTGTGCCGGACGCGGTACCCGGCCTGTCACCACCCCGCATCGCACAGAGCGACGAAAACGAGCCGACGCATGCGCCGGAGCAGGCCGATCGCCGCATTGCTCCCCTGAAGATTTCTCGACCCCGGGTCGACCAGGCGTCTACCGATCCCACGACACCGGCCGTAGCCGCAGCCTGATCCCGGTCACTGCCAGCAGAGACCGATCTGCTCCCCACGCGCCCTTGCACGACGGCGGAGGCGGAAACTCGGCATCCGCCTCTACTGCCGCGCGACGGCCCCGATTTGCGGTTTGCTTCGCGTCATTGCGGAGCAAAAACCTGCCGCCCAACGGCGACTCGAACGAACCATCAACGCCCTTGAGCCGCACGGTCCGACTTCCACGCGTCAACCGACACCAATGCGTCGACCCCACCGGGAGGTTGCACGGCAAGGATCGGCATAGGCTGCCCCGAGCGCCAGCGGGATACCGCATCAAGTTTCCCCGTCCCGGTTACAAACACCAACAACTGCCGCGTATGCGAAAGCCTGGCAGCCGACAAAGAGATACGCTCCGGCGGGGGCTTGGGTGCCGAGCGGACCGGTAGCACGGTCGGATCCGCGTCGTTCCGCCCCCACTCGTGCCCCGGGAACAAGCTGGCGGTGTGACCGTCCTCGCCCAGCCCCAGCAATACCAGGTCGAAGGTGCCCAGCCCGCGAAGGGTTTCCCGGTAGACTGCGGCACCTTGATCCGGTCCCTGTTCCGCGGGGATCGGAAATACCTTTGCTCCGCGGTGTTCGATCGCGGCCAGCCAGACCGACGCTGCCATCACGCTGTTGCGCTCCGGGTGGTCGGCCGGGAGACAGCGCTCATCCCCGTAAAAGATCTTCCAACGCGACCAGTCGGCTGAGTGCTCGGCAAGCTGCTGGTAAATCAACTTCGGCGTCGTGCCACCTGCCAGAACCACCAGAAACTCGCCGCGCAGCCGGATCGATTCAGCCGCGATGCGCTGGATCGCTGCGGCTGCCCGGTCAACCAGATCGGAGACCGAGGGGTAGACATGCCATCGGACGTGTTGAGACATCTGCATGGATTCAGAGTTGATTGCGCCAGGCTTGATCATCTTTGTCGAACAAGCGGTTAGCTTCTTCCGCACCCCACGATCCGGCCGGGTAGGTGCGTATGAAATCGCGCTCGTGCGCCCAGTGCTGCAGGATCGGGTCGACGACGCGCCAGGCCCACTCGACCTCGTCGAAGCGAATAAACAGGGAACGATCTCCCTCGATTACGTCCAGCAACAGGGTTTCATAGGCGTCCAGGGACTTTTCCCGATCACCGCGATAGGAAGCGTTGAGCTGCACGACACGAGTTTCCATGCCGAGCCCGGGGCGCTTCGAGTGAATTTCCATATGCATGCTTTCGGACGGCTGGATCGATAGCAACACCCAATTCGGCTCGATGAATTCCAGCGGCGTCTCGCGAAACAACTGCTGCGGCGGATGCCGAAACCGGATCGCGATCATCGATAGCGACTCCGCCAAACGCTTGCCGGTCCTGAGGTAGAACGGCACGCCACGCCAACGCCAGTTGTCGACGTAAAATTTCGCCGCGACGAAAGTCTCGGTGACCGAATGTTGCCCGACGCTAGGCTCATCCTGATAGGCGGGAACCGCTACACCTCCGACCATGCCCCGGCCGTACTGAGCGCGGAATGCGTGGGCATGCAGCGCCTGCTTGGGGATCGGGCGCACCGACCGCAGCACCTTGACCTTCTCATCGCGAAGTGCGTCCGCTTCCAGCGCCGGCGGGGGTTCCATGGCAACCAGGGTCAGTAGCTGCAACAGGTGATTTTGCAGCATGTCGCGCAGGGCGCCGGCGCCGTCATAGTAGCCGGCACGGGTATCGATCCCCTTCTGCTCGGCTACCGTAATCTGCACATGATCGATGAAATTCCGGTTCCACAAGGGCTCGACCAGTGTATTGGCGAAGCGGAATACCAGCAGATTCTGCACCGTTTCCTTGCCTAGATAATGATCGATCCGGAAAATCTGCTCTTCCTCGAAGTGCTTGTGAAGCAGCTTGTTCAGCATTCGAGCGCTTTCCAAGTCTTCGCCGAACGGCTTCTCCACGACGATACGATGCAGCCCGGCCGGCTTGTTCAAGCCGGCTTGATCCAGATGTCCGATCACTGTCGCAAAATCGGCGGGTTTGATCGACAGGTAAAAAACGGTGTTGGCGCAGACCACCGGGCCACATTCGGCGATTCGGGCCGCGAGTCCCTGATAGAGATCCGCGCTGCGCAGGTCTCCTTGCTGATAATGAAACCGATCGCGAAACCGCCGATACACCTCGCCATTCAGTTCCCCGCCGACGCCGTCCGACAGGGATCCTTCGAGATAGTTCTGCCACTCCCCCTGTTCCCAGGGACGGCGCCCGGTGGCGATGATGTCCATCCCCAGCGGCAGGCGACCCGCGACCTCGAGGTGGTAGAGAGCCGGAATCAGCTTGTGGCTGGCCAGGTTTCCGGTTGCACCGAAAATGACGAAATGACAGGGAGCTTGTTCGGCGGGGCCTGATGTTGCCATGGAGAATCCGCAATTGCGCTACTGGATAACAAGCGCGGTCAACGCGCCGTCAGGATCAATTCACTCTTTTCGTCATCGATTGTGAACCGGAACCGGCCGAGAAAACTCATGCCCAGCAAGTGCAGTGCGCCGAGCTTCCGATCCTCGACAAAGCTGACCGCAACGTCGGAAGCCTGATTCCGCCCGATCGCGACGGCCTTGAGTGTACCGAGCCTGACGGGCAGCAGGCCGCTGGCGGTCTGCGATTGGGAGGATTGCAGGTCCTGGGCACGAAACCCCAGATCCGCCATCATCGACTCCGGCAGCACGATGTTGCTCGCACCCGTGTCGATGATCAGCGAGACGGGCACGGAGCGGCCGTTCGGCCCGGTCAGCAGCGCCTCCACGCGGTGATGTGGACCTTCCCGGGTCAGACTCACGGTGGGGTCCGGCGCCGGACCAGAACCGCCATGCTTGACGCCGAGGACGACGACTCGCTCCACCGCCCGTCCATGCCCGGAGATCATCAGATGGTTGTAATTCCGCAGCAGATCACGCAACTGCGACGGCAGGTCGCCGAGGTTCGAATCCGGCACCTCTTCGGGATGAATCCGGTCGATACCGTCAACCGTGAACCCGTGCTGCTGCGACAGCCTCCGGACGTGTTCACGCAGATCTTCCGCGTTCACCGTAGGGACTTGGGCCATCAGACCCAAGCAACAAACAGCCAGCCGGAACGTCATCGATCCACTACACAATCGCCTTCCGCCGGTACTGGACTTGAGGCTTTCTCACATCTCCACCGAAGTACCGCCGGCCGATCGGCGAGCCCGGTAGTTGCGCTCGTTCTGATGCCACGAGGCTCTGCCGTAGAGATAACCCACATAGGCCCAAACCACTGCGCCAAGTAGTAGTCGGAACCAGAGATGACCTTCGCTGCTGATCAGACGACCAAACTGCCGGTAGTGGTAAACAGCCAGCGAGAAACAGAACATGAAGCCGCCCCAGCGCAGAACGCCGTACTGCCAAATGTAGCGCTGCCGCCCCAGCGTCCGGATACGCTCCCATGCGGCCGCGCGCACCGACGCCGCGGAAGAGGATTCCCGTGCCATTCGCCCACCACCAATCAAATCAACGACGCGCGTCGCGACACCCATCCCGCTGCGAATCGGAGCCAACCAGCGCCCCTGTTTCGTTGGAGTATACCCCGGATCGGCCCAATCCGGCGCGTTTCATCGGTACGCTCCCCCGTCGGGAAACCATGCGGCGCGCTTGGAACACGCGGCGACCGGAACCCGGTGGACCGCCCCGGCCCGATCGCGGCATACTCGCTGAATACCCATCACTCGGATTCTCCCCGATGCCGAACCTGCCCACCGGTCCGACCGGACCCGCTTCGGCCATTTACCGGAAGATCTCGTGGCACTTGTTGCCGCTGCTGTTCTTGCTGTACGTCGTCGCCTACCTGGACCGGATCAACATCGGGTTCGCGCGGTTACAGATGAATGCCGATCTCGGCTTTAGCGATACCGTATATGGGTTCGGCGCCGGCATCTTCTTTCTGGGCTACTTCCTGTTCGAAGTGCCGAGCAACCTGATCCTGCATCGCGTCGGGGCTCGACTTTGGATCACGCGCATCCTGATCGTGTGGGGCGTGCTTTCGGCCGCGACCGCCTGGGTCGAATCGGCGAGCGGCTTTTACACGCTGCGGTTCCTGCTCGGTGTCGGTGAGGCCGGATTCTTTCCCGGGATCATCTACTACCTGACCAACTGGTACCCGGCCGGGCTGAGGGCGCGCTCGACGGCCTGGTTCATGGCGGCAATTCCGGCCGCAGGCATCCTCGGAGGACCTCTATCGGGCTGGATCATGGCATCGCTGGACGGATTTCAGGGGCTGCGCGGGTGGCAGTGGCTCTTCATCGCCGAAGGGCTGCCGGCGGTTGCTTTGGGAGCGGTGACCTTCTTCCTGCTCCCGGACCACCCCGGTCGGGTTCCCTGGCTCTCATGCGAGGAAAAAGCCCTTCTGCGACATCAAATCGAGCAGGGATCGGGACCGGAGGCGCAGCCCCGCACATCGAGTCTGCGTGACGCCGCCTGCTCGACCCTGGTCTGGCGACTCGCCGCGGTCTATTTCCTGCTGGTCGTCGGCAATTACGGCATTTCGTTCTGGTTGCCGCAAATCGTGCACGCGCTCCATGCCGGCAACTACACGGCCACCGGCCTGCTGAGTGCCCTCCCCTATGGCGCGGCGGGCGCCGGGATGATCGCGATCGGCAGGCACTCCGATCGCACCCGACACCGGTCGAGACACCTGATCGCCTGCTGCCTGCTGGCCGCGTCGGGTTTCCTCGCAAGCCGGACCCTCGATGCATCGCTGGCCGGATCGCTGGCCGCATTGTCGATCGCCGCGGTCGGTGTGATCTCTGCCTTGGCCCTGTTCTGGACGCTGCCGACGGCATTCCTGTCGGGACGCGCTGCGGCAGGCGGTATCGCCTTGATCAACTCGGTCGGCAACCTCGGCGGCTACTGCAGCCCAACCGCCTTGGGCTGGCTGAGTGACACCACCGGTCGGATGGACCATGGTCTGTTGCTGCTGGCCGCCGCCCTGATTCTGGCCGCGCTGTTGTCACTGGCGAGATGCACTCCGCCCGAACCGAATCGGAACCAACGCATCGAAGCCGATCGTGCCGTTTCGCGACAGTCTGGCTAGCCGTTCCTGCACCACTCGGGCCGCTCACCGAGCAGCAGCGATTTGGAGTATCATCGCGCCGGCGATTCCGCAGGACCGTCGGAATCGGGAGTCCTCATCCGAACCACGGGCGCCCGTCACCGGTTCCGGGCACTGCATGCGCCTTGCGCTACTCCGGACTGCAGAACTTGGGAACACAACACATGAACCATCACTTCACACGACGCCGATTTCTGCGCGCGACGGCCTTGCTGGGCATGGGATCGCCGCTGCTCGGCTACAACCCGATCGGTTGGGCCGGCGACAACAACAAGTCGCTCGATTTCGGACCGGCCCAACGCTTCAGCTACGACATGCTGATCGAACGGGCCCGCGCAATGGCAGACGAGGCCTATGAACCGCCGCTTCGCCCGGCCCCCGAAGTGGTAAAAAAAATCGACTACGAGGAATGGGGGAAGATCCGCTACAACACCAACTATGCCTTGTTCAACGAAGGTACCGGAATCTACCCGGCTACGTTCTTCCATCTCGGCATGTTCTTCCAGAAGGCCGTTCGAATGTATGCGGTGGAGGACGGCAAGGCCCGGCGAATCTTCTACAACAGCAAATACTTCGACATGCCCAAAGACAGCGTCGCGCGCAAACTGCCCGACAAGTCGGGATTTGCTGGCTTTCGGTTGCAGGAATCGCGTCAGCGCGACGACTGGCGCACCCAGGACTGGCTCGCGTTCCTGGGCGCTTCCTATTTCCGAGCGATCGGGGCATTGAATCAGTACGGCCTCTCGGCCCGCGGGGTCGTGATCGACAGCGCCGAACCCACCCCCGAGGAATTCCCGGACTTCACCGACTTCTACATCGAAGGCGCGCGCAGCGAAACCGATCCGGTGTTCGTCTACGCGCTGCTGGATGGCCCCAGTATCACCGGCGCCTACCGCTTTTCGATCTGGCGCAAGGAGGGCGTGATCACGGAAATCGAGGCGGCGCTGTTCATGCGCAAGGACGTGAAGCGGCTCGGCCTTGCTCCGTTGACCTCGATGTATTGGTTCAGCGAATCCGAGAAGCGGCGGCTCGAAGACTGGCGGCCCGAAGTGCATGACTCCGACGGCCTCGCAATCTGGACCGGCAGCGGTGAACGGATCTGGCGGCCGCTGATCAACCAGCCGACATCGGTGACGTCGAGCTTCGTCGACAACGATCCGAAGGGTTTCGGGCTGCTGCAACGGGACCGTGCGTTCGAGAATTACCTGGACGGCGTCAATTACGAGCGACGACCCAGCGTCTGGGTGGAACCGCTGGACGGCTGGGGCGCAGGATCCGTGCAACTGGTCGAACTGCCGACCGACGATGAGATTCACGACAACATCACGGTCTATTGGCGGCCGGCCGAACCGGTGCGCGCGAAAGCGTCCTACCGTCTCCGTTACCGCTTGCACTGGCTCGCCGAGGAGCCGTATCCGGCCGCGGTCGCGCGCTGTGTCGCGACCCGGATCGGCCGCGGCGGCCAACCGGGCAAGCCCCGGCCGAAAGGGGTATATAAATTCGCGATAGAATTCGCCGGAGCGGCGCTGGATCCGCTTTGGGGCGACACGGTCAAGGCGTCGCCGGTCGTCACGACCAGCCGCGGGTCGACTCAAGGGGCGTTCATGGAACCGATTCCCGGGACCCGTCGCTGGCGCGCGATTTTCGACCTGCTGCCGGAAGGCACCGACCCGGTGGAATTGCGGCTCTACATCCAGGGCAACGGCGAAGCACTCACGGAAACCTGGCTGTACCAGTTCCGTCCGCCGAATTGAACAGTCGACACAATCAACTGCCATCAGAAACCGTGATGGGCGTTTGCCCATTGCGTGGTCGTTGCATTCGATTGGCGCCGACGCTGGACTCTACCGCTACAACGCAACCAGCCTCACGGCGATTCCAATCCATTTCGAATGGACGCGACCCTCTGCGTAAAGTAATGTCCTACCAACGAACCAGTCAGGAGACCAGGACTCGATGAAACCGCAAATGAGATCCCTCGCCGTTGCGCGGACCTGCGTGCTGTATCTTCCGGTCCTGGCCTTTGTTGGGTTGCTGGCCTTCGTCATCGCGCCGACGGAGAAGGAGGACTTGGACCGTTCACCGCAGCCGACGACCACTGCCCCCCTTTAGACGTTCGATTGCGCCGCCAAGCGCCGCACGGGCCACTTGCTGGTCCCCGGGTGCCGCCGACGCACCGCTACGACATCGCCCCGCATCGCGGCCGATGAAGCGGGGTAGCGTCGTGACTGCAGAACCTGGCGCGCCGGTCTGCTGCGCGTACCACCCCACCCCGTATGTGAGTGCTCTCCGCACCCTCCGTACGTAGTTTTCCCCATTGATTCGGCCGCCACCTTGCCGGACCATCGGTCCCAGCTTGCGTCGGCCGGCCCCGTTCTTCTCGATGACAGGCGTCTACCGGGCCTGCGGCATCGCAGATTCGGCCAACCCAGCGCAAAGCCATACAACGATAAAGCGAACTGCTGCTGAGTTTTCAGCCGAGGGGGGAGCAGTGAGTAATCCGTCGGGCGGCGTCAGCCAAGCCATTTCCCTGCCGAAAGGAGGCGGCGCAATTTCCGGCATCGGCGAAAAGTTTTCGCCCGATCTCCACACCGGCACGGGCAACTTCTCCGTACCCATCGCGATGCCTCCCGGCCGCAACGGCTTTCAGCCGCAACTCAACCTGACCTACAGCACCGGCAACGGCAACGGGCCGTTCGGGCTCGGCTGGTCGCTAAGCGTTCCCGGCGTTAGCCGGAAAACCTCGAAAGGAATTCCACGGTATCGCGACGGCTCCGCTGATCCGAAGGATCACGATGTCTTCGTACTGTCCGGCGCCGAGGACTTGGTTCCGATATCCGGCCCCACTACCAACCTCGCAATGTTCCGTCCGCGCACCGAGGGTCTGTTCGCGCGCATCCTGCACCATCGCAGCGAGGAGGAAAACTATTGGACGGTCGAAAGCAAGGACGGATTGGTCAGCTACTACGGGACCGCCGAACGCTCGGACCCCGATCCGGCGATCGTGGCGGACCCGGCAAACCGTAAAAAGATCTTCGCCTGGAAGCTGAGCCGCACCGAAGACCCCTTCGGCAATCGCATCGAATACCAATACCTTCGTGACTCCGGCAAGGAAGGTCCCCATTGGTGGGACCAGCTCTATCTCAGCGAAATCCGTTACGCGGACTACGGTAACCCGAATACGCCCGACTTCCTGGTAAGGGTTCGCTTCGTTTACGAACCGGAGCCGCGGCCGGATCCGTTTTCCGACTATCGGGCCGGCTTCGAAATCCGCACGCGTCTTCGGTGCGCGCGGATCGAAGTCTTCACCAATGCGGACATAGAGCGTCTCACGCGCAGCTATCAATTGGTCTATTCGGATCAGCCCGGCAGTCCATCGGGCCACCTGCCCTTCAATGGCGCGTCACTGCTGAGCCGGATCCAGGTCATCGGCCACGACGGTGACGA
>CAZXXC010000113.1:0-12458 GCA_964644665.1 uncultured Methylococcaceae bacterium
TGCGGCACTCACGCGCAATCCGGGCGGCCGAGGTGCCGCCGTTTTGCCAGGGCATCAACTTCCGCAGTTCGTCGGCCGACAGGTCCGAGTGGATTTCCTTGCCCAAAGCGGCCGCGACGAACACGACCGAAGAGTAGCGGGTCACCAGAGTCTGGCAGTTGGCGACCATGTGGTCGGTCGGGCCGTCCGCGAAATGCAGCGCCTCGGGCGCATAGCGTTCGACCTCCCGCGCGGCGCGTCCGGGTTCCTCGTTGGGGTGAAACTTGAATAGGAGCGGTCGCCCGTCGGCGATCCTCCGGGCTCTTTCGATGAACTTGCGGCGGTTCTCGTATTTGAACGTTTCGCGCATGTCGGAGGTGGCGACGAGCACGTGGCCGCGATGGGGAAAATCGTTTTGCAGATACTGTTCGCAGTGGTCGAAGTTCGGGATGCCGGTGACGCGGATCTTTTCCGGACGGACACCCTTACGGATGAACAGCTCGCGATAGCCCTCCGATGCGACACAGAAGATGTCGTAAAGATCGGACAGGCCGGTGGTTGAGGTCTGCGCCAGCCAGCGCGGCAACCGGAGTTTCCGGACCAGGTGATAGGTGAGGTTTTCGGGGTCGGTCATGCCCTCCTGGACGAGCACGAGCTTCGATCGCCGGATGCGACGCGGCACGATCAGGTCGCTGCAGGTGACGACCAGGTCGTAGGACCCGTTCAGACCTTCGTGGTCGAACGAGACCCCTCGCTGCTTCAGGTAATCGAGGGTCTGTCGGTGGAAGCGCCCGCCCAGCACGGTGAAATCGAGCACGCCGGTTCGCTGCACCAGTCGTCCCGGGCCATCGCAGAAATACGGTGTGAAATAAGCGTCGAACTGCGGCAGGTGACGCGAAACCTGATACATCATCTTGGTCTGGTTCAGCGAACCACAAACAAACAAAACCTTCATCGAATTCCGCTCGATCACAGCCATTCGGCATACTGTGCCTGCCGGGTGCGACATTGGTGTGACGGAATCTTGTCAGTTCGGTGGCATCGAGCGGAGTCGATCCGGCGGCCGTCGCCGGTGAAAAGACGGACCGCGATTCGATCCTGCGCGCATCGCTGGTCGGATCGTCCGGACGCGCGGCCGATTGCCCGCGTCAGCCAGATCGCGAGAAACAGGCGGTCTTTGCCGGGCGCCGGTCCAGCGTGCCGTGCTTGAGTGACGGGAGGCCGGCATCCTGCCCGGCGTGCCGGGTGAATTCGATTTTCTGGTGGATGAGCAGTCGCCGGTGGCGTCTGGCGTGTCGGTGCCGAAATTCCCGGCGGTCAGGAACAGCCCGGGATTCGTCGGCGACTTGCCGCAGGTCCCGTCGATCGACAGAGTGCAGGGTTCCGCCGATCCGGCTGTGGGTTGCCGCCCGCGCCGACCACCGATGGTGGCCGGTTGACGCCGGCGGTCGGCTGGGGATAGGGTACCCTATGAACGAAAACGAATTTGATCGTTTCGCCGAGGAATACCATGCCATCCACGCCGGCAACATACGCGCATCGGGCGATTCGCCCGAGTTTTTCGCCGAGTACAAGGTGCGGGACATCGCGAGGCGACTGGCGCAGCACGCTATCGACGTGCGCACGATATTCGATTTCGGTGCGGGCGTCGGGAATTCGGTCCCGCATTTCAGAAGACATTTTCCGGATGCGGTTCTGACCTGCGCCGACGTCTCCGGCAGGAGCTTGGAGATTGCCCGGGCGCGGTTTCCCGACCAGGCGGAGTACCGCAAGATCGACGAATCGGGGTCCGGTGAAATCGGCCAGGGATTCGACCTGATTTTCTCGGCGTGTGTGTTCCATCACATTCCCCACGAACGTCATGTCGCCTGGCTGTCGCGTCTGCGGAAGGCGGCGCGACCCGGCGCATTGCTGGCCGTGTTTGAACACAACCCGTGGAATCCCTTGACGCTTCAGGCGGTCCGCAATTGTCCCTTCGATATCAACGCCAGACTGATCAATGCCCGCCAAATGCGCCGCGCCGTGGCCGCGGCGGGATGGCGCGACGTGCGGTCACAGTATCGAATCTTTTTTCCCGGCCAGTTGGCCCGGCTACGCGGACTGGAACGGGCGATGACCTGGTTGCCGCTCGGCGCCCAGTATGTGGTTTACGCGAGGCGATGAAAGTGCTTCGGCTGCAGATGTCGCGCTACCTGTTGGTGGGCGTGGTGAACACGACGGTGGGTCTTTCCGGTATCTATCTGATGATGTTGCTTGGTGCCTCGGATCTCGTCGCCAACGCTCTCGGCTACCTGCTCGGCTTCGTGACCGGCTATGCGCTGAACGGAAAGTGGACGTTCCAGGCCGAACGTCTGGGAGCCGCTTCGCTGATGCGCTATTGGGGCGTCGTCGCCTCGGCTTATCTCGCGAACGGGGCGGTTCTTCTCGGACTGCGCGAATCCGTCGGCATCCCCTCGCACCTTGCGCAACTCGCAGCGGTCGCGGTGTACTCGGTGCTTTCCTTTACCGGCCTGAAGCTGCTTGTATTCGCCGGCGACCGAAGTATTCGAGCCGGTCAATCCGGTTCGGTTACGGAGAGTAGCCGGTAGCGCCCGGTGTTCCGGACCGAATCCGGTTTTTCAGGAGCACGCGGCCGGGGCCTCGTTGCAGACCGCGTCGATCAGCGCCTTGATGTTGCCTCGGGTGAAACGGCTGGCCCCCATTTCCTTCAATTGCGTGTCGTTGTAACCCCAACTGGTCACGCCGACCACGATGTTGGCCTGGGGGTAAGCGCCCGCGCTAGTGCCGGTCAGCTTTGGGCGTGCACCGAAATTGACCAGCCAAGGGCCGCCGCTGGAGCCGCCGCACATCAATGAACCGATGATCGTATTGTTTTGGTAGACGCCGCTGGTATAGCCGTAAGAGTCGTTGCGCTGTTGGATCTGTCCGTTGTCGAGGCAGACCGGATAGCCGACCTGGGTAATCTGCGCGAGTTGCCCGGAGGTGAATCCATAGCTGTCCCACCCAAAGCCGTACCAGCCGGTGTTGGTTCCGACGTAGTCGCCGTTCTTGGGGTTCAGCGTCAGGAGCGCAACATCACTCTGACAGACGACACCGGGCGTAGAGCAGGCATCGGTGCCGTCGTAGTACGACGTCAAGACCGCTGCCGAGGCCGCAGTCCAGACGCCGTACGGTGCCTGACCCTTACGATAGGCAGGAACGAACTGCCAGTTGGAAAAGTACCGGCGGGCGCCGAATTCGACCACACAATGGGCTGCAGTGACGACTACGCCTCGTTTGATCAGGGACGCGGAGCAGACATAAGTAGCACTGCCGACGTTGAAGAACAGTTTGCCGCTGGCCCGAGACGGGTAGGAAGTGATGATGGACTTCGGGGTGTTGTTGCGGACGGTCGTGAAAGGGTGCTCCAAGGTGCCCGATTCCTGCGGGATGATTTCGGCGGTCGGTCGAGTGCCGACCGGTAACCATGCCGGATGCTGCTGGCCGTCTCCCCTTGCGCCGGTCACGAAGGAACCGGGCGGTGAGAATGCCGCCGGAGTGCTGACGGCAGTCGCGAAGTCGGCGTGGATGTCCGCCGCTGCTCGTGTACGTCCGCCGGGAAGCGCCATCGGGACGGCATTTGCGTAGTCGATGGCGGCTGCAGCGTGCGGTGACTGGCTGGTGATCTGCAGCGCGGTCACTTCCGCGTCTCGGACGACTTCCGCCCGCGCCGTGCTGAGCCCGTACCCCTGCGCGATCGTCGCGAGTACCAACATGCGCAGGTACCGTGGGTGGTTGACTCTTTTCATTGCTGCTTGCCTCCACTATTGGGTCGGGTCTGTTGCGCACCGACAATTGCGGTCACTAATAGGGGGAAAGTCTAGTGTGCGTCCACGCGTACGAGAAAAGGGAGAAAGAACTGGCAGGCGGCCATATCCGTTCCTAGTTGATCCGGGTCCGTCAATACCTTCCCGGTATCTCCGGTCGTCGCCGCGCCGCGGCATCCCTGCTCCGGATGGAACCCGGCCTCGTTTGGGACGGGTTCACGGCGAACCGGTCGCAACGGGTTGTCGCCTCGCGCCCGCCAGTCATCCGCGACAGACATCTTCAGGACAAACCTCCCCCAGATAACCGGAGCCGCAATTGATGGCATGTTCGTAACCGATCGTCCGAAATCGGCCGAGCATCAACAAGCGTGCCAAACTGATCGCCCGCCGAACCCGTAGCGCCGGGGAATCGCCGACGGCATCGCCGAACGGCGTCAGATAATGCAACTGGCCGACCGAGACATAGTTGTGGGCGCCGATCCGATCGAGGGTCTGCAACAGCAGCGGCAGTGTCTCCAGGTGTTGTTTCCTCGGATCGATGAAGATGGAAGTGAGCGCTGGCTGTATCGCCTGGAATCGCTGCAGGCTGTATCTCAGGTGTTGCAGGAAGAAGTCCGACGGCGGCAGGTGCGGCACCAGATCGTCGCCGTATTCATACCGCCGGCTGGGGATCTGCCGTTCACGATAGGCATCCGCAAAGTCCTGAGTGCCGGGGCGAGCACCGGCGAAGCTGATCACGCCTTCCGGTTGAATCCCCAGTTCCTGGACGAAGCGCATGCCGGCCAGGTGCGCCATCGCGCCGCCTTTGCTGTGACCGGTGATGTAAAGCGGGCGATCCGGGCCGGCCTGCAGCCTGCGCTGAACTTCAGCGAGGAAGGGCTTCGTCCAAAGGCGGTCGACTCCTTCCCAGAACCCGGCGTGCACATGCCCCGGCACCTCGGCGACATGAATCGGCTTCGCCTCGAAGTTGTTGGCCCAGTCCTCCAGGAAGCTCGCGACATCGGGAATGCCGTCGATGTCCGGAGGATGGGCGCCTCGGTATGCGATCAGCACCGACTCTGCAGCGTCCGTTGTGCCCGAACCTGCGAGCGTGCCGACCAGGCAGGCATGTAGGCCGTTCTTCCCGGTCGCGAAGCAAACCGGCGGATCGTCGTGGGCAAAGCCGACCTGTTTGAAGTAAGGTTGCAGTTCTTCGAACAGGACGGGGTCGGCAAAGGCAATCCCGTAGGCAGCGTTGCTGGCACACAGCAACCGGCAGGCGAGCGATCGATCGATACGTGCAGTCATGACCCATCCCTCCTGGTGTGGTAGCGCCGAATTCAAGCGGGCGGCTCTATCTTGCGCCGAAGCGACCACGGAATCCACAATGATCATCGGCCGGTGGCCTGCGCAGGAGGTGTGGCTCAGCCCGACCGGTCGCATCGGCGTCGGTGGTCGGGTCTCCGACGGCAGCGGGCAGCCGATAGGCGTCGTGAAACTTTATAATTCGTAAACTTACCGGTTCTCACACTGCAGGAACCCTGACCTTTGAATTCGAGCTTTTCGCAAACCACGTTCCACGCCACATCGTTTCCAGATGAACCGTAGGGACGTGTGATGTCGATTCGGCGGTGTTCGATCCTCCTGACGGCGCTCGCTCTGGGCGGGTGTAGCTTCTGGGGGCCTGATTATCGCCAGCCTCCGGCCGGTGCGCCCGGCGCCTGGCGATCTGGCGATGTGTACGCGTCGATCGGTACCGAGCGGGTGCCGGAAATGGCCTGGTGGGGCAAGTTCCGCGATCCGCTGCTGCAGCAGCTGGTCGGCAAGGCGCTTGAGCAAAACAACAACATCCAGTCCGCGGTCGGCGGGATCTACAAGGCGCGGGCGGTGCTGCAGCAGATTCAGATGAACTGGGTGCCGACGGTGAATCTGGGCGCCGGCTACATGGCCATCGATCATGAAAAGAACGACACCACCTATGCGGCGCTCCCGTTTCCCGGCGCATTCACCTCCGGCTTCCTGCCCAATTATTCGCTGAATGTGCTGCAGCAGCTCCGCAACCAGGAGCAGGCAGAGGCCAACATCGCGGCAGCGGTGGCGGCCAAGAACGCGGTACGCCTGGCGATCATCGGTCAGGTCGTCGGCAGCTATTTCAGCCTGCGGGAGGAGGAGTACCGGCTGGAGCAGCAACGGCAACTGGTGAAGAATCTGGACGAAGTCGTTGCAAAATACTCGGAAGCGCACCGGGAGGGACTCATATCGCTGTACACGCTTCAGCGCTATGAGGTCGAACTGGCCAAGGCCAAAGCCGAAGTGCCGGTGATCGAGTACAACATCGTCCGGCTGAGCAATGCGATTCACCTGTTACTGAACGAGAATCCAGGTCCAATCGCCGCGAGCCGGCCGTTCATGGATCTGGAGTACAAAGGCATCGTCACCGGCAATCTGCCTTCGGCGGTACTGAAGAATCGCCCCGATGTGATCCACGCCGCGTCGGTGCTCAAGCAGTCGAACGCCAACATCGGGGTCAACACGTCGATCTTCTTTCCGACCATCCGATTGACGACGCCGCTGGGATTCGCGTCGAGTTCGCTGAGCAATCTGTTCACCGCGAAGGACACCTATTGGCAGTACCAGGGCGGCGTGAGTATGCCAGTGTTGAATCTGGGGGCGTTCGGCGCGATCAAGTCGGCGAAGGCCCAGTACTACGCCGACTATTACGCCTACCAGGAGACCGTACGGAACGCGTTTGCCGCGGTCGACAGCGACCTGGCATCGCACCAGAAACGGACCGACAGTCTCGATCGGATGCTGGATTTCTATCGAACCACGAGCCAGCGCTACGCCAATGAAAGACTCCGCTACGACGAGGGATTGATTGCCTATCCCGACGTGTTGGCCTTGCGGGTGACCTTGAACGAGGCGGCGATCCAGGCGGCGCAGGCCAAGCTGGCCCAGATATTGAGCATCGTGACCTTGTACCAGGACCTGGGCGGCGGCTACCAATACAAGAACCACGAGAAGGCCCATGACCTGGGTGACGGGCACCGTTTCGGCGATTTGTTTTAGGACGCGATCCATGCAGATTCGATGGGCGTTGGTGGGGTTGATGGTGATGCTGGGCGGTTGCCGGAAAGAGCAGCCGCCGCCCGATCCGATCCTGCATGTCAATGCACAGCAGGTGTACGGCCACGACATCGAGTATGTGTACGAATATCCCGGAGTGGTCCAGGGGGTGATCGATTACCCGGTGATCCCGCGCGTGAGCGGAGCGATCTTCAGGCAGTTGTACAAGGAGGGGACCCATGTCGAGAAAGATCAGCCGCTGTATGAGATCGACCAGCGCCCGTTCCTGTTCGCGCTGAAGGCCTACGAAGGCCAGTACCAGAAGGACAAGGCGGCCATGGACAATTACAAGATCATCTATGACCGCTACGCCAGCCTGAGCCACAAGGACGTGGCATCGGTACAGGACATGAATACCGCCCTGATCCATTATCAGGCCGCCGCTGGCGACGTGCAGACGGATCTTGCGAACATCGGCAACGCCAAGCTGAATCTCGAGTACTGCACGGTTCGGGCGCCGGCATCCGGTTACATTTCCGAGCGCATGGTGTCCGAAGGCATGATGGTCACCGCGTTCCAGACCCAGCTCACGGTGATCAATTCGCAAGACGCCATGTATGTGGCGTTCGCGATGCCGGAACTGGACCGGCTGGGGATCGAAAACGGCAAGCTGGATGGTCTTTATAGCGTGCCCGAAGAATACCGGTTCGTGGTCGATCTCGAACTGGCTGACGGAACCATGATCCCGAATGCCGGTACAGTCCAGTTCAAGGACATTCGGGTTTCGTTTTCGGACGGCGTCTGGCAGTTGCGCGCGAAGATCGACAACTCCCGACTGCCCCGCAACAAGCTGCTGGCCGGGCAGTTCGTGCATGTCTACCTGCGCAACCTGTACGTTCGGAACACCTATGCCATTCCGCAGGAGGCGATCTTTCGCGATCGCGAATCGTCCTATGTGTTCGTCAAGGAGGGCGATCGGGCGCGCAAGCACCGTATCAAGGCCGGCAAGTATCTGATGGACGGAACCCAACTGGTCGATTCCGGTTTGAGCGACGGCATGGTCGTCGTCACCAACGGCGGTGTTCGAATCGCCGACGGCGATCCGATCGCCGTGGATGAACTCAGGAGCGACCGCGAGAGCGGCACGGCCATCCAGTAGGAAGCGTACCAGTGATCTCCGAGACGTTCATTTCACGCCCGGTGCTGGCGATCGTCTGCTCGATCATGATCGTGATCGGCGGGGTGATGGCCGCGCTGAACGCTCCGATCGACCAATACCCGCTGATCATTCCGCCGGTGCTGAACATCAACGCGACCTTTCCCGGTGCCAGCTCGGAAGCGATCGCGAACGCGGTCGCTGCGCCGATCGAGGACCAGATCGCCGGCACCGAGGACATGATCTACATGCAGTCGGCCAGCCAGAACGGCAGCAACAGCGTGTCGATCAACGTCTATTTCAACGTCGGCACCAGTCTCGGCATCGTCGAGGCTGACACGCTGAACCGCTCACTGACGGCGTCCAATTCCTATATCCCCGAGCAGGCGAGGGCGCAGGGCATCCGCATCCGCAAGATGATCCCGGACCTGTTCCAGGTCATCCCGTTCTATTCCGAGACCGGATCGCCGGATCCGCTGTACATCGCGAACTACGTGCAGCGCTACATCTATCCGGTCATCGAGCAGATCCACGGCGTCGGTTTCGTGAACATTCTGGGTCAGCGCTCGTACGCGATTCGAATCAATGTCGATCCCAAGCGCCTGGCGTTCTACAAGATCGGCATTCCGGAGATCATCGAGAAGGTTCGCGACCAGAGCGATCAGTATGCGGTCGGGCAGAACGCGATGCCGCCGACCTTTGGTCCGGAGAAATCAAACTTCCTGATCACGACGACCGGTTACTACACCGATGTCAGCCAGTTCGAGAACATCGTGCTCAGGGCCAATCTGGACGGCAAGAGCGAGGTCACGCTGCAGAACGCCGATCAGGTCCAGCCGGGGCAGATCAGCCTCGCCGGCCAGGCCCAGATCGTCAAACTGAAGGACGTCGCACGCGTCGAACTGGACGCCAACAACTACAACAATTATTTCCACGTCCACAAGCGCGACGAGCAGACCGGCGAGATCAAGACCTTCGAAGCCGTGTCGCTGCAGCTCTACCTGGTGCCGGGCGCCAATCAGCTCGCGACCAAGGCCGCGGTCAAGAAGGCGATGGACCGCATCGATCAGTTCCTGCCGAAGGGGATCAAGTACTTCTACCACTACGATTCGTCGATCTTCGTCTACCAGGCCATCCAGGGCGTCGTCGTGACTCTGCTGATCGCGTTCGCGCTGGTGTTCGCGGTGGTGTTCCTGTTCATCCAGAACCTGCGCGGAACGGTCATTCCGATCCTGGCGATCCCGGTTGCCGTGATCGGCGCGTTCGCCGGCATCTATGCCAGCGGCTTCAACATCAACACGCTGTCGCTGTTCGGGCTGGTACTGGCGATCGGTATCGTCGTCGACGACGCGATCGTCGTGCTCGAAAACGTCGAGCGCATCATGGAGGAGGACAAACTCAATTCCTTCGACGCGACGGTGAAGGCGATGCGCGAAGTGTCGGCGCCGGTCATCGCGATCGTGCTGGTGTTGAACGCGGTGTTCGTGCCGGTCGCCTTCCTCGGCGGTTTCAGCGGCACGATGATGCAGCAGTTCGCGGTGACGATCGCGATCTCGGTCGTGATCTCCGGCTTCGTCGCGCTGACGCTGACGCCGGCCTTGTGCGTGATCTTCCTGAAGAATGTCAGGCACGACGAGAATAAGCGGAAAGTCTGGTTCTTCCGCTGGTTCGACGCCGGCTTTGCGAAGCTCCAGAACGGCTACATGAGCGCGGTGATCTGGATCATCGACCATGCCAAGATCGGGCTGACGGTATGGGCCGTCGTGTTTGGCGTGACTGTCGCGATGTTCATCCGGATCCCGACCTCGCTGATTCCGCTGGAGGACATGGGCTACTTCTACGACGTGATCCACGTCAATCCCGGCGGGGCGCTGAAGTACGTGGTCGATGAATCGAACAAGGTCGCCGCCGAGATGATGAAGCGGATCCCTTATCTGAACCGGCTGGTCGTGATGGGTTCGCAGGACATCATCGACAACGGCACGTTCAAGACCAACACCGCGACGATCATGGGGGTCCTGAACGACGAGGACAAGCGTGACATGGTCCATCAGACCATCAACACCGCGATCGAGGAGACCAGCAAGATCAACCTCGAGAACAAGAACATCAACGGCTATGCGTTCAACCAGCCGCCGATCCGGGGCTTGAGTCCGTCCGGCGGTGTGACCTTCTATCTGCAGGCGACCCAGCCGGTCACAATCCGGGAGATCCACGACGACTCGGTCAAGCTGGTGCAGTACCTGGAAAAGAACTATCCGGCGGTCAAGCGCGCGAGCCAGTTCTACGAGGTCGACACGCCCCAGTTGCGGGTCGACGTCGACCCCGAGAAGGCTTATTACTACAAGGTCGATTTCAAGAACGCCTACAACTCGCTGCAAGGCATCTTCGGTCTGTACTACATCACGTTCTTCACGAAGTGGGCCGACTTGTTCTGGGTAGAGATCACCGGCGAATACGACTACCGCAAGAATCCGGAGCTGCTGAATACGGTCTACTTGAAGAACGCCGACGGGGAAATGGTCCCGGCCGGCAACATCATGAAGCTGACCGAAATCACCGGCGCCGAGGTCGTGACCCGTTTGAACGACTTTCTGGCCAGCCAGATCGTCGTCGATCCCGACTCCGACAACGGTCATACCTCGGGCGAGATCATGAAGATCATCGAGGAGGTGGTCCCCAAAGTGTTGGGCAACCGCTACGACGTCAAATGGTTCGGTCTGGCCTACCAGCAGGACATCGCCGGCAACCAGTCGGTCGTCGCGCTGTCACTGGGCCTGATCATGGTGTTCCTGATTCTGGCCGCATTGTTCGAGATGTGGTCGCTGCCGATCGCGATCGTGATGGCGCTGCCGTTCGCACTGTTCGGCGCGGCCTTCGTGCTGCTGGTGTTCCAGAAGCCGAACGACCTGTACTTCCAGGTCAGTCTGCTGACGCTGATCGGCCTGTCGGCCAAAAACGCGATCCTGATCGTCGAATTCGCGATCGAGGGCGTCAGAAAGGAAGGCATGTCGTATCGCGATGCGGCGATCCACGCCGCCCGGTTGCGTTTCCGGCCGATCGTGATGACCTCGATCGCATTCATCCTCGGCGCGGTGCCGCTGGTCACTGCGACCGGTGCCGGCGCGCACGCCCAGAACTCGGTCGGTGCCGGCATCGTCGGCGGTATGCTCGGTTCGACCTGCGTCGCGGTGCTGTTCGTGCCGATGTTTTTCGTCACGATGATGGGGTTGAGCCACAGGAACAAACCGGAAGAGACCGCCCAGCCGGTCGAAGAAACGAGTGTTTAGCACCGATATTTCACGGTCCGTTCGAAGCATTGCTGCGGCGCCCGCGGGAGGGCTGATGGTCGTCGTACGCCCGGTGGCCGCAGCAAGGAATCCGCAATTTGTCACGATGCGGGCGTACAGCGCCCTTACTCCACGAAAAATCAACATGTGGGGACGCAGTCGAGCGGGCTCATGGAGACGCGAAGGCGTGTGCAGTGCCGATCTTGAGCAGTCACACGCGCACGGTCGCAGCACGACTGGCCCGGCGAGCTCGGTGCCGGCCAAGGCGTCCAAATCCCGGTCGGTCAGCGTTACCATACGGTATCGGCGGAACTCCTCTCAAGTGCGACGAAGTACCGGTATCAAAGAGATTTTCAGGAGGTTCCGTCGACCATCAGATGAAATGTCCGGGCTAGCTGAAGCCGTTCGTCGATGAGCGTCGCCGGCACCGTTTCAAGGTCGCCGATGGCGTCTCGTGGAACATCCTGCGGTAGTCGACTGCAAACTGCGCCATGTGCCAATACCCGCTTAGCCGAGCGGCATCGGAGACGTTCCTGCACAAATTCTCATGCAGCACAGAATGAGCGCGGTTCAGTCGTGCGGCGCGAACGTACTGCATCGGTGAAATGCGGAGCTTCTCGCGGAAAATGATCTGGAGAGTTCGGGCACCAAGGTTGGCGGCACGGCACAGATCCGAAAGCGTGATCGGATATTCCAGATGTTCCTGCACGTAATCCCGGACGCGGCGCATGGCCATGGCGCGGCTGGATGCCGACAGGCGGAAGGGCTCTTGCGGGTGTGCGGTGGCCATGATCAGCAACTCTACCAGCCCCTGCTCGACGCTGGTTCGAACGTGCGGCTCCTCAAGCGTGTCTGGGGAGGTTTGAAGCGCCTCGCCGACCCGATTCAGTCTGCGGAGTAACGTCGCCCACAGCGCCGCACTCAGCGGGACAATGCGAGTGCCCATCACCGGTCTTCCACCTGGAAATAAGGCGTCCGCTGTTCGAACCCAGAACTCCGGCGATACGGCGAGTTGGAATCTGGACCCGCCTATACCGCTATATAGCCCCACCTCGCAATTCGGTGCGGCTATGGCAAGCATGCCCGGGCCGAGCGTTTGCTGGCTGAAATCCCAGGAACGGCCCGGCGTCAACGTGCCGTACACTCTCCAGCGTGATGCTCCCTCCAATAATGTTCGACTCA
>CAZXXC010000114.1:0-4026 GCA_964644665.1 uncultured Methylococcaceae bacterium
CGTCGACCTGTTCGATTGCGTGATGCCGACCCGCAACGCGCGGAATGGCCATTTGTTCACGCGCTTCGGAGCATTGCGGATTCGCAACAGCCGCTACCGTGATGATGCCCGGCCGATCGACGAGGCGTGCACCTGTTACACCTGCCGCCACTACAGCCGCGCCTACCTCCGCCATCTCGACACCTGCGGCGAGATCCTCGGATCACGGCTGAACACCATCCATAACCTCCACTACTATCTCGATCTGATGCGGCAGCTTCGGAGTGCGATCGCCGGCGGTCGCCTGGCCGCGTTCGTCGCGGAGTTCCATCGCCAGCGAGGCGGCGTGGATGAATTTGTGCCATAATGGCACGCTTTGAAAAACGACTAGACCGAGGTCGAGGCACCCCATGGAATTTCTGATTTCGAGCGCTCATGCACAGGCGGCACCTGCCCAGCAGGAACCGGGTTTTGCCGGACTGATCCTGCCGTTGGCGATTCTGCTGATGTTTTTCCTGATGTTCGTGTTGCCGCAGCACCGGCGGGCCAAGGAGCAGAAGAAGATGGTGCAGTCGCTGGCGAAAGGCGTCGAAGTCGTGACGACCGGCGGACTGCTCGGCAAGATCGTCGATCTCGACGACAACTTCGTCCAGCTCGAGGTGGGTGAGAACCTGTACGTGCACGTCCAGCGACACGCCGTGGCGTCCTTGATGCCCAAAGGAACCTACAAGGCAAGCAAGAGAAAGCCGGAAAAGGCCGAGAAATAACGCCGGCCGCCCCGCGTGCGAAGGGATTTCACTCGCACGCTACAGGATGAATCAAGATCATGCGCAATTATTTCCCTCTCTGGAAAAACCTTCTGATCCTCGCGATTCTGACGTGGGCATTCATCTACGCATTGCCCAACTTTTTCGGTGAAGACCCATCGGTGCAGTTGTCGCCGATCCGGACCGCGAAGGTTGATGAGAGCCTCCGTACCCAGGTGGAACGGGTGCTGGCGGAGAAGTCGCTGACCCCGAAGACGATCGAATTGGCCGAGAAGCGGATGCTGGTCCGTTTTCGGGAAACCGATGCGCAATTGAAGGCGGCTGACGCGTTGACCGCGGGACTGGGGACGAATTACACGGTGGCGCTGAATCTGGCGCCCGCGACCCCCGCGTGGTTGCGCGCGATCAATGCGCTGCCGATGTATCTGGGGCTCGATCTGCGCGGCGGTGTCCACTTCATGATGCAGGTGGACATGGATGCCGCGCTGAAGCAGGCCGAAGAACGTTACGCGGAGGATCTGCGCACGGTGCTGCGGGAAAACAAGATCCGCTACAAGGGGGTCGAACGGCAGCCGGGGATGATTCGCGTACAGTTCGACGACGCGCAATCGCTGAGCCAGGCCGAGAGCGTGGTGGGGCGTGAGCTGCGCGGACTACTGATCGAGGCCGATGCATCCCAGAACCAGTTGAGCGGCCGTTTGTCCGAGGTGGAAGCGCGGGAGATTCGCCGCTTCGCGGTGGCGCAAAACATCACCACGCTGCGCAACCGGGTCAACGAACTCGGTGTCGCCGAGCCGGTCATCCAACAGCAGGGGGAGGACCGCATCGTCGTGCAATTGCCCGGTGTGCAGGATACCGCGCGGGCCAAGGAGATTCTCGGCGCCACCGCGACGCTGGAATTCCGTCTGGTGGATACCGAGCACAGTGTGCAGACGGCGCTGGATTCCCGTGTGCCGCTGACCGCCCAGTTGTACCGGAATCGGGCCGGACAGCCTTTCCTGCTGCAGCGCAAGATCATCGTGACCGGTGATCAGGTCGTGGATGCGGCTTCGGGCATCGATCAGCAGGCCGGGTCCGCGGCGGTCTATGTGACGCTGAACAGCGTCGGCGCCAAGCGGATGGCGGACGTCAGCGCCGTGAACATCGGTAAGCCGATGGCAGTCGTGTTCATCGAGAACAAGACCGAGACCAAGGAAATCAACGGGCAGAAAGTCACGACCAAACGGAAAGTCGAGGAAGTCATCAACGTCGCGACGATCCGTGATCGGCTCGGCAAGCGCTTCCAGATCACCGGGCTGGACAGTGCCGACGAGGCCCGGAACCTGGCGCTGTTGCTCCGCGCCGGAGCGCTGGCCGCGCCGGTGGACATCGTCGAGGAACGGACCGTCGGGCCGAGCCTCGGCAAGGAAAACATCGATCAGGGCGTCCGCTCCTTCGTCATCGGCTTCATCGCGATCGCGATCGTGATGTTGATCTACTACAAGGTGTTCGGCCTGATCGCCAATCTGACGCTGCTGTTCAACGTGGCGCTGATTCTGGCGATCCTGTCGTTGCTGCAGGCGACGCTGACCCTGCCCGGAATCGCCGGCATCACGCTGACCATCGGCATGGCGGTGGATGCCAACGTGTTGATCTACGAGCGCATCAAGGAGGAACTGCGCAACGGCAACTCGCCGCAGTCGGCGATCTATGCCGGTTTCGAGCGGGCATTCGGCACCATCTTCGACTCCAACATCACGACGCTGCTGGCGGCGCTGATGCTGTTCGGCATCGGTTCGGGGCCCGTCAAGGGGTTTGCCGTCACGCTGACGATCGGTATCCTGACCTCGATGTTCACGGCCGTGATGTGTACCCGGATGATGGTCAACTTTGTATACGGTAGGCAGCGCGCAGCGCGCTTGTGGATCTGAAAGGTCCCTCTGTATTCGACAGGAAGGAATGCGTAACGTGGCGGAATCCATCACCCAAAATTACCGGATCGATTTTCTAGGCAAACGCAAACTGGCGGTGGGGCTGTCACTCGTCTTGAGTGTCGCGGCGGTCGTCTCGCTGTTCGCCAGGGGCCTGAATTTCGCGATCGATTTCACCGGCGGTACTGTGGTCGAGGCGGAGTACCGAGAGGCGGTCGATTTGAATAAGCTGCGTGCCCAACTGGAACAGGCCGGCTTTGCGAATCCGACCGTACAGCATTTCGGCACGGCGAAAACCGCTCTGATCCGGCTCGCACCGACCAACAAGGACGACGATGGGGAAGACCTATCCAGCGCCGAAGCCAAGACCGCCGCCGCGGTACAGGCGGACCTGAAGCGACGCATCTCCGCGGCCCTGAACACCGATCCCGCGCAGCCCGCCGAAATCCAGCGACTGGAATTCGTCGGCCCGCAAGTCGGCGACGACCTGACCGAAAGCAGCATCCTGGCCTTGGTGCTGGCCACGCTCGGAATCCTCGTCTACGTCGCCTGGCGTTTCGAGTATCGGTTCTCACTGGGCGCCATCATCGCGACGCTGCACGATGTGGTCATGATTTTCGGTGTGTTCTCGTTCTTTCAACTGGATTTCGATTTGAGCGTCCTGGCTGCGGTCCTGGCGGTCATGGGGTATTCATTGAATGACACGATCGTGGTGTTCGACCGCATCCGGGAGAATTTTCGGAAATACCGGCGCGGCGAAGTGATCGACATCATGAACCTGTCGATCAACGAGACGCTGTCACGCACCTTGATGACCTCCTTTCTGACCTTCCTGACCGTGGCGGCCATGTTCATTTGGGGCGGGGAGATCTTGAGCAATTTCGCGTTGGCGCTGATGATCGGCATCGGTGTCGGCACTTTTTCCTCGATCTATGTCGCCAGCGCGCTTGCGTTGAAGCTGGGAGTCAGTCGGGCGGACCTGCTGCTCCCGGAGAAGGAGGGGGCCGTCGACAATAGGCCGTAAACTGCGGCGTGCCTCGACCCCGAGGTTCCCGTACCCGGGGGCAACGCTCGATGGCCGTAGCCATAAAGCGCGGTCTGTCTCGGACGGTGCGGCGGCGGTACCGGTTCCCCTCGGATGCCGCCGACCGACGCCCCGGATGATCCGCGTCGGCAGAGCGGTGACTTGTCCGGAGTCCACGGCAATTCACCGATTCCGCAGTCGTCGGCGTCGCCTGCCTTTTCCAACGGCCGGATATCGACCCGCATGGCGTTCCATCGAAATCTCGAGGCCGGTCTCGCCACGAACCGGACAGGCGGTTTGGCCGATCCTGGCGGCAGATCGCTGCGCTTCCGCCGGTGGGGCCGGC
>CAZXXC010000114.1:4126-12346 GCA_964644665.1 uncultured Methylococcaceae bacterium
GGGTTGCTTCGCCGCCCGCTGTTGTGCTTGGATACCAAAGTCCGCATCTGCGGAGTCTTCCCGCCCGGCGCGCCCGCGGAGCCGGTTTTCCAGCGCGTGCCGCCGCCTTGCCGACGAAGGCGGCCGAGCGATTCGGGCAACTGCAAGACGAGATCCGGCAACCGAGTAGCCTTTAGGGGTTTTGCTCCATGCATCTTGACGTCTTCCTCTCACTTTTCACTCTGCTGCTGATTTCTCTGGCAGTCTTCCTGCTGTCCAAGAGACTGCGCATCCCCTACACGGTATTGCTCGTTGTAGCGGGTTCTCTGCTGGTGCCCCTCTCCAAGACCGAGTTTTTCTCTTTCATCAGCAGCTTCCACCTTTCACCGGAACTCCTGTTCTTCGTGTTTCTGCCGATTCTGATCTTCGAATCCGCGTACAACATGAATGTCAGGAGCTTGACCGAGAACTTCTTCTCGATCGGCCTGCTGGCGGTGGTCGGCCTGATCATCTCGACCGTGTTCATCGGCGTGGTCGGTTTCTATGTCTTCAAGTGGGCGGGATTCGAAGTGCCGATGCTGGTGTTGCTGCTGTTCGGGGCGATCATTTCGTCCACGGACCCGGTGGCGGTCCTGGCTCTGTTCAAGGAATACGGTGCACCGAAGCGACTGACGCTGATCTTCGAAGGCGAGAGCCTGTGTAACGACGCGACCGGTTTTGCGGCATTCCTGGTGGTTCTGGAATTGCTGGTGCACGGTTATCACGGTTGGATGTCGATTACCACGGCCCTTGCTTCGTTCTTTACGATGCTGCTAGGCGGTATCGTGTTCGGTCTGCTGATGGGTTTTCTGTTTGCCAAGCTGATTGAAAGGGTTAAAGGTCATGAGCACCTCGAAATCACGCTGACGCTGCTGGTTGCGCATTTCACCTTCATTTTGACCGAGGTGATTTCAGAACATCTGGAAGTCTCCGGCTACAAGATTCGTCTGTCGTCGATCATTGCGACGATGGTCGCCTCGATGGTGATCGGCAACTTCGGCCGATTCAAGATGTCACCCGATGTCGAAGAGTACATGGAAAGGTTTTGGGGTTATTTCGCGTTCGTGACGAACTCGCTGGTGTTCATCCTGATGGGGCTTTTGTTTGCCAATCTTTCGATCTCAATGAATGTGGCCATCCTGCCGATTTTTCTGGCGATTGCAGTCGCGGTCGTGGGGCGGGCCACTTCGGTGTACCCGGTGCTTTGGTTGGCGAACCTGACCGGCAAGCAAGACAGGATACCGACGAATTGGATGCACCTGTTGTCTTGGGGCAGTCTGCGCGGGGCGCTCGCGGTGATCATGGTGCTGTTGATTCCCGATGATCTCACGCTGCCCGGCTGGACTTATGACTTCAGTGTCAAGCAACTGGTCGCCGCGATCACCATCGGCAGCATCTATTTCACCTTGCTGGTCAAAGCCACGAGTATCGGCAGAGTCATGCACTGGTTGGGGATCGATGCGCTGACCGATGAGGAAGAAGTCGGGTATTTCAAGAGCAAGGCCGCGATCTATGATGCGGCGCGACAGAAGCTGACCGATCTGGTGCAGAACCAGAAAATCACCGAGGAACAGCACAAGATTCTCGACCAGCAATACCAGTCTCTCTATCACCAAGCCTGTCTGAAGTGCAAGGAAAAGCTCGGGGATTCCGGGAACATGCTGGAAAATATTCTCCGAATCTATGCGCTTGGCGTGGAAAAGGACAAATTGAAGGACCTTTTTCAGCGCGGTGAGACGACCGAGAAGATTTACAAAAAAATTCTGAACATGTTGAGCATCCAGACGGATCGTATCGAAAGCGGCAAGCCGCAGTTGAAGTCCGAATGCGAGAGTTTCCCGACCGACGGTTTCGAGCAGCTCATCGCCTTCTTCCGGCGTCTGTTTTACTCGCGCAGCTATTTCATCAAACCGGAAGACATGTACCTTTACCTGCTCACGCTGAACCGGATCATCGCGCATGCATTGGAGCAACTGAATGCCATGGGCGACAATGTCTATGGTGAAATCTTCGATGACAAGACCGCACTGCAACACTTGATCGCCCTGTACAGCTCGCTGTACGAAGACACACGTAAACGTATGGAGTCGCTGGTCAAGAAGCATGCATTTCTGCTGACGCACTTGAACGAGGCCGCGGCAGCGATCGCATTGCAGGCGGTCCAGGTGGAAACCCTGCAGAACCTGCACAAGAACGAAATCATCACCAACAAGCTGTACATCATGCTGGAGCATGAATTGGGCCGCGCCCGTTAGCCGGCGTTGCCGATCGGCTATTCCGGAAGCGGCTGCGGGTACGCCGGCGGTCAGGCCTCGGTGCCGGCGGCGGCGAAGCGCAGCGTGAACCGGGTACCGCCGGCAGTGAAGAGCCGCTCGACATCGATGGAAGCGCCGTGCAATTCGGCAATCTCCTTGACGATCGCGAGGCCGAGGCCGCAACCCTCGCCGGGACTACCGGGGAGCCGATAGAAGCGTTCGAAGATGCGCTCGACTTCGTTCGCCGGAATGCCGGGGCCGTCGTCCTCGACGAACAAGGTCGGTGCGGGGGTACCCGCCAGACGGACGGTGATGCGGCCGCCGGAAACGCCGTAGTGGATCGCGTTGTCCAGCAGGTTGGCCAGCAGTTCGCGCAGCAGATTGGCGTCGCCTTGCACCGCAAGCCGTTCGGCCGTTCCCTCGAAACTGAGGTCGATGTCGTGTTGTAAAGCCGTTGCCGCCCATTCCATGCAAGTGTCCCGGGTCAGTTCGGACAGATCGACCGCGGCCAGCCTTTGGCTGTCGAGCCCGTTCTCCGATCGCGCCAGCACCAGCAGTTGTCGGGTGAGCCGGGAGATGCGGTCCGCACAATGCTCGATCTGCTGCAACGCCGGGTCCAGCGACGCCGGATGGGGCTCGCGGACCACGCGCTCCACCTGAACCTTGAGCCCGGCCAAAGGGGTCCGGACCTGATGGGCAGCATTGGCGATGAACCGCTGCTGAGTCGCGATGGCGCCCGCCAGACGGTTCAACAGCGTGTTGATGGTGCGCGTCAGGGTACGGACCTCGAGGGGCACGCGAGTATCGGGGATCGGCGCTAGGTCGCGCGGTGAGCGTTGAGCGATCTCGTGAGTCAACGTGTGCAGAGGGCTGAGTCCGCGGTTGATGCCGACCCAGACATGGATGCCGCCCACCAGCACCAGTAACACCTGCGGGATCAAGACCGCCAGCAGAATTTCGGTCATCATGCCGCGCCGCTTGTTCAGCGTCTCGGCCACCTGGACTACGACGTTTTCCGAAATGTCCTTCGGTTCGATCACCATCGACACCACGCGTACCCGTTGTCCGCGTATGGTGCTGTCGAAGTACGTGGGCTGGGTTTCCGCCGCGGCCAGATCCGGTGGAGCGGGAACCGCGGTGTCTCCGGCCATGAAGCCCAACTGGGACGAGGTGATCTTGAAGAAGGTCTTGTCGACGTCATCCCACTGAAAGACCTCCAGCGCAGTGGGCGGCAGTTCGAACGTGAGTCGGCCTTTCTGAGCCTTGACCTCTTGCGCCAGCGATCGGGCCGAATCGAGCAGCCAGCGATCGTAGGCGAGATTGGCGAAATGCAGAGCGACGTAGTAGGAAACCGCCGAATCCACGACGACGAAGAATGCCATCGGCAGCGCGAGGCGCAGCAGCAGTTGCGCCCGTAGGCTCTGCGGGCTAATCATCGGGCGGCTTCTCCAACAGATAGCCCAGACCCCGGACCGTCCTGATCCTGAGGCCGAAGCTCTCCATGCGCTTGCGCAACCGGTGCACGTAGACTTCGATCGCATTGTCGGCGATCTCTTCATCACCGACCGACAGGCGCTGCGCGATCCGGTCCTTGCTGACCACGCGTCCGGTTTGCACCACCAAGGCCTCGAGCACGCCATACTCGCGGGCCGACAAAAGGATCGGCTGTCCGTCGACCAGAGTTTGGCGGGTCGGGGTGTCGAGCGTGAGCCGGCCGACGGTCATCTGGCTGCCGAATCCACCGTAGCGGCGGCGAATCAGCGCCCGGGCTCGCGCTTCCAGTTCCCGCATCGCGAAGGGCTTGGACAGGTAGTCATCGGCGCCGCGTTCCAGTCCCCTGACCCGGTCGTCGACGGCATCCCGAGCGGTCAGTATCAGCACCGGTACGGCGTTCTTGCGCTCGCGAAGGTTCCGCAGCACATCGAAGCCGTCCTTGTCGGGCAGACCGAGATCGAGAATGACCAGATCGAACTCTTGGGCCAATAACAGGCTCTCGGCATAGGCGCCGCTGCCGGCGCAGGTGACCGAGTAGCCGGATTGGCCGAACACATGCGAAAGGCCGTCGGCGAGAGCCGTATCGTCTTCGACCAGCAGGATGCGCATGGGCTTGGTGTGCGGGGTCAAGGCGTGCTGCAGAAAGCGACGTACAGCATTCGGACTTCACCGGCCGAAGTCAAATCCCCGTGGCGCATCAAGGAACCGGCCGCCGATCGAATCCGGCGGAAGGCGGATCGCCGCACGCACGGAGCGTGATAAGCCGGTCTCGTGGCAATGCGCGTCTGACCCGCCGGCCACCGCTTCACATCGCGACGACGGTACCGAGTTCCACCACGCGATGAGGCGGCAGTCGGAAGAACTGGATCGGGCTCGCGGCATTTCGGGAAAGCGAAATGAACAGCTTTTCCTGCCATCCCTTCCATCGACCCTTGCGCCGGGGGATCAGTGTTTCCCGACCGAGGAAGAAGGTCGCTTCGTCGAGGTCGATCACCAGGCCGGAACGGGCACACAGATTCAGCGCACGGGGCACGTTCGGACTCTGCATGAACCCGAACTTGGCGGTGATGCGAAAGAAATTCTGTTCGAGATTCTCGATCATCAAGCGATCCTGCTCGCTGACGTACGGGATGTCCTGAAACAGGATCGTCAGCAGGATCACGCGCTCGTGGACGACCCCGTTGTGCTCGTAGTTCTTCAGCAGCGCGAATGGCAGGCTGAGATGGCGGGCATTCAGAAAGATGGCGGTGCCGGGGCTGCGGAAAGGCGCTTCGCGCGCGACCCGCTCCAGGAAGGTCCCGAGCGAAATGGACTCGGCCTGCAGCCGGTATTGCAGCGTCTCGCGACCTTTCTTCCAGGTCAGCATCACGATGAAGATGCCCGCGCCGAGCAGCAGGGGGAACCAGCCTCCATGCGGGATCTTGGGTACGTTGGCACTGAAGAATGCGAGATCCACCAGCAGGAAGGTACCCATCAATAGCCCTGCCCAGAACGGTCGCCACTTCCAGGTGTCGATCGCGACCAGGTAGGCGAGCATGGTGTCGATCGCCATCGCACCGGTGACCGCGATGCCATAGGCCGCGGCGAGATTGGTCGACGACTTGAACATCAGCACCAGACCGATCACGCCGATCAACAGCATCCGGTTGATCGACGGCACGAAAATCTGCCCGATTTCGGAGTCGGAGGTGTGGATCATCCGCTGCCGTGGCATGTAATCGAGCTGGATCGCCTGGCGTGTGATCGAGAAGGCACCGGAAATGACCGCCTGCGATGCGATCACGGTCGCGATCGTGGCCAGTACGATCATCGGATACAGGGCGCCGTCCGGCACCAGCAGGTAGAACGGATTCTGTACCGCGCTCGGATCGCGCAGGATCAGTGCGCCTTGTCCCAGATAGTTGCACATCAGTGCGGGCAGCACGAACAAGTACCAGGACCAGCGGATCGACCCGCGCCCGAAATGGCCCATGTCGGCGTAGAGCGCCTCGCCGCCGGTCAACGCCAGTACCACGGCGCCCAGGATGAAGAATCCCTGCCAGCCGTGATCCGCGAAAAACTGGACCGCGTGGGCGGGATTCAGCGCCTCGATCACTTCCGTGTTCTGCAGCACGCTGCGGACACCCAAATAGGCGATGGCCACGAACCAGAGGCTCATCACCGGACCGAACAGGATCCCGACGCGCGCGGTTCCAGAACGTTGAATCGAAAACAACAGCAGCAGTACGCCGATCGCGACCGGCAGCACGAACCGATGCAATGCAGGCGCCGCGACTTCCAGCCCTTCCACCGCGCTCAGCACCGATATGGCCGGCGTGATCAGGCCATCGCCGTAGAACAGGGCCGTGCCGAACAGCCCGATCCCCATGACCCAGGCCCGATGGGTCCGACGATGACGGCGGTGCAGCGCAAGGGCGGTCAATGCCATGATGCCGCCTTCGCCCCGGTTGTCGGCTCGGGTGATGAACGACACATATTTGATCGAGATCACCATCATTAGTGCCCAGAAGATCAGCGACAGCGCACCCATCACGTTCTCGACGCTGGGCGCCTCGGCGTGCGGTCCGTTGAAGATCTCCTTCATCGTGTACAACGGACTGGTGCCGATGTCGCCGTAGACCACGCCGATGGCGCCGAGCGCCAGCGTGAACAGGTTCTGGGACGGTTGGGACGGCTGTTTCGGCACAGGTTGAGGGATCGAGCGCTGCGGAAGCGCGAAATATACTCCAAATGCCGGTCGATCCGGAGACCCGTTCCCCATTACCGCGAAGTGCGCGGCCCGTCGATCAGGACGCATCGGAGTTGCGGGTCGAACGGAAACGACCCGCGAGCGCGATTCGGTTACACTAGCGGCAGCTTCTCCCGTATCGCAACCAACGGAACGCAATATGATTTTCTGGCGCGTCAAATCGCTCGAGGCCATTTTGGACACGGCCGAGAAGAAGGGTCTCAGCCGGTCGCTGGGTGCCTGGCAGCTCACGCTGTTGGGAGTCGGCGCGATCATCGGGACCGGAATATTCGTGTTGACGGCCGAAGCCGCACAAAAGGCCGGGCCCGGCATGATGATCTCGTTCGTGCTGTCCGGATTCGTCTGCGGCGTCGCCGCACTCTGTTACGCCGAGCTGTCGTCGATGGTGCCGGTGTCGGGCTCGGCCTACACCTACTCGTACGCGGTGCTGGGCGAGTTTGTCGCCTGGCTGGTGGGATGGGCATTGATGCTGGAGTACGCGGTGGCGGCCAGTGCCGTCGCGGTGGGCTGGTCCGGTTACTTCGTCGGCCTGCTGCAGCATTCCGTGGGACTGGAACTGCCGCAGGCGTTGACCTCCGGTCCGTTCGCCGGCGGCATCGTCAACCTGCCGGCGGTGGTCATCTGCTTGCTGGTCAGCGCACTGCTGATCATCGGGACGCGCGAGAGCGCCACGTTCAACGCGGTCCTGGTCACCGTAAAGGTGGCCGCGCTGACCGCTTTCGTCGCCCTGGCGTTACCGGTGCTCGACATTCAGCATTTTCAGCCGTTCGCGCCGCAGGGCGGGGGTGGGGTCGTCGCGGCGGCGGCGTCGATCTTTTTCGCCTACGTCGGGTTCGATGCGGTTTCGACCGCGGCGGAAGAGACCAAGAATCCTCAGCGCAACGTGCCGATCGGGTTGATCGGATCCCTGGCCATCTGCACGGTGTTCTACCTGTTGGTATCGGCCGGCGCCATCGGCGCGATGGGCGCCCAGCCGGTGGTCGATGCCGCCGGGCATAGCCTGCCGCCCGGCTCGGCCGCGTTGGCCGCGGAATGCGGCAGGCTGGCCGCCGACGGTACGCCGCCGCTGGTGTGTTCGCGTGAAGCCCTGGCGCAGGTATTACGTCACATCGGATGGGAGAAAGTGGGCAACCTGCTGGGCCTGGCCGCTTTCCTGGCATTGCCCTCGGTCATTCTGATGATGCTGTTCGGCCAGACGCGGATCTTCTTCGTGATGGCGCGCGACGGCTTGTTGCCGGAAGTCCTGAGCCGGGTGCATCCGCGCTTCCAGACACCGCATGTGGTGACCATGGTCACCAGCATCGGCGTGATGCTGGCCGCCGCTTTCCTTCCGGTCGGGAAGCTGGCGGACATCTCGAATTCCGGCACGCTGTTCGCTTTCACCACGGTGGCGATCTCGGTGATGATTCTGCGCGTGAAGGACCGCGCGCGCTTGCGCCCTTTCCGGACCCCGTATGTCTGGCTGGTGGGGCCGCTCGCGGTAGTCGGCTGCGGCATGTTGTTCGCCTTTCTGCCCGCGGATGCCAAACTCGTGTTCCCCATCTGGTCGGCGGTCGGGCTGCTGCTCTATTTCGCCTACGGCTTTCGCCACAGCCATGTGGCTCTCGGCATCCCCACGCCTCTGGGCGGAGAGGATGTGATCGCGGAGATTCGCAGCCTGGCTGATTCTCCTCTGACCGTCGAATTGTCCGAGGAGGAAACTTA
>CAZXXC010000115.1:0-11897 GCA_964644665.1 uncultured Methylococcaceae bacterium
AGGACAGGCGCCGGCAGGAAGCCTCGGTCTCCCGGCTCCTGCAGGCCAGCCGGTACATGTTCGCGGTGGGCCCCCCGAGATCCGAGATCACGCCGGTGAACGCCGGCGAGGTGTCCCGGATCGCCTCCACTTCGCGCAGAATGGAGTCCTCCGATCGGTTCTGGATGATCCGGCCTTCGTGCTCGGTGATCGAGCAGAACGTACAGCCGCCGAAGCAACCCCGCATGATGGTGACCGAGTGCTGGATCATCTCGAACGCGGGAATGCGGGCTTCGCCGTAGGAATGATGCGGCCGACGGCTGTACGGCAGGCCATACACGGCGTCCATCTCGCGCGTGTCCAACGGAAATGCCGGCGCATTGACCCACAACTCGCGCCGGTCATGTCGCTGGACCAATGGTCTTGCGTTGAACGGGTTGGTTTCCAGATGAAGCATCCGCGAAGCGTGCGCGTAAAGCGTCGGGTCGTCCCTGACGGCTTCGTAGTCGGGCAGCCGGATCGCCTGTCGTCGCGATCCGTCGACACGGCGTTGAACACGGATCGGGCGTTCTGCGGTCGGTGCCAGGTCCCTGTTCGCGCACGGCGAATGTTGTTCCAGGTACGGGTCGGGTGGCGGCAGGTCGGCAGGCGGCGAGTCGATCGGCGCGGCATCGATCAGTTCGATGTCGTCGGGGAGCCGTGTCCGGAGCACGGCGGTCCCGCGAATGTCGGTCAGCGCCGTCACCGATTCGCCCCGAGCCAGCCGGTGGGCGATCTCGACCACTTGCCGTTCACCGTTGCCGAATACCAGAAGATCGGCCTTGGCATCGATCAGCACGGTTCGACGGACGGCGTCGGACCAGTAATCGTAATGGGCGATACGCCTGAGGCTCGCTTCGATGCCGCCGAGCACGATCGGCACGTCGCGAAAGGCTTCGCGGCAGCGGTGCGAATAGACCGTCACGCAGCGGTCGGGCCGACGGTCGGGCTGGGCATTCGGTGTGTAGGCATCGTCGGAGCGAACGCGGCGGTCCGAGGTGTAACGGTTCACCATCGAGTCCATGTTGCCGCCGGTCACACCAAAAAAGAGGTTCGGTCGCCCCAGCCTCCGAAAGTCCTCGGCGGAATGCCAGTCTGGCTGGGCAATGATCCCGACCCGAAACCCCTGGGCTTCGAGCAGCCGGCCGATCAGCGCCATGCCGAAACTGGGATGGTCGACATAGGCATCCCCGGTCACCAGGATCACGTCACAGGAATCCCATCCCAGAACGGACATCTCTTCCGGCGTCATCGGCAACTGAGGTGCCGTTCCGAAGCGGTGTGCCCAGAATTTCCGATAGCCGAAAAGAAAAGGTGCGGGGGGCATGGGCTCGGGTGTGGTGATGGAAAGATCCAACCGGAAAAAAGCCCGGTTCGTCGAAGCGGCCTTATTGTAAAGAAAAACGGATTCCGCGGGGCGGCCCGAGAAGTCGATCGAGGTCCGTCCCGGTACGATGGGCGAACCGGGAGCCAACGATTCTCGAGTTCGCCTACCTCCGTCGTGAGCCCTGATCAGGCGACGGCAACTCCGTCTGCCAACCCGCTACACTGATCGGCACGTTTGATCGGAGAGGTCCCGTGTCATGGGTTTGGTCAATGGCTTGATCTCGCTTTCGAATCCACGAAATCACGATTTGAAACCGGTCGAAGTCGGATTTGGCCGGCATTCCTTTTACTTTTTCTTCGCAGGTGGTGCCGATGACCCGGGCGGCTGCTGCGGGCTGATCTTGATCAACCTCTCAGCGGCCCATTTCGACCTGACATACGCCGGTACTGCGGCTTCGATCCATTCAGGCACGCGGGAATAGCTTATTGTAACGGACTTGGTGGGCCACGAAGGTGTCGGACCCCATGCGGAAACCACGGCATAGTGAGTATCGCCGGATGTTTCTGTCACCACGGCCGCAAGCGCTTCTTCGTCAGGTATGATCGTGTTTGTGACGTTCGGGTGACGGTAGAAATTTATTGGCAATCCGTCCCATGCGTAAAGTGGGCGGGCGATGGTGACGACATCAATCGGGGCGGCCTCGGCGAGTGACCAGACGGCACGTAGCATCTGCGTTTGTTGATTCAACGGGTATGCAAGTCGCCCCGCAAGGAGCGCCAGATCGGTGACTGCAAACGCTATCAGGAATACGCGGCGCAGCTTGGCAGGCGCTACTTGGATTGCCAGGTTGTCCCAACCCTGCGCGGCAAGATAGACGAAGGCAAACGCCATGGGAAACATAAAGCGGAGTTCCTTGTGCGCAATTGCGGAGTGGCCGAGAATGAAAAGAAGCAAACACCATACGAAGACGTCGGTCGGGCGTTGGATCGCTCCCCAAAGGGCGCTAGTGAGCAAGGGAATTCCGAAGAGGGGAAACGTCCAAAGCGCCACGATTGGGATGTACCAGCACCATGGCGCAACGCCGAAATCGGCAGCCCGATTCCGCACGAGATTCGCATCGAAATAGCGGTAGGGCGACAGAGTCAATTCGCCGTAAAACCAGCTATCCAGGACGGCACAAGCGATGCAGACGACAAGAAATCCTGCCAGCATGGCGCCGAGGCGGGCGATTCCCGGTCGGCGAATGATCAGTAACCAAAGCCCAAGGCCAAGGCCGGCAAAAGCGATTTGAAAACGAAGAAAAAAGGAGATGCCGAGAAGGCATCCTGCCAGCAAGTGACAGCTTATCGAAGCGGAAGGCCACGGTCGATCCTTTCCCGCAACGAGAAGTATGGAGCCAAGCATGACAATGCCGGCGAGATTCTCCGAAGAAAATCGTGCTGAGAGAAATGGCATGAACCACAAGAACATCAACAGGAAGGCGAAAAAGGCGGCAGCATCGCTGCGCCGAAATCGCGATTCCAACACCCGGAACGCACGAAGATAGACGAGCCAGGCAAGGCATGCAGTCAAGGTCCGGAGTATTGCGGTGATCAGAAAAGGATCCAGCAAGCCAAGAATCCGGGCGGCTGCGATCGTTCCCATGGCAAGGGTCGGTTGAAGGCAAGGGCGAATGCGCTCCGCGAATTCCCAAGGCAATTCGGCCAGCGGTGAGTGACCTAGCCGGGCATTTGCGAACTCGAGGATCTGAAAGTACTCGTCCGGATGGATGAACCCGGAACCAAGCGCCGCAGCCAGGACGTAGACGATCAATCCAGTTTGAAACAGAAGCCGGGAGCGGTGAGCGAGTAGGTGATTCAAGGGACCATGTTAGATGAACCGCGTTCGCCTTGTAGGAACAGAACTTCCGCCTGGTCATTCTGGACTTGGCCGAGGAGAATTCGACCATTTTGATGAAATCAGCCCTCTTGGCATCGAGGATGGGCTGCGTCTCGGCGATCTGCTCGAGCAAGCCGCTGATCAGTCACGAAGTCATCGTCAATCTGATCGGCAATACCACCAATCGCAACGGCCTACACATCCCCGCCGAATTCGACACTGCGAGCTACCCCACCGGCCGCAAGCTCACCGACGAAGTACTCGGCCAGGTGCACTTAACCCCCGATACCTTTCACGGCGAATGGAACTATACCATTGCCCCAATGTGTTCATGTTAATTACGGACGGCGCCTAAGGAACTCTAAAATGGGCGGCGAAGCTCAATCGGAGAGGTCCCGTGTCATGGGTTTGGTCAATGGCTTGATCTCGCTTTCGAATCCCCGAAATCACGATTTGAAACCGGTCGAAGTCACCCCTCTTGCCGATTCGGGTGCTGTGCACCTCTGTATCCCGTCGCACATCCAGATCCAACTCCAGTTGGAGGAAATGACCCGCAAGGAAGTTACGCTGGCCGACGGTAGCCGGAAACTGGTTCCTTATGTCGGCCCGATCGAAATCCGCTTCAAGAACCGCATCGGCTTCGCCGGCGCGCTGGTGATGGGCGATCAGGTGCTGCTCGGCGCGATTCCGATGGAGGATATGGACCTGGTCATCGTCCCAAAGACCCGCACGCTGGACGTCAACCCCGACAGTCCGAACATCGCCACGTCGATCGCGAAGTGACTGACTTCAGCCGCGAGTGATCCCGTATCCCGTCTGGGCTCTGTCATTTCACCGCGGCTCGTGTGGATCGTCTCAGGCCGCGGATTCGGGTGCCATGAGTCGAACCGAGGGGAAGTAGGTACGATAGCGCCGGGCGTCGCGGGTTAGCAAGGTCAAATTAGCCGCCTGGGCGTGTGCGCCGATGTAGAAGTCAGGCAAAGGCGTCGACTTCTGTCCGCCGGCCCGACGATAGGCTAGAAAGGCCTGTCCGGCCAGGAATGCCGCACGCCATGGAAGCTGCACACGATATAGGTTGAGCTGCTTTTCAAGAGCCGCGACCTCGTCTTCTCCACGGGCTAACACGCTGATCTCGGCAAGGATCAGTGGGTTGATGAGTAGGCGGGCACGCTTGAGCGAACGCAGGGAGCAGGATGACCATTCGAACCACTGCTCGTCATCGCTGGCGATGTCGATGATGACATTCGAATCGACCAGCACTCGTGATGGTATGGAGAGATCGCCAATCACCGATCACTCGCCTCTCAAGTCAGTCATCGCCACGGGTCAAGCGCATGACGTCTTCGGTGCTAAGTCCGCGTCCCTTGAACAGCCCGCGAATTTGTTCGATGGGATCGGGTCCTTCAGGCTTTTTAACGAGCGTGACAATACCGTCTAGATACCGGAATTCCACTTCCATATGAGGTTCGAGCCCGGCTTTCTTTCGAATGTCGTTCGGAATTGTGACTTGCCCTTTACTAGTGATGCGCATAACGCGGGTCCTCTTACGTCCACGGTAAGAACATCTTAGTCTTACCGATGCTCTGTTACCAGTCGGGAATGATTCATGACCATTCACCGTCGAAGTGTGCCCAGCCCGATTGGGCCTCGGATGCCGGAGGACGGCAACGTCCGCGTCACTATCGGCCCGGAAATTGCCTCTGCTCGGCTGCCGAAAAGCGCGGCGCCCCGCACAACATACGTGATTGCAACGCGGTCGAGAAACGCCCGAACTGCATTCAGCGTCCGAGCATCCAGAGAATGTGCGGCGTGTGATTGCATGCGGCTGATTTTACCGTTGGGAGCAAGCCATAGGTTGGCAACTGCGTTCTGTGCCATTCCGATACCAGACCCTCGATGTGGAACCTGCGGTATGATCGGAATGAATACTTTTCCGGACAGGTCAGGCCCGGCCTCACGACATCAGACCGACGGATATGCTGCCACCCGGCAAGAAGGTCGCCGACCATCTCGATCTCCATATCAGCAGTCTGGGTACGCTAGACGAAGCGGTCCTTCAATGCGTCCACTCCGCGGTTCGGCTCGCTGGAATCGAAGCGGGGGAGGGGTACAACGTCGTGAAGATCGACCGGGGTGGCGAGACCGTCTCGCTGTTGTCGTACCCGGAGTTCTTCGACGGTCATAGTCACTGCCGCTGCTCTTCTCTGAATGCGATCAGTCAGATGTCATGGCGCGCGTCAGTGAAAACCGTGCTCCTTACGGTGCCAGACGAGATTTTTCGGCAAGGGCCAGACTTCGCTGTCCTTCGGTCCGACGAAGTTGCGGCCTTCCAGCACACCGAGCAGGCCGGCAGCATTGGTGGATTTCGCGAGATCCCGCGAAAGCAGAACGGAGAATGATTCGGAGACACTCATCATGCCCCGATCGAACGCCCAGTGGCAGAGCTTGCAAAGTGCCATGCCATTGCGGACGTCATCGTTGTGACTGATACCCCAGGGAATGATGTGCGCCGCATCGACCGCCGTCTGGCCCTCGGGTGTGACGATGCGGACGCCGCAAAGCGCGCAGCGGTGGTCGTAGTTGATGATGATCGCACGGCGGAATCCTTGATCTCTTGCCAGCGGTCTGTAGATTGCACCGGCGACCAAGTCGTGGACGTCCTTCCGTTGGTGAGCGATCTCGTCAAGCGCCTGGCTATATTCGAATGCCTCGGAATGCACGGAGCGCAACTCCCGCAGGATTGTCTGCGCTTCTTCTGAGAAACAGGCTTGCAACAGCG
This sequence comes from uncultured Methylococcaceae bacterium, assembly GCA_964644665.1. GTDB lineage: Bacteria > Pseudomonadota > Gammaproteobacteria > Methylococcales > Methylococcaceae > Methylotetracoccus. The sequence goes on from CAZXXC010000115.1 coordinate 6,003, forward strand.
TTTCCGCCAAGGCCTCTCGATCGGGTCGATGGGTCAGATGGGCGTACAGCCCCGTGTCCAGTACCGCGCCGACAGCGAGTCGCCGAAGCTGCGTCACATTGGTCACGGCATTGATCTCTGCAGCCGATGGTGGCTGACCGCTCAACGTGACGAGTGTCCAGAACGGCTCGTTATGGAGTCGGGAGAACGGAAACGCAATGCTGCCTTTCTTCTCCAGCGGGACGAGGCTGCGCCAGTAGTCGGTGAACAACTCGTTCAGTTCGGCGAGATCGCCCGAAATGTCCACAAGGTGAGACTTCAAAGAGCCGCGCGCGATCAGGTCGATGACTGCCAGAAGCAGGAAGGGTTTGTGCGGTGCCCTGCGTTTCGTCGCTTCGCTCCATGCGGCCCCAGGCGCACGTCTGAGGTGCGCAAACATTTGGCAAAACTTCTGCAGTTCCGTCATCGTCTGGACCAGTAATCCGCTCTATCAGGGAAGATCCAGCGCACACCGCCCCGCGGATCGGGCCGATCGCCATGATAGCGGGGAATCAAGTGGATATGCAGGTGGGGAACGGTCCGGCCTGCAGCCGGGCCGTCATTGATGCCGATGTTGTAGCCGTCCGGTCGGAATTCCGCATCCAGTTTCGAACCGGCTCCATCCAGCAGAGAAAGGAAGCTTTGCCGCTCGGCGTCGGTGACATCGAAGAACGAGGCGACGTGCCGGCGCGGGATGATCAAGGCGTGTCCCGGCGAAACGGGGTAGGCGTCGCGGATCATGACTGCCAGCGGATCGGCCAGCAGGATGCGGTCCTCGGGCAGGGTGCAGAAGGGGCAACTCACGTCGGTGATTCCACTTCAGCGGACGAGGCGTCGTCGTGGTGTTCCGAGGAGCGAACATCGGGCATGGTGGAGTGCCTTCCAGCGTCGATTCATTCGTTGCGCTCCGCGCGCGGCTGGAAGTCGCTCAAATGGTTCGCGAACGCTCATGCGTGATGGCGGTATCCTCACCTTATCCGGTCACAACACGCCCGGCCTGTCTCCAGCCTACGACGGTGACATCATGCTGCCGGAAGTCGCCGCCGCCTCCGTAAATCAAGACCGGGTCGACCGCTACATCCCCGGCGAGTGCCCGCCATTTCATCAGCCCGGCAAATGCGTCGCGGGTAACGGTCCTGCCGGATTTGATCTCGATCGGTATCAGCCGCGTTCCCTGCTCGACGACCACGTCCACCTCGTTGCCATTGCTGTCGCGCCAGAAAAAGAGGCTGGGCTGCTCGCCCTGATTGAGGCGTGATTTCATCAATTCGGCAACGATAGCCGTTTCGAACAGGCTGCCGCGCAGCGGATGCGTCTCGATCTGCTCCGGTGTCTGAATTCCCAGCAGCCAGGTGACGAGTCCCACGTCGTAGAAATAGAGTTTCGGGGACTTGATGAGCCGCTTGTTGAAACCGGCATGATGGGGGCGGAGCAGGAACACGATGTAACCGGCTTCCAGCACGGAAATCCATGCCTTTGCGGTAGTGTGAGTGATCCCAGACTCGGTGGCCAGGGCGGAAAGATGGAGCAATTGTCCACTTCTTCCGGCGCACAGCCGCACGAACCGTTGAAAGGTCTCGAGGTTCTGGATCATCAACAGCTGCCGGACATCCCGCTCGATGTAGGCGGTCACGTAGGCGCTGAACCAGGCTCGTGGCGCAACGTCCCGGTCGTACAGCGGCGGATAGCAGCCGCTCGACGAGGGAGGGCAGCCGATCGACGCGGGCGAGTTCCGGGCAGGAGAAGGGGAGCAATTCCACGAAGGCGGTTCTGCCAGCCAGTGATTGGCTGATGCCAGACAGCAGTCCGAATTGCTGGGAGCCGGTCAGCACGTATAGGCCCATCCGGCCATCGGCATCCACCCGGGTCTGCAGGTACGACATGAGTTCCGGACAGCGCTGTACTTCGTCGAGCACGGCACCGTCGGGAAATCGATCGAGAAAGGAGCGGGGATCGTCTTGCGCGAAGAGTCTCAAATCCGGGTCTTCCAGGGAGGCATAGGGCTTATCGCCGCCGATCTTCCGGGCCAGGGTCGTCTTGCCCGACTGACGCGGCCCGGTGATGGTCACCATCGGGAAACCCTTCAGCAGGGTGTGGACGGTCTGTTCGACATCACGGGGAATCATGGTGAGAGCGTAGCAAGGCCATGCAAATTGGCAAAATATTCTTCAATCTGCATGGATTCTGATCTCCGAATTGCACCGACCAGCCAGGATCGATCGGTCCGGCAGCCTGGAACTCTGCCAGCCGTTCCCGCACAATGGCAGCGAGAGCCGATCGGCAGCGGCGCTCGAGATCCGAAACACCGGGGAGAACCGGATCATGCGAGATGTCATTCTGCGCTGTGTGGCAGGACTCGGTGCCTTGCCGATTTCTTTCGCGGCATCCGCTGCAACGATCACCGGGGCGGCAACTTATCGGGAGCGGCTCGCGCTGCCGCCGAATGCCGTGTTCGAAGCGGTCGTCGAGGACATCTCGCGGGCGGATGCGCCGGCGACGGTGATCGGGTCGGTGCAGTACATGCCCGCCGGTCAGGTCCCGATCCGCTTCGAGATCCCTTACCGCGAATCGGACGTGCAAGCTGGCCATCGGTACAGCGTCCGGGCACGCATCACCGAGAAGGGCCGTCTGCTCTACACGACGACACAGGTTCATCCGGTGCTGACTCAGGGGGGCAGCGGATCGGTGGACATGGTGCCGTTGCGGCGGGTTCAGGCGCCGGCCAAGCCCGATCGTGCGCTGACGAACACGTACTGGAAGTTGACGGAGTTGAACGGGACACCCACCAAGGTTCTGCCCAAGCAGCTAGAGCCGCACCTGATCCTGCAGAGTGAGGGCGGGCGAGTGGCCGGTTCCGGCGGCTGCAATCGGATCATGGGTTCCTACCGGATGGAAGGTCAGTCACTCACGTTTGGCAAAATGGCATCGACGATGATGGCCTGTCCGGACGGGATGGAGCAGGAAAGGGCCTTCCTGCAAACGCTGGAACAGGCACGCTCATGGCAGGTTCAGGCGGACAGGCTGGAATTGCGCGATACATCCGGAGCCGCCGTCGCCCGTTTCGTCGCGGTCGATCTGAAATGACGTCCTTCCGAAGGCGATGCGGCATGGCGGGACGGGTCGTCCTCGCCGAGCCGCACCCGCCGCAGTCGGTAGCGCTGACTACTACGAATCGCTATGGACGGCGATTCGACGGGCAGGCCGGAGCCGCCCGCAACGGACGGGGCAAGACGAGCGGCTCATGTCCGCCAGTTCCGGGGCGGCATCCGCTGCGTATCGCTGTCTATCCCTGGCAGAAGTCGGCGATCGCCGACCGTAGTTCACTTCGGCTGGGGTAGCCGAGCAGTCGGGCAGCGTGGCTCAGTCCTCCGTAGTGATCGATCAGATCGCCCTTGCTCTGGCGTCTACAATTCCTGGCGCCCGGTGTGCCGGAGAAGGATGGCGGCAATTCGGTCGGCGCTGCGTTCCAGCGGCAGATCACCCCGTCGTTTCCGGCGCCGTTGCCGAGGTTGCAGCTCCAAGGCTGGCCCGATGCCCGGGCAATGGCGAAGACGGCGCCGTTCTTGATATCGATGCTGCAGCCGGTTTTGGCCTGAGCGGGGTTGTAAATCTTGGGCAAGGCGCCGCACAGGGGGAGGGCGCCCACGGACGGCGTGATCGGAACGGCAGTCCCGCCGGGGGCGAAGATGACCCGGTATAGCGGGGCATCATCGGCGTAGGTCTGAGGATCGTTGGGCCAGGTGTAGGCGTGAGGGAATACCTGGTGCACCGTATCGTCGCCGATACAGAAGGAACTCGTGTTTTTGGGGTCGACGTCCGAACACTTGCCGAAAGGAGGCTGGGTCGAATAATCGGGCTGACCGGTGATGGGGTTCGGCCAACCGTACGGAAAGGTGCAGACATTCGCCGGGCAGGTCGGTTGGGCGATGAAGCCGCGGAGCTGGCAGGTGTGATCGATCGGGCTGCCGGGATTATCCCAGCACGATCCCTGCACCGGGCAGTCCGCGTCGGTCGTGCATTTTGCGCCGTATTGGCTCGGATCGCCGGCACAGAACACCTTCCAGTTGTAACAGCGCGGATCGGAAGTGTCACAATCCCGCGCCGGCTCGAGCGGAAATTTGTATTTCCCGCAATTCGAGAAGCAGGCGACCGTCCCGTCGCCGCCCAGCGGCTGGCCGTCGTTGCCGACGATCACGAACCCATAGATACCCGAGGTCAATTGTGAACGCTTGAGCCGGAACGCATCGGGGCACCGGTTATCGGACCGCAAATCCTGGCCATGTACCGAAAGCGGGTCGTTTTTGGCCAGCCAGAACGGGTTGTTGGAGTCTCCGGGGTCCTCGGCATCGCCGCCGACGGATTGGATATCCACGGTAAGGCTCACGCCGTTGACCGCGCTGATGTCGAAATTGTCCTTGTAATAGGTCGCGCCGTTTGTCGCGGTTGACTTTTGGTAGAAAGTCCACTCGGTAATCGTGGTGCCGCCCGGCGGCCCGAGTTTCGCCTTGCTGATGTCGTAGACGCCGCCGGCACCCCCGGTTTCGCACTGTGCCTTGTCGGACGCGATGTCGTATCGGCAGCCGGTTCGTGCCCAGATATTCGGGGCGATACTGCCCTCCTTCACGTTGGCGGCCCAGGCCGGCGGGATGTCGATGGTCAGGACGTTGCCGTTGTTGGGTGAACCGAACGGTTTCATCACCCAGGTTCCTTCTCGCGGCAGAACCGAAGTGAGCGGCTGACCGGAGGAGCCGGCCGCGTTCGCGGCTCCCAGCAGGGTTTCACCGGAACAGTTGACCAGTTGCACGACCCGGATGGCAGGCGATATCGGCGTCGGAACGGACAGGTTCGCCAGGCAACGATCGTTGCCTGCAGCGAAGGGAGCCGCATCCGCTGCAGCGCACCCTGAATAGGAAAAAAGAACAACCGGACTGAGCACGACGGTAAATGTCAAAACCGCCAAATTTTTCCATCCCGGAGCGGCGCATTCGCGCCGATCCGAATAACCCTGCAACGCGATGTGCACCATAATGGACCTCATCCAAAGTCGTTGAGCCAATAGTTCTGTAACACCGTGTTGCGGGTCGGTAAAATACCGGATCGGGATTGTCAATAAGCCTATGTGGGGTGTCAAGAAAAAACAATCTGTCAAGTCAGATAACCTTGACGAAAAGCATCGGTTATTCCAGATTGCTCTTGGCCCTTTCTGGCACGGGAGTGATTCCCGGGCGGCGGCCTTTGCTCAGGCGTCGGAGTGATGATGCGCGGTCGTCGCGGCGGGCGGTGCTTTCACCTTCGCGGGATCATTGTTCCGACGGACGCATGCCGTTGCAACGGAAATGGCCGAGTCGAAGCACTTCATCCAACTTGAGGCCTCATCATGAAGAAGTACAGTCTGTCGTTCATCGTTCTGTTCTGCACGCTTGCGCTGAATGCATGCAGCGCAAGGAATCCCCATTCGATGGATATGACGAAAGCCGTTCAATCCGCTTCGACCAATGCCGACCACCTGGCCTTGGCGCAGCATTATCAGGAAGCCGCGGCGGAAGCGCAGGCGAAGGTCGCCGAACACCAGCAATTGTTGGAGCAGTATCGGCAGAAGAGCTACATGTACGGCAAAGACATTTACAACTTCGAGGAGCATTGCGAGGCGCTGATGCGCATTTATCAGCAAGCCGCGGATGCGAACCTGAAGCTGGCTGCAATGCATCGAAAGCTCGCCGCAAGCGGAGGCGGCGCTGGGTAAGATGGATTCCGCTGCCCGGATTGGTTCGCGACGATTCCGGGCAGCGCATCAGACCGACAGGGGCGGGCGGCTCGTGGCACTCAGTCGCCGGGCGTCCAGTCCGGGTCGTAAGGCTGGTCGGTGAACGCTATTGA
>CAZXXC010000116.1:0-1416 GCA_964644665.1 uncultured Methylococcaceae bacterium
ATGTTGAAATATAAAACGTCTTTTCATATAATCATAAATGTTAACTTTTTCTATACCATTCTCGTAATAAATAACAATAAAAAAACAATCAGAATTATGAAAAGCTAATACAGCTTGGTATAATAAATTTTGTCTAATCCATTCTATTCTTTGAGGTAGAAAATAACCTTTCATAATGCGTTCTCCACCAGAAGGCGGCCCGTATAAGTATAAAAGAGATAAATTCCATTTTTATAAATGTTTCTTTCGATTCTTGTCTCGAAAAAATGATTATCAAAAAACAAATATGTCCACCTGGATTCACAAGTTTTAAACCACTTATTAAAAACTAACTTACTGTTGTCAAAATCAAAAATATTTGTTTCTTGACTATGGTCTAAAAATTTTGAAACACAAAAAAGACTTATGCTGCCAGGAACCACAAATACGTCATCATATGGGTAGTGTATTTTTATCCATTCCAAACGACCTTTTACAAGCCAATTATCATAGTCGGATGTCATAGCGCATTCTCCAAAATTGGAATGCCAGTAAAAGTAAAAAGTTCAATCTGACTTTGCGTGTTTCGTTTTGCTAATATAAGCTCGTTATAACGAAAATGAAACATAAGTAAATTGCTGACTGAAGTTTTGAAAGATTTTTTGAAAACTAGCTCTTTTTTAAAAAAATTAAAAACATTTTGCTCATATTTGCCATCTTTTCTTTCCAGCCGCACTAAAAAGAACCTAAAACCACGGTCCATCGTAGAGACAGAATAAATGTTTGGTAAAAGCTCTTCTATAACGTCAAAACATTCAGAAATTTTGGACATTATAGTGCGTTCTCATTTAAAAGGTTTCCGTGCTGCGAATATTTAAAAAATTGCTTACATCCAACATATCGTCCATATACATTCATTATTACCATAATCGTATTATTAAACTCCACGCGAACATAATAACTTTGTTTAAGTGGTGCCGAAAAAACTAGTCTTTTAGTGCGCGGATTGAAGAGATTATAAGTGTCGTTCATAAAAACAACCACTTGAAAGTTCGGGTTCCAGTCAACATTTGGAAACACGTTTTTAATTTGGTGCTTTTTATAGTGGCGAAGAGCGCCGAAAACCATTTTGATAAGATTTTTTTCAATTGCAGAATCAAAGTCCATGGCGTTTGTCCCATTTTACTGTGTAATTTTCCAACAAATTGAAAACTTTTTTAATTTCTAATACACTCAACACAAGGAGATCTGTTGAATTTATTTGTAAAACAAAGTGTGAACCGCTAGCAAAAATTTTTCTAATTACCCCAAATGTTCCGCTAAGAGTTTCTACGTGTTGGCCGACTTTGATGGTCGTCATGCGGGACTCCTTCTCTAGTTGTTATAGCGCAAGATTGGGGGCTGTCATTGCACAACCACAGTTTTGGCCACTGCGAC
>CAZXXC010000116.1:1516-10433 GCA_964644665.1 uncultured Methylococcaceae bacterium
CTGTCATTGCACAACCACAGTTTTGGCCACTGCGACGGTTGCTTTTTGACAAAAAATAGATCGAAGCTCCTCCTCGGCAGTTGTGGCAATGTTGTTGTACATTTGGGATTCATTTTCGGCATTCGTGAAAAAGTCCCCTTCGGCACAGACAGTCGGTGCCGTCATACTGCTCACATAGGCAGCATGACCAGACAAGTAACGTAACGCGATATTGAATGCCGCATTTACGTCACGATGGTCTTGGTGTCCACAATGGGAACACTCATATTTTTTACCTTTTACTTCGTTCCTGGTGCCGCATTTTGAACAATCTTGTGATGTGTATGCCGGGTCCACGTATACGACCTGAACGCCCGCCAAGTTGGCCTTGTATTCTAAGAACGTTTGAAATTGGTAGAAGGCCCAACTATTGACCATGCCTCGGGTCTTTTTATCGTACTTATTTTTCTTATTTGTGCGCGTTCGGATTCCGTCTAGTTTTTCCAACACGATTACAGATTGATGCTTGACGGCCAAATCTATCAAATGCTTTGAAATTTTATGTGCCAAGTCGTGCAACTTCCGATGTTCGCGCCCCGACACTTTTTTCAGCATTTTGAAATTTTTAGAGGCCTGCATTTTTCCACGTAACTTTTTGTATTTCGTTCGTTGGTGGGTGGCTTCGCGGCCCGCTTTAAAAACGGTGCCTAATTTAAGTTCCGGCCCGATCTCCACAAGCCCTGCAACCATAAAGTGGCCCTTGGCATTTCGATCTACGCCAAGAACTGTTTTTGGCTCAAACTTGGGAGCAGCAACAATAGAAACACTTACGTATGCAAACTCTGGCCCGCATTCAATCTGATTCACTTTGTCAAATTGCGGCAAATATTGCAAATTAAGATGTGTCTTGATACATGGCACATATACCTCCTTTTTTTCGGCGTCATATTTGAAATTGTTTTGGCCATTGATAGTCAACTTAACATTTCGTACATTTTTTGCCTTTTTGTTCTTGAGATACTTTTTCATGACGGCATTCGAAATAATGGCGGGAATGGACCAAACGGGACGCGCAGGGGCGATTTCATGGAGCCCTTTTTCTTTGCGTTTTTCGTTAAGTTCGGCCCAAAGAGCGGCCACAGCCACCGCATTTTTGTCAGATGTTGGAAAATATTTTGAAGTGTTGTTTTTTAACACGCCATGATTGTCGATGCCAAATTGCGCCACATGCTTGGCTTCGTCCAAAATGGGGCGAAGATTAGGATTGTTGTGGCGAATTTTAAAGGTCAGGATCTGCATCGCTCCTCACTTACTCAGTGAATATAGCGCGCAAAATGGCGCATGTCAAGCCAAATCGTCGGTCTTTTTGTCGAATTCGGGCGAACTAATAATCTTTTTATAAATTGGCTGCAACTGCTTTTCCAGCGCCTCCAGTTCATCACTAGTCAAGCTCGGAAGGTCGTCTTGCAAAATTTGTCGTCCATTAAAATCTACAGGGCCGCTTTTAACAATGCAAAAATCAATAAAGGCGCGCGAATGCAGATCTACCTCCTCTTGTGTTTTGTAAAAAATGTTTGGAAAATTTTTTGTCATTTTGGCCACCTTTCTGGGCTCTTCGCCCCAAACTTTAATTAGGCCTTTTTGTAAATGTTGTGGCCGACCACATAAATTTCGGGCAAGTTGTCAACGTTTTCGCCAGCGGCCGTCCTCGCGCAATTGTTTATTTGGCCAATTTCCACTCGCCACTTTCAAGCAAAGCCTGTGCAATTTCTTTGTCAATAGGCTCAATGCCACTATTCTGAAGCGATCCGAAGATTGGCTGATGTTGAATAAATGCGTTACCATTTTGGGTCGCCATAAGAAAATGAACCGTTCCGTCATTGATTTTTGTGGCCACGACGGATGCGTTTCGTGTTCTATATTGCAGGCCATCATGCATGTGATCTAAAGGAACTGGCGCGAATGGATTGCGTGCTATGGCGTCGTTTTTTGCCTGTGGCGTGTTCTTGACGAGGTTGCGTTGGTCTCGCCACCCAAAGGCCATAAAATAGCCCAGAGGGCCAAGAAGCAGAGTCAAAATGACCCCAACTTCAGAATTGCCTCTCGCACCATGAACAATAGCGCCGCAAATGATTGAAATGATCCAAACAAAAAGACCACAAAAAAAATACATCATGATTTACCTTCCTTGTTCAAAAAACTCCGCTTCAAACTGTTCCATTGTGCCGTAATATTCGCGTGCTTCTTCGAGGCGGGCAATTGCAGACTCAATGTTTGTCATTGAGAAGTTTTTTAGTGTCCATTGCAGCACAGTAAGTACAACCTGCTTTTCGGAATTTGTCATTGCCGTCTTGGTTTGTTCTGGTGCTACAGAGTCGTCATCATCAAAAAGCAGGGCCTCAAATTGCTCAATGGTGCCGTCATATTTGAATTCACCCCTATCAACGACCCAATAACAAACGCCCGAACCTTCTGGATAGTAATCAATTATTGCAGACTTTTTTACGCCATGTTTTTGATCATATTTTAAAAATTCAGATCTTTTCATCTGTCCACCCCCTTAAATTGTATTCTCAAGCAGGAAAAATGCCCGCCCACTTTTTACGTAAAATTTATAATGTTTTTCTTCCACAATTTCGCCCCAAAGAAACGAAAATTCGCCCATCTCTCGTGTAAAAATGCCACAAAAGTTTTTTCTAAATATGTATTTTTTTGTCCTTGTATCGAACATATTTACTGCAACCAGCCCAGTAAAAACTTTGGATGGCTGCGAAATAACCTTATATCTTTTGTCTAAATAATAATGTCCACCTTTTCCTAAGGCCACATTCATCGCGCGTTCTCCAAATAATTCTGCTCTAGCTCTTTAATTACGTCGCCAAGGTTTTCATTATCTTCTTTTATTTCCTCGATTTCTTTTTTAAATTCGTCTGTACATCGTTCACAGCCTTTGACAAAAAAGACCGTTTCGCCGTTATGATAATTCATATCGCCCTTTGAAAAATCAATATCTAATGGCTCACCACAAGTTGCACATTTGAATATTACGCGAAAACCATGCATATTATAACCTATTTTCAATAATGCGGCTTTTAATCTCTTCTAGCATTGCTTCTGTTTCATCATGAAGCCTTTGCGCCTCGGTTTCGGCACAATTTTGACACTTTTTGACCTCTATTGTTATTTCTTTTTGGCGGTTACTTACACCAACAGTTGCGTCACATAAATCGTGTCCACATTCGTCACAAGTAACTTCCACTCTGTACTCTTCTTCTATTTCTTCATTTTCTCCTTTAAATTCAATTGTTATATATTTTCTATTTCTCCGCCACATTTTGCCGTCCTTTAAAAATATTTTTACATCCGTGTTCAAGAGTGCTTGTTGGGTCGCACATAATTTTTTGCGGCCTAATTCTGCGGGCCAAAGACGAGTGTAATGCCGCGCCTATCCAAACTACCAAAAGAATTACAAAAAGAGCTTCAAGAAATGTGGCAAATTTTTGCGCCATATCGCACCACCTGCGTTTTATTGTAGTGGAAATTTGGCGCGAAATCAAGCGAAAAGTTTAGTTTTCAAAAGATTTTTCAATTAGATCGATCTGTGTTTTTAACGTACCGGCTTTTTCAATAATTTTCTCATGAATTTCCATCGAATTTTCTGTTTTGTATTTGGATGTAAGATAGAGAGAAATATATGAAAACTTCTTTTTTTCTTCTTCTGGTGGGTTTTGAACGCCCATTACATCCACCATATATAAAAAGTGGATCAGTTCAGAAAGCTTGTCCATGTCTTTCATGTACTCTCTAAGTTCCATCTTTTTTTCAAAGTAGTTGCTCATTTTTTTCCACCTTTCTTACGTCAATTTCTTCTAGATTTTTGAAAATTTGTTCTAAATCAAGCTCGTATGATTTAAAGCGAAAAGAGCCACCAACATAAAAAAATTCAATTTCTTTTCTTTCGTCATTCATTTCGATTCCAACCAACTTTTCTAGACTCAACCAGAATCCATTTTTAATTCTCAGAAATTTTTGGGTCATTTTTCAGCTCCGCGAGCCTTTTTAAAAACTCGTTAATAAGCTCTGTGTCAACATCATCTTTTTTAATTGTTGTGCGATTTTTGGCATATTCAATTCTAGAAATTGCTTCGTTGATAGCACCCCTAATATAACCAACAATCATTTCGTGGGTTTCTTTTGACATTCTACTGCTCCTCGTCCTCTTGTGGGAAGTCCGGCATGGGAATGCTGCGGCGCGAAAGCTTTACTTCTTCAATGTGCGCCTCAATGGCCATTTCGTGCATAAGGCCCTTTAACCAAAGCCTGTTTTTTGGCAAAAGCGCCGCCTTTTCTTCTTCGAGTCTGAAAATTTCCTTCTTCTGCTCTTGAATTTTTTGCTCGTGCTCTTCAATTAACTTTTCATATTCCTCAATTTTATCAACAAGAATCGACAAAACCTTCTTCCACTTGTTGTTGTTTTGCGCCATAAGCCTGTCAATAACATCATTTTTATCACACATAATACACCACTTTCTGCGCCCCAAAAAGCGCCGGTTAGAACTTATAGGCTCTCCCATCGATTATAAATTTTATAAACTCCTCCATAAGAATTTTTATCAAGCTTTATAATGTGGCCATAAAGATTGATTAAATCCTGGGATATGAAGTTTGCATCAATAATTTTAAGCGCGCGTAATCTTGCCGTAGTGGCGGAAACAACAAAAACGCCTTCTTTATGTTTCAGAAAATAAAAATTATATTGGGCTTTGGGAAGATGATGAGCTTCTGAACCTAAAAAATCCTCTAGATATGAAAAAAATTCTACTCCATAAAAACTACCATTAGATTTAAGCCCAAGATAAAAAATCATCTCAGTTTGCTTGTTTTTGAATCGCATGGACGGCGCGCTCCATTTTTTCTTTTGCAGATATATTTGCCGTATGTATCAAAATTTTGGGCACATTCTTTATAGCACCATCAAAGACAGCTTGTTCAATATATAAAAGAACATCATAGCCAGTACCAATGTTTTTGTCGTCCCCCAAATCATGATCAAGACTAATCATTTCTATTGTGTTAAAATTTTTAATAACAAAAATGGCATCATGAACATTATCTACAATAAACCAATTTCTAGGGGGTCTTCTTAAATCGTCCAGATACAAATTAACTGGGAATACATAAAAAATATCGTTTTCCACTCCAGAATAAATGCATCCGTGCTTTTGGCAAATGCTTTCTCTTTCCTTTGCTTCGTTGTTACACAGATTAAGCTCTGTCCACAAGTCTTTGTTTGTCCATTTATGCACTGGAAAGCCATTCATAATTTTTCGATCCTAGTCGTTTCCGCATCAACGCAGACAGCGTAGGTGGAACTGCCACAATAAAGCTTCCACCCATCTACATCATAGCCTGAATCGCGCATAAAATCAACCCAAATTTTCATCCAATTGTATTCCGAGAAATCCATCGGAACACCTTTTTCGGCGGCCAACACTTCCCCATTAGTTGCAAACCAAAAAAATGGATTTTCAAATTTTTTAATGTTCTTGATTGTGTTTTCCATCTTTTTCTTCTTCTAGCCGTTGAATAACAGCATTTAAAACTGTAATATATTTTTTTATATCGTTTATAACAGCGTTATAAAATTCTGCCTCGTTTTGTTCTGTAAAATAATGACAAACCGTTTTTGCATAAGGACTTTCATTATACTCTTCTTTTTTGGCGGGCTTGTTTATGTCAAAATCATTATATAATACGTGCCAATCAAATGGCGCTCGATAAACAACCTCATACCGATCTTTAAACTTCTCCCCCAGTTTTCTAAATTTAAAACCAAGGCTACATAAAATAGATTGTGCAGATTTTGAGATCATCGGCAGTCGCTCACATTGTATGTACAGTCATCGTTGCAACGAAGAGTGCCATAACTGTAATAAAGCATGTAACAATTTTTTGGGACAATGTTTTCATCACATTGTTCACCGTCATCTAATTCGCCATTTCCGCATTTGTCAAGATTGTCGGCCTCCTCTGAACACCAAGAGAAACAATAAAGGCAAAAAATCATAAAAAACCAAAATCCAAAGGTCTTAAAAAAATGTGGCATGAGTTACCTACTGTTGATTGCAAAAATCAATTAATTTTTTAAAATATTGCTTTTTGAGTTCAACAACTTTTCTGTTTTGACTTTCTTTTAATTCGTCTGACTTTTCTAAAGAAATAGTTTTAAGGCCACTAAAAAAATTATATTGCTCATTCTCAATGTTGATTTTTATTTGGTCGCTCGAATATTCAAATGACATTTCGTCAAAATTTTCTCTCGAAACAACACCAAATCCAATCGATGTAATTCCATCTTTTTCAAGCCCACGCTGAATCACAAGCAAATAATCAATGTCAAATTCTGCTTTTGAATCGTTTACCTCTCCGAGACAATTTCTTAGAATGATGTATGGCGGCTTTGTAAGGCCTTGTCCTCTTGTTTTTTCCTTTTGAAAAGAGCTTTGTAAAATTTTTACAGAAATTCTAATATTTTTGTTAAACAATAAATCATACTCGCAGCCAGCCAACGAAAGAAAAACATCTTTTTTAAATGCACTTTCAAAGGCGCAACAAACAAGCCCGCTAATATCAAATCTATAGTCTGTTGAGCATAAAATTGGAGGAATACTTCTTGCAGCCTTTTCAATGGTTTTTAATATTTTTTTCTTGTTTTGACGACAAAATTCTACAAAATCATTTTCCATTTTTTGCCTCGTTAATTCGTTCCTTGGCCATTTCAAAGTATTTGTCATCTTTTTCAATAAGCAAAAAATCGCGACCAACATTCAAGGCCGCCACCCCAGTTGTACCAGATCCAGCACAAGAGTCAAGCACTAAATCGCCTGGATCAGAAAAAGTTTGAATTAAATACTCACAAAGAGCCACTGGTTTTTGAGTGGTGTGTAAACAGTTTTTGTCGCGCGCAAACTCAAGAATATTTGTCGGATAATTTGTATATTTTTGTTCATATTCTTTATCGCTATTTAATATATTTCCGGTTTCTGCATATCCTTTATTCTTGCGCCATTTTGAGTTGGGATTATTCTTTTTGGTTTTGTTTACTGCAACTATTCCTTGTGGGTTATACTTAATTGGATTTTTTGAAATAGAACCAACAGTCCCACGAGAAAAAACGGCAATCTCCTCATATATTGATAATGGCTTATAATTTGCGTTTAAAAATCCAGTTGGGCCATCTTTTTTCCAAATCATACTATGGCGAAAAAGTGGAAAATTACTGGCGACAAGGGCACTAAAAAAGGGCTGCGTCCCAAAAATACAAATAATGCCATCATCTTTAATAATCCTTTCATATTGCTCCCACATGGGCGCAAAAGGAATAATTGCGTCCCATTTTTGGGCGGTGGCTCCATATGGCGGATCAGTAAGAATAAGATCAATAGACTTGTCGTCAACCTCTTTCATAATATCTAAACAATCGCCAAGATATATGTTGTTTTTAACAAGCATTTAACACCACCAAAGCGCTATAAACATGTCCAGGTTTTTGACAAAGGCTTTTTGATAAGCCATGGTTCATTAATGTAATATAAAAAATTCGAAGTTAAAAAATAAAAGTTGTCTTCTGTTAAGCCGTTTTCGTAGCTAACAATAAAATTTCTGTTATTTAGGCACGAATCACACCTAAAAAACCATTCATTTTTATCAAGTTCATAATAAGGACCTTCTATAGAGCCGTTGTTTTTTGATAAAAATACACGAATAGGTTTTGTTGTTATAAAAAGAAGATTTTCCAACCCAAAACCAGAGACAAAAATAGTTGGCGGATATTGGAAACTTTTCATTTCAGATAACACCTATATGTCTCACAAACAACTCCCAAATATAGCGCGCAAATTAAAAATACATTAATCGCAAACGAAACCAACCACAAAAATGACCATCGAATCTTGGTTTTTGTCTCGGCTCGACTTTCTATACAAAACCATAACAAAATAAAAATGAAAATAAGATTTAACAAGGAAAGTAGCCATGCGGCACTAAAGACAAAATAATAAGTCATTTCACAAGCCTTTCACTTTACACGGCCGATAATCGTGCCGCTCTACACAAACACACAAACTATGTGACGTTTCGGTCTCGTATCGCATGTCGTTGTGAACGTGTCCAAAAACATTGTAATATGGCATTGCGGGCGTTAAAAAAAGCGGCGCATGAGACAACATATAATATTTATTAATAATAACTGGATACTTGCTTACAAAGTCAAATCCGGCAGCATAATAATCTTTAACCTTTAAATCATCATGATTGCCAAGAATTAAGGTTTTGTGGCCATTTAGTGACTTCACAATCATCTCTAAATTTTGTTTGTCTTTGCCGAACATAAAATCGCCCAAGAAAAAAACCTTATCACTTTTTTTAACTGTTTGATTATGTCTTTTTATTAGTTCGGCCCTCATTTGTTCCTCATTTACAAACGGCCTATCACAAATTTCAATAATTCTTTTGTGGTAAAAATGTTGATCAGAGGTGAACCAAATAGACATGAAAAGACCTCATTTTAATCTATTTTTATTAGTGCCCGAGGCCAGGATCGAACTGGCACGACTTACGTCGGGGGTTTTTAAGACCCCTGCGTCTACCTGTTCCGCCACCCGGGCAAAAAAAATAAAAATCAGCGCCCCTGGACAGGATCGAACTGCCGACCTCATTCTTAGAAGGAATTTGCTCCTCCAACTGAGCTACAGGGGCCAAAAATATAAAACTTAGGTGCATCATCTGCCCTCTACTTCCACAGTTGTTAGAATAGCAGAGGAAAAGGCTCGTGTCAAGCCCAATTCGTTGTTAAAAATCATCTCGATCATCTTTGCGCGAATTTTCATCGCCCGAAAACAAGAAAAAAGCCACCGGCACCAAGACTAAAAGAATTAAT
>CAZXXC010000116.1:10533-11891 GCA_964644665.1 uncultured Methylococcaceae bacterium
TTGCTTTTTTTTCGGCCAAACGGCGAAGGTCACCCCTTGTGCCAGAGAAATATTCAACGATGCCGCAATGCATAAAAAACAAACTAACGGAATCCGGGCGATGAAATTTGTGCGGCTTGGCATAGACAAAATAAAAATGTTTTCCAATCATAAATAGATCCATCTGTTTTTAATAGCCAAGTTTATCAAAGGTCGCGCATATAAATTTTCTTTTTTAAAAAGTTCCTCAAGCTCATCTTGCGCATCGCCATTAAAAAGACAAACTTTTCCTTTGTGAAAATATATCATTGTCACATTTATTTTGTTTTTTATCCAGGCTAACTTGTAAAAAGTGTGATAAAATGAACTATTATTCATAAAAATTTCCAAAATTCATGAGTTAAAATTGGCTCAAACTTCTTCCCATTTTCTCTGGCATTTTGAGTATAAGGCTCAACCACGGCTGGTTCTGCCTTCAAAATGTTAATTTTATCCGGGCAGCAAAAGAAAAATTGGCCCTTTTTGCGAATAAATAAAAACCAAATAGTTTTCATCGCACTCCCTTTAAATCAAAATATTCAAAAAATATACAAACCCCATAAACATCAAAATGGAAAGAATGCCGAAAAGCACAAAAAGGAAAACATATCTATTTCTGAGATGTTCATATCCATGATAAATTTTATATAAATCATTGGTCGTCAGAGCCAACATAATTATTGTCAAAAAGAAACAAGAAATTGTTAAACCAAGGGCACTTAGGTCGTTCATGTGGGGCCTCCTTATGACTGTTATAGCAGAAAAAATGTGGCGCGTCAAGGCCTAAAGAAACCAGCAAAAACCAGCATTAAAAACGTTAAAAAGTTCAAGATTTAGTTTATGTCTTTTTGAATAAATGTTTGTAATAAATTCATCCACAGTAAGCAAAATTATGCGCTCGTTATTCGGCAGCCTAAAAAATATTATGTCTGTATTGCAAATAATATTGCCCGTTAAAGGCTTTCTGATGAAAATTATTTTGCGCATATTCACCTACTGTGAGCCTGGTTGGAGTTGAACCAACTACCAGCGCATTAAAGGTGCGCGGCTCTACCACATGAGCTACAGGCCCGAACAAAGTTGGAGAGGTAGGATTCGAACCTACAACGGTTGGCTCCAAAGGCCAAAGAACTGCCTATTGTTCTACTCTCCACTATTCAATTAAACTTCTTTGTAACTCCAATAAGCGCCCATGTTGTTCCAAATAAAGTCAAGAACTTGTTCGTTTTTTTCGTCGTCTGAACAAAGATTCCACTCTTCTTCATCTACTTCCATATATCCGACATTTTTTGATTTGATATTTGCATTTGAATCAATTGTTACTTCAATCTTCATTGCGC
>CAZXXC010000117.1:0-11879 GCA_964644665.1 uncultured Methylococcaceae bacterium
CCATTAGCTCAGCTGGTAGAGCAGCGGACTCTTAATCCGTTTGTCGTAGGTTCGAATCCTACATGGCCCACCAATCAAAACAACAACTTAGGCGAATCCGCCGAAGTGGCGAAAATGCCGGTGATATGTCAGGCCGGAATCCACGCCCCTACTCACACACCTCGCCCTCGACCGTCAGCACCCGCGCAGTCCCGTTCGGGCACTCCCGGCGGATGTCGTAGACCGCACGTCCCGTTCGCGGGTCCACGCACGCAGCACCGCCCGGTGTGAGCCGCGGGACCATGCCGGTGGGACATCGGGTCAGAGTGCCCTCGGTCCGCCGCACCTCGCCGGTCTGAGTGCCGACGCAGACGGCATTACTGCGTTCGTCCAGGCGTTCATAGGTGCCCATCGGGCACACCAGCGCTGCGAGGATGATGCTTTTTTTGGGCTCTTCAGAAGAATCTGTGGGTGAACTGAGGCTCGGGTGAAGCGCCAAGGGTATGGTACAGAGCAACTTCCGCGGCATGATTAAGAGCGAAAGCCGAAAGCTTTTCTGGGGGTCAGTTTCGCTTTCGTATGGAACCCTTCGACCACGCCGCTGGAGAGCCGGCCTTTGGCACGGAACCAGTTGACCCTCGCTCCCGACTACGACAACGTGGCCCGTCTGCGTGATCTGGTGCGCTCGATGCTGGCCTGGCAATCGATCGTCGCGGACATCAAGGAACTCAAACTGAACCTCGACCAGTACCAGGCGCGGCAGGTGAGCAGGAGCCTGGAGGAAGCGAACGACACCGTACGACGCATGGTGCGGGAGACTTACAAGTGGTTGCTGGCCCCGGTTCAGGACGCCAAACCGGGCAAGGGTCTGTCCGAGATTCAGTGGGAAGCCTTCCCGGTCAATCCGGGTTCTGCGAACCTGACCCAGGAAATCGAGCGGGTGCTCAAGGAGAACGAACTGCTGATCACCGAATGGGCGCCGATCCATCTCAAAGCCGTGCTGAGCAACTGGTTCTGGAAGGACGATTGCAGGAAGTCAGTGCGGTGGCAGTCTGGCAGCAGACCTGCCAGCAACTCTATCTGCCGCGGTTGCTCAACGACGGTGTCTTTCATCGCGCCGTGCAGGCCGGCGCGGAAGACTGCGACTTCTTCGGTCTCGCTCAGGGCAAGGAAGACGACCGCTACGTGGGCTTCCATTTCGGCGAGCGGACATCGATCTTCCTGGATACCGTCCTGCTGATCGAACCGGGAGTAGCACGGGACTACGCCAACCGGATCAAGGAGCCACCGCCCGATCCGCCTCCGCATCAACCTGAGAAGGAGCGCTTCGCTTCACGAGAGGAGGCCGAGCTATGGATGCGCGATCATCCCGTGGCCGGCGCCGAACAATGGGTGGAGCAGCAGACCGATGGGCGCTGGATCATCCGATCCCGGTCAGTTCCGACACCGCCGTCCGAACCCCCGAAACAGACGCCACAAAAGCGGCACTTCTACGGCAACATCGACCTCGATCCGATCCTGGCCAAGAAGCAGTTTGCCGACCTGGTCGATGAAGTGCTGCAGCAATTCACGACGCAGCCAGCCGTGAAAGTCCGGATTTCCGTCGAGATTCAGGCCGATTCGGCGACCGGCTTCAACTCAGATTTGCAGCGCTCCGTGAAGGAAAATTGCAACGTGTTGAAATTCAAGAACGCTGAGTTCGAGCTCGGAGAGCCATGACGCAGGGACCTCACACTATGGATACCGCGGAACATCCGGTCAGAAGAGGATTAAACCTTGATTCGCTGTGCCGGCCGGTCGCCAATGTGCAAACGACTCAGGGGCTATAGGGCGTAGGGCTTGTGGAACAGAAAACCACCGCGATCTGAGCAACCCATTGCGAACCTAGTGGCTCGGCGAAGATTTAGCTGGTGCTGGCGCAGGAATTGGTACAAAAGCTTTCGTTTCCGTGTCGATGCAGTGCATGCAGCGGCCATGTTCAGGATCATTCGAAAGCGCAACGGCCAGTCGGCCAACATCCAGGTTGTGGCGAAGAGCGCGCGCTTTCGCTTCAGCAATGGCTTCCTCGTCGGGTGGGGGCGACGCACCGCCCACGCTCGTCACCATGTGCACGAGTCGGATGCGTCCGCTATCCGGTTCATAGAGGGCGACCACCTGGACATGGTCGACAGAATGAAAGGTGCCTTGCGCGGAAATGCCACAGCTGCTCATTAGGAATTCCTCCCGGACAGGCTAGCCGCGAATGACGGAGGGCCAGAAGTAAACGTTAATGATGAAATGCGCTGCTGCATTCATGACATCGATTTCGTAGGTCAGACTGGACAACCCGTTTCGAACCAGCAACGGAATCGGTGAGCCGGAAAGAGTTCCCTGCGCAAATGTCTCTTGAGGAGGGAGGGGTGGGTTGCTGCCATCGGTGGTGCAATGGGTAAACACGCCATATGCAACGACCGGGGTACCAAACGAAGCCGAGGCGGTATCGAACGTCGAGAGGTTAATCTCGGCAATGACCGACGTGGGTCTCGGCAAGTTGATCGTGTGGGAGAAAAAGATCTCCCCGCGACCGCCGGTGCTCACAGAATGATGTTGAACCCGCATTCCGTCCATCGAAATCCCTCTGGCGACAGTTTTCCAGGGTGAATGTTGCGAAGGTCGTCTACACGATCAAACCGAGGGCAAGTCAAACCGTGCCTGTCCCTCGGGCATCTTGCAACAGCAACCCTCGCTTCGTTGCGATCGTCCTGCTTCTCACCGTACATCCAGCTCCCTGTAGTAGTCAATGCGTAGCACTACGTATCGCCGTCCGCCTGACCCCATCGATGTTTTCCGGGGAGGCATTCGCCTAGGACCCAAGGCAGGGAGCCTGTAGCGGCTCGGAGACCGGCGCGCAACCTCGCTTATTTGCGAAGCCCGGTCGGTTTGTCAAGTTCGTAGATGCAGTCACCTATTTCGTCCAGTTTGCGAGCAAGAATTGCGTGTGCGTCAGACAGTCCGCGGTTGTAGAAGTAGGCGCCGAACTCCTTTGCAAAGAAATCCAGCAAGAATTCCGCGTCGAAGCGATCGATCTCGTGTTCCAGCGTTTCAGTGAAACACCGCTGAATCTTGTGGACGATTTGCTCTTTAATCTTCCTTCGTCAACGTGATGTCCGGCATGAGCGATCTCCGCGGCGGTTGGTCCGTTCCGTTCTGAACGCCATGGAAGGGTCTACTCCCTGGCCAAGGCAGCGCACACGGCCTTTTCCTCGGCGGCGCGCAGCGCCTCGAAAACGGCGTGCTGCCAACCGGTGCTGTTTTGGGTCCGCTGAAGCGACATCGTCACCGTGACGGAACGCGTTCCGTTCGGCGTAGCTGCGGCGAACTGGGTGAATCCGAACGTGTTGCCGGTGTGCCCCAGCACCGTGCCGCACCGGGTCTGATAGCGGAAGAGTCCGAGCCCCGCCGAGTTCCGGCCCGGTCCGGGCGGTTCCGATCCTCCGCCCGAGATCCAACGCCGTTGTTCGGCGCGGACACGTCCGGCGAACAGGAGGCCACGGACATAGCCGCGAATGAACCGGTTGAGATCGGCCGGGGTCGACACGACCCCCCCGGAGGCCCACGCCCAACCTGCGGCGAATATCTCGCTGACATCCTCGGACGCGCCATCGTTGTTGAAGTCGTAACCATGGATGAACGGAGCCGGCAGTTCCGGCCCTCTCGGCAAGTTGGTCTTGCCGAGACCGAGCGGTTCCGTCACCCATGCCTGGAGCGCATCCTCGTAGGACGTGCCGGTTGCGGCCTCGATCATCAGCCCGACCGCAATGTTGTCGGAATTCGAATAACGGTATTGGGTTCCGGGCGTGAAATTCAGCGGTTCGTTCGCGACGAACGCCAGCAGGTCCGGCGGCGGAGGTGCAACCTTCAGGGACTTCGTCACGGCCTCGCGAAACGCCTCGCTCTGTGTGAAATCGGGCAGTCCGCTGGTGTGGTCGAGGAGTTGGCGGAGGGTGACGGCATGCCACGCGGACGGGAGGTCCGGCAGCCACCGGCCGATGCTATCGTCGAGCGTCAGCAGGCCGCTGTTCACCAGCGCCAATGCGGCCGCTCCGCTGAATGCTTTCGCGACACTGGCGACCCTCATGGCGTCAGTTTTGCCCGGTTTCTGCGACGAACCGATCTCGCGGACCCCGAACGCATGCACGGCGAGTGAACGTCCGCGCTGGATGACCGCCAACACACCGGGAGGCCCCCCGGGCATCGTGACAAGCTCTCTCAATGCACGATCGAGGGCGCGGTCCGCTGTGAGAGCGGATTGCTGGGAGGAGATGGCCGAACTCGGCTGCGGCGTGGCCGAACCCAGTACGGCCATCAAGATCATCAGGGACTTGGGACATCGGGTTGGTCTCTTCATCATAATCAGTTTCCTCATCCCCTTCCCTCGGCATCGCTGCTCCGGTCCTGCGTGCTCGATCGGGATCATAGGGATCAACAGCTTGCTGGCCCAATTTTCCGACAGCGGTGGCTCCGGCATGGGACCAGACAATCAACTCATGCGGCTTCCGGCGCTAAAGCTTGTCCTTCACGGCAAGGAACACGGCCTTGGCGGCGGATTCACCCTCCCCCAGCAATCCTTCCAGTTCGGCCACCCGCGCCTGACTGAAGGATGCGTCATCGATGCGCCCGGTATTGATGTAGACGTTCAGCGCTGCGCTCTTCAATCCGGCGTAAGCGCCCATCACGGCGACTCCGGCATCGCTGACCACGTTGCGATTGCCGCGCTCCGCCGCATCTCTGCTCAAGCGGATGACTTCGGCGCAGCAACGCGCGCATGCCATGGGCACATCGGTGGCCGATCGTAACGCTTCCTGAATCGCCGCGCTGCGTACCTGCTTCTGCGCGTCCGTGTCCTTCGGCAAGCGATAGGCGCTCATGACCCGATCGAACGCGTCGGCATCGGTTTTGACCATTGCCGCCAGTTCGGCTCTGAGCTGTTCGGCGCGTTGCAGGACCTGGCGCATTTCGCCATCGACCGCCTCATACCCTTTCTTCCCCAGCGTCAAATGACAAACCATGCTCACCAAGGCGGCCCCCATGGCACCCATGATTGCCGCAGCGCCGCCGCCCCCCGGGGTCGGTGCCTTGCTGGCCAACTCGTCAAGAAAATCGTCGACTCGCTTTTCGATCATCCGGCTTTACTCCGTCGCATGAACTTGATCGGTTAACTCGGTTGGCTCGTTGACTCGCAACACACCTGCTTCTACCGGGAGCGATGCACCGCGGTATGATGCCCGACTCGGGACGGCAGCAAACTTCGGTCCCGTGGAACGACGAGCGTTCAGCAAAAAGGCGAATACCAATGAAGAAATTGTTGCTCCAATTCGACACGGATTCCTACCCGTCGGTCTTCGATACCATCGTTGGCTACGACGGCGGTGCCGACCAGGTCATCGGACACGGAGGTTTGACCCCGGATCGAGTCGGCCCCCTGGTGGAAGGCGCCATCTTCACCAGGGCACCGAAAGACAAGAAGAATACCGCAATCTTCATTGGAGGCAGCAATCTGGCGGACGGGCAGGAGTTGTTGAAGGCGGTCAAACGGAAATTTTTCGCCGACTTCCGCGTCTCGGTGATGCTGGACAGCAACGGCAGCAACACCACGGCAGCGGCCGGAGTGGCCAAACTGGCCGCGCGGGGTGCGCTCCAGGGCAAGAAGGCCGTGGTCCTGGCCGGAACGGGACCGGTCGGACAACGGGCAGCGGTCCTGCTGGCGCAGGAAGGGGCTGTGGTGAGCTTGACTTCCCGGAGCCTGGCCCGAGCGGAACAGGCCTGCCAGGCGATGAAACAGCGATTCGGCGTCGATCTCGTGGCGCTGGAGGCCCCGGATCACGACGCCCGCAGCCAGGCCCTGGCGGATGCCCGGATCGTGTTCGCAACCGGTGCGGCCGGAGTGGAACTGCTGGAGCCGCACCATTGGCAGAACAACGAAAGCATCGAGCTGATCGCCGACGCCAATGCCACCCCACCGCTCGGTGTCGGCGGCACCAGCATGATGGATCGCGGCAAGTCCTATGGCAACAAGATCGTCTGGGGGGCGATCGGTTTCGGAACCTTGAAACTGGCGCTGCACCGCGCCTGCATCGCCAGGCTGTTCGAACGTCATGATCAGATCCTCGACGCCGAGGAGATCTTCGCACTCGCGAAGGTGATGGCCGGCGACTGAGCCCGCGCGACGGCGAACGTCGCCGAACCCCTGCGCGGGCGCGATCCGGACCCGGCCAAAGCCAAGCAACGGCGGATTGCCACCGATCGACCGGGAACTTAGGCGGTCACTGCGGCGACTAATGACAGAGGGCCGCGATCAACAGGGATAGCAGCCGCCCGCGGCATCGGCTTCACGAATCGCCGCCGGCGAATGCAAACGCTACCCAGAAGCGGGCACCGCGCGAGGTGTGTCCTCGACTGGAAACCAGATGTCACAAGTGGCGCCTGCAAAACCTGCTGGGCCGCTGCCCTGCGGCCATCCGGCGCAACCCACCCACGGCCGTCACGGCCCCGGAGCGAGTCGACCGATGATGTTACTCGAAACCTACCTGTGGCTGTGGCCGCGGATGCGGCTCGGTCATCTGCTGAAGCGTTGGGCTTATCTGCTAGGATTGGCAGTGTTGCTGATCGGACCCCTGGTGTATGTCAACGTCGACCTGATCCGGCAGGGCTTCAAGCCGTCGCAGGCCCGCCTGCAGATCGAGTCCGATCGAGGCGCACATGCGGCGGGCGTGGTCTATTTGCCCGAGGACGATGACTGAGCCCGGCATTGCCGCCATCGCTCATAAAGCACGACACCGGTCGCCACCGAGACGTTCAGGCTTTCCACCCTGCCCGACATCGGAATGCGGATCGTGTAATCGCAGGTGTCCCGCGTGAGCCGCCGTAATCCTCTGCCCTCGGCACCGAGCACCAATGCCAGCGGAACGGTCAGGTCGACTTCGAAGACGCTGCGGTCGGCTTCGCCCGACGCGCCCACGACCCAGAGCCCGCAGGTCTTCAATCGCTCGAGGCAGCGCACGAGATTGGTCACGCGATAAACCGGCACGGTCTCGGCCGCTCCGCAGGCGACTTTCGCGACCGTCGGCGTCAGCCCGACGGACTGATCCTTCGGCACCACCACCGCGATCACGCCGGCGGCATCGGCAGTACGCAGACATGCTCCCAAATTGTGGGGGTCCTGTACCTGGTCCAGCACCAGCACCACCGCCGGCGGCTCCGCCACCGTGATCGCCTCGTACAGGTCGTGTTCGTCCCGTTCCTTCGGCAGATCCATCGCCAGTACGATGCCCTGGTGATTGCCCCCGCCCGCAAGTTCATTCAAACGCGCTTTCGATACCGCCTCGCAGGGAATTCCGGCGGCAGCCAGCGCCTGCCTGAGCCGTGCCAATCGATCGTCCCCTCGCGCGGCCGCGATCCATGCCGAAACGACCTTCTCGGCCCCGTGTTCGATGGCGGTCTCCGCAGCATGCAGGCCGAAAACCCGGCGCCCGCGACTCATCGTCTTCGGCGCTTCCTGTTCGGGCGTGCCGCCTGCCGTTCCTGAAGTTTTACCAGTTCCAGATCGATCTTGCGCTCATCCAGATCGACCCGGCCGACGACCACCCGGACCGGATCGCCCAACCGATAACGCACGCCGCTGCGCTCGCCGATCAGTCGGTGCCCGATCGGGTCGAAATGGAAATAATCCTTATCCAGACTGGAGATGTGAACCAGTCCTTCGACAAAGATCTCGCGCAGTTCGACGAACAGACCGAACGACGTGACCGCCGAAATGATCCCGTCGAATTCCTGTCCCAGCTTGTCGAGCATGTACTCGCATTTCAACCAGCTCACGACATTGCGGGTCGCTTCATCGGCCCGGCGTTCCGAGTTGGAACACTGCTCGCCCAGCAGCAGCAGGTCGTTCGCCGAATACAAGAATTCCCCCGGTTTGCCGCCCTCGATCGCATGCAACAACGCGCGATGGATCACCAAGTCGGGAAATCGGCGGATCGGCGACGTGAAGTGGGTATAGGCGGACAAGGCCAGGCCGAAGTGCCCCTTCTTTTCCGGACTGTAGACGGCCTGCGACAGTGAGCGCAGCAACACCGTCTGAATCAGGTGCTCGTCCGGCCGACCCGCGATCTTTTCCAAGAGCTGGTAATAATGCTTCGGCTCCGGCTGGTCACCGCCTTCGAGCGCCAGCCCCACCTCCCCCAGGAAGGAGCGCAGATCGGTCAGCTTTTCCGGTGTCGGGCCGTCGTGGATACGCAGCAGATGGGGCACCTTGTACCGCGCCAGATGACGGGCCGCGCACTGGTTCGCGAGAATCATGCACTCCTCGATCAGCCGGTGCGCATCGTTGCGTTCCGACGGCACGATCTGCTCGATCTTCTTGCCTTCCCCGAAAATGATACGGGACTCCCGGGTCTCGAAATCGATGGCCCCGCGTTCTTCGCGCTCCCAACGCAGACGCTTGTACAGCGCAAACAGCTCTTCCAGGTGCGGCAGCAGCGCCCGATGGGTGCGGCGCAAGGCCTTGTCGTTCTCGACCAGCATGGCGGCGACCTGGGTATAGGTCAGTCGCGCCCGTGACCGCATGACCGCCCGGTAGAATTTCGAGCGCATCACCGACCCGTCTCCGCTGACCACGATCTCGCACACCATGCAGAGCCGGTCCGCATCCGGGTTCAGCGAGCACAATCCGTTGGACAGCGCTTCGGGAAGCATCGGCACGACCCGCTGCGGGAAATAGACCGAGTTGCCGCGTTGCCGCGCCTCCGCGTCCAACGCCGTGCCGGGCCGCACGTAGTGCGACACGTCGGCGATTGCGACATATAGCTTCCAGCCCTTGGTGGTACGCTCGCAATACACCGCGTCGTCGAAATCCCTGGCGTCCTCGCCGTCGATGGTCACCAGCGGCAGGCCGCGGAGATCGACGCGGCTGTCCGGCTCGTCGATCACGACCTGCGCCGGCAGGTCGGCGATCTCGTTCAAGACTTCGTCGGGCCACTCATACGGAATGTCGTAGGCGCGAATGGCAACCTCGATCTCCATCCCGGGCGCCATGTGTTCACCGAGAATCTCGATGATCTTGCCGATCGGCTCGCGACGCTGGCTCGGCTGCTCGATGATCTCGGCCACGACGATCTGGCCGGGTTGGGCGTCTCCGATCGCCGATTCCGGAATCAGGATGTCGTGCGTGATGCTCTTCTGTTCCGGCACCACGAACGCGATACCGCGTTCCGTGTAGAAACGGCCGACCACACGATTGGTATTCCGCTCGAGCACCTCGACCACGGAGGCTTCCCGTCGTCCGCGCCGGTCAATGCCGGTGACGCTGACCACCACCCGATCATTCGGCATCAATGCCCGCATTTCGCGCGGTGACAGAAACAGATCCTCCCCGCCGCCGTCGGGCCGGAGAAATCCGAAGCCGTCGGCATGCCCCAACACCCGCCCGGTCGTCAAATCCTTGCGGTTGACCAGGCAGTAGCGATCCCGGCGGTTTCGCAGCAATTGGCCGTCGCGCTCCATCGCCTGCAGCCGCCGCCTCAGCGATTCGACGTCCTCCTCCTCGGTCACGCCGAGAAGCTCCGCCACTTCGTCCAGTTTCAGCGGCTGCCCCTGCTGCTGCAACACTTCGAGGATCAGTTCCCGGCTCGGGATTGGACGTTCATACTTCTCTGCTTCGCGATCGGCGAACGGATCCTTGACCCGGAAGGTCCGGGGTTTCGGCGGGACGGTGTTATTCATTGCGACTGAGTGACCAAAAGAGAGAGGGAGGAGCGGCAGCGAAAGTCGTGTGGCGCGCGCTGCCGAGTCGCGCCGCTGGACCCGTCAGCCTACTCGCTGTACCGAAGGGCTGCCGACGGCTTCCGGATCGCATCGCCACCGACCGAAACCGCCATCCGCAACGATTGACATCCGGCTGCCGAATCCTTAAAGTACGCAGCTTCTCGACTGTGATCACACAGCAGAGACGCCGAGGTGGCGAAATTGGTAGACGCGCATGATTCAGGTTCATGTGGGGAGACCCATGGAGGTTCAAGTCCTCTCCTCGGCACCACCACCCGCTCAGTTTTCCGCGAACGGATTCCGTAACGAAATCGTCTCCTGACGATCCGGACCGGTCGACAGGATGTCCACGGGCACCCCCACCAGTTCTTCCAAGCGGTCGATATACCGGCGCGCGGCGCCGGGCAGTTCATCCAGCGACCTGGCTCCGGCCGTGGACTGCGACCAGCCCGGCAGGGTTTCAATGACCGGCTCGCAGCGACCGTAGTTGTCGGCGCCTTGCGGTACCGTGTCGATTTCACGGCCGTCATGACGGTAACCGACGCAAATCCCGATTTGCGGCAGGCCGTCCAGCACATCCAACTTCGTCAGGCACATGCCGCTCAGGCTGTTCAGGCGTGCCGATTTTCTCATCAGCACCGCGTCGAACCAGCCGCAACGGCGGCGCCGGCCGGTCGTCGCGCCGAACTCGGCGCCGCGCGACGACAGATGCTCGCCCACGGCATCGAACAACTCAGTCGGAAACGGACCGTTGCCGACGCGAGTGGAATAGGCCTTGGTAATACCGAGCACGTAATCGAAATCCAGCAGACCCACCCCGGTACCGCAAGCCGCGCCGCCGGCAGTGGTGCTCGACGAGGTGACGAACGGGTAGGTACCGTGGTCGATGTCGAGCATCGCGCCCTGCGCGCCCTCGAACAATATGTCGCTGTCCTCCGCCTGCAGACGATAGAGGCGATCGGCCACATCGCCCAGCATCGGTGCCATGACTTCACCCCAGGCCAGCAGACTGTCCAACATCGCGGCGTAATCGATAGCCGGCTGTCGGTAGTATTGCGTCAGCACGAAATTGTGAAAATCCGACAGTTCCCGAAGCCGTTCGGCGAATGACGCCGGCTGCAACAGATCGCCGGCACGCAGACCGCGCCGGGCGACTTTGTCCTCGTATGCGGGACCGATACCGCGCCCGGTCGTCCCGATCGCCTTGTCGCCGCGCGCCGCCTCCCGGGCGGTGTCAAGAGCGACGTGAAGCGGCAGCACCAGCGCGCAATCGTGACTGATCAGCAGCCGTTCACGCACGGCAACCCCCGCCTGCTCCAGCACTTCGATCTCGCGAATCAGCGCGTCCGGCGCGACCACCACGCCGTTGCCGATCAGGCACTGCACTTTTCGATGCAGGATGCCGGAAGGAATCAGATGCAGCACGGTCTTCTGCCCTTCGATCACCAGGGTATGACCGGCATTGTGCCCTCCCTGAAAACGGACGACCGCATCCGCATGTTCCGTCAACAGGTCGACCAGTTTGCCTTTACCTTCATCGCCCCATTGGCTGCCGATTACAACGACATTCTTTCCCATTCCCGAAACTCGTCATTCTGCTGATAAGCGATTGCGGTCATTCAGACCGAAGCCGTGGTCAATTGCCACGCCCCTTCTACTCTTTCCAGTTGCTGCAGGCAACCCATGTCGACGGCACTGGCCGATTGGCCGGGCAGCTCCTGTATGACCACACGCCCCTGGGCGCGCAGATCCCGGATCATTTCCTCGAGCTGCGGATCGCCACCGGCCGGGGCGAAGATCGCGCCACTCGGCGGCGATTCCTCCGTGTGCGCCGTGCCAAGTCGCAGCAGCACGCGGAGGTCGGCGCTGAAACCGGTGGCCGGACGCGCATGTCCGAATACCCTCCCGATCCGGTCGTAGCGCCCGCCCCGGGCGATCTCGCGGCCGTACCCCGGCACGAACGCTGCAAAAACCACCCCGGTCTGGTAGTGGTAGCCGCGGAGTTCCGCCAAATCGAAATGAATCTGCAGACCGGGAAACCTCGCTGCCAGCGCGGTCGCGATCACTTCCAGCTCATCCAGTGCATCGAACACCGCTTGCCC
>CAZXXC010000118.1:0-11812 GCA_964644665.1 uncultured Methylococcaceae bacterium
CAGCTCGTGGTCAGGGCGGTCGCGGAACTCTGACGCGATTCCCGCGCTCATCATTCATCAGCCCCGTCAACAACTTGCTGGTCTTTCCGGTCGCCGCCGCGCAGCGGGACGGACCCGCTGGGCAGCATGCTGCGCCCCGGCGCGGCCGGCTCTGGTATAGTATGGCGGCCACACCAATCCGCGCGCCGCCGTGAACCGCCCGCCTTCGAGCCGGGTGCCAGCGCGCGGCGGCGGCGAAGATCACGCAGACGGGCGGCAATGACGGGAACGAGTAAAGGATCGGGCGGAGCCATCGCATGCCGCTCCGCGGGCGGCCGGATCGGGCGCCGGCAGCGGCCGCAACCGGCCGTTGGCCGCCATCGCAGCGACTCATGAGCGCGCGCTTTCTGAAGATTCTGGCCGCGGGGCTCTTGATCGGATCGCTGATGCTGGTCGCGATCGCGCTCAACTTCGGCCGCGCGCCGAAAACGCCGCCCGCGCCGACCGAAGCGCCGCGGCATCCGGTCGTCACCGCCGTGCGGCCGATCCAGCCGGGCGAAACCATCGGCGAGGCCGATGTGCTCGTGTCGATGCTGGCAAACGTCCCGCCGGATGCGATCCAGGATCGCAGCGAGGCGGTCGGCAGCCGCCCGGCCGCCGCGATTCCCGCCGGCACGCCGCTGCTGCACGCCCATTTCCCGCCCGGCAATGCGCTAGCCAAGGCCTTGTCGCCGGGCGAGCGCGCGATCGCGCTGAAGGTCGATGAAGTCGTCGGCGTCGGCGGGTTCCTGCAGTCGGGCGATCGCGTGGACGTGATCACGTATCTCCGCGGCGACGACCGGCAGTCGCGGAAGGAACAGGCCGTGGTCGTGCTGCAGGCGGTGCGGGTGCTGGCCTACGGCGAGGATTTGCCGCCGGCGCCCGGGACTCCCACGGCGGCGGCCGGCAAGGCGGCGAAGTCGCGAAAAGGGCGCGGCACCGCGGTGGTGGCGGTCGATGCGTCGGGTGCCGCCCGGCTGACGCTGGCCGAGCAGGTCGGCAGTCTGCGGCTCGCGTTGCAACCGACCGGCAGCGCCGAGACGGCCGGTCCGCGCGCGGTGACGCTGGATGACCTCGCGGCGCTGGTGGCCAAGAGTGCCCCGCCGGCCAAACCGAAAGGCCGCGTGGTGGAGCTCTACCGCGGCCCGAAGCTGACGGAGATCGAACTGCAGTGAGGCTTTGGATCGAAATCCGGCGCGCCTGTCGGCGTTTGCCGGGGCTGGCGGTATTGATGGTTTGCGCCGCGAACGCGCCGGCGGTCGGGAATTACGGCGTGTCCTGCGACGGCGGCGACGAGGCGGTGATTCCGCTGACGGAAGGCCGACAGCAGGTGATGCCGCTGTCCTTCGTGCCGGCCCGCGTCGCGGTCGGCAATCCGGACATCGCGGATGTCAGCGTCACGCCGGACGGGCGCCAGGTGATCGTGACCGCGAACAAACCCGGCTCGACCAGCCTGCTGATCTGGCACGATGCGCGTTCCCGGCCCCAGCGCTGCTGGCTGCTCCGGGTCGCTCCGGCATCGCCGACGACGCCTCCGGAACGCCCGATCACCGGCCGGTTCGATACGGTGTTCGAACACGACGCCCGGGTGCCGGTCAAGAAGAACGACCCGGCCCCCGCGGATACCAGCACCGTGGCGCTGGGCGGCACGCAGATCCAGGCGGACATCAAGGTGGTCGAGGTCAACCGGACCGCGCTGATGGAAGCCGGCTTCTTTTTCGGCAAGCATTCGCCCAACACCACGATCGCGGTGGCGCCACCCGGCACGTTGTCCGGCGTCGAAACCGGGGGCGGCGCCACCGCCTCGGCCGCGGGCTCCGCCGTGTCCAGCCTGCTGCTGCAAAGTGCCGGCGGTTTCCTGCCGTTCGCCGAAGCGTTCCAACTGGTGTTCGGCAATTCCCAGCAGGGCTGGCTCAGCGCGGTCAGCCTGCTGGAACAGAACGGCTACGCGTACGTGCTGGCCGAACCCAGCCTGGTGGTGATGAGCGGGCAGACCGCGAGTTTCCTGGCCGGCGGGGAATTTCCGGTGCCGGTGGTGCAGGGCGGGGCGACGTCCGGCGCGGTCAGCGTGCAGTACCAGGAATTCGGCGTCCGGCTGATGTTGACGCCGACGCTGCTGGCGCGCGACCGCATCGCGATGAAGGTCGCACCGGAAGTCAGCGAACTGGATCAGTCGATCGGTGTGCAGAGCGGCGGCACGCGGGTGCCGGGGCTCAGGGTGCGGCGCACCGACACCACGATCGAACTCGGCGACGGCGAGAGCTTCGTGATCAGCGGCCTGATCAGCGAGTCCACGATCGCCAACGAAGACAAGCTGCCGTGGCTGGGCGACATCCCGTACATCGGCGCCTTTTTTCGTTCCAAACGGTTTCAGAAGGACGACAAGGAACTGCTGATGGTAGTCACGCCGCACATCGTCCATCCGCTGCGCAAGGATGTCTCGCTGCCGCGTCTGCCCGGCGAAGAGTACCGGCGCACCGATCCGGACTACGCCGATTTCCTGTTCCACAACCAACGGCCAGCCCGCCGTCCGCGCGGCGCGATGGAGGGCTTTTCGCGGTGACCGACGCCCCGGCCAGAACTTACGTGCTCGTCACCGAAAGCGAGTGGGCGGCACGGTGGCTGAGGGAGGCGGTCGACGATCTGGCCGAGCCGGTGCTGTGCGACCATTCCTCGCTGGAGCGCATCCTGCAACTGGTGGATTCGGCCGGCGCCCTGCTGGTGGTCGTCCATCTGCCGAAGGACGATGCCGACGAGCGCCTCGCGCGCATCCAGGATCTGCATGGCGCCAAGCCGCTGTTGCCGATCGTGGCGTTCGCCGACACGCTGGACCCGGATCTGGTGCTGGACGTGATGCGGTCCGGTGCCGGCGACCTGATCACCCGGGAATCGACACGCGAGGAAGTGCAGAAGCGGCTGTTGTTGGCGCTGGAAAAATCGCCCCTCGCAGCCGCGGTCGGCGAGCGTCCGCGCGGCCGGATCACCGCGGTGGCCAGCGCCCGCCCCGATGCCGACAGCGCGCTGTTCGCGCTGCATCTGGCGCTCGGTCTGCGCCGGCACGCGCCCGATGCCAGAACGCTGCTGCTCGATTTGGGTGTGCCGGAAGGCGATTCGCTGGTCTTCCTGGGCCTACGCGCCTCCTACTCGTTCATCGATGCGGTGCGCAGCACCCGGCGCTTCGATGAGGCGTTGATCGAAACCGCTTTCGTCCGGCACCCCAGCGGCCTCGCGGTGCTCGCGATGCCCGAGGATGCGGCGGCGGACGACATCGCCGCCAACGACGTGGTGGTGCTGCTGAACGTCTTGCGCGGTTACTACAATTACCTCGTGATCAACCTCGGCGGTCTGCCCAGGTCGCAGTTTCTGCAACTGGTGCTCTCGCACGCCGACGACACCCTGCTGTTGTGTGAACAGACCGTGCCGAGCTGCCGCGCCAACAGGAAGTTGCTGGATTTCCTCCAGAAGAACCGTCTCGGCAAGAAGATGGAGCTGATCGTGGACCGCTATCGTTCGAATCTGGTGCCGAGCGCGGACGAAATCGCCGAACGTCTGGGGCTTACTCTGCGGGCCGTGCTGCCGCCCAGCGGTTACATCCGGCTGGCGATGAAGAACAGCGGGCAAACGCTGTTCGAGTGCGCCCCGAAGGACCAATACACCCAGACCGTGGACCAACTGGCCCGTTCCTGTTGCGGCAGTTCCGATTCGTCACGGTCCGGCATCGCCTACTTCACGCGCTGGTTCCGACGCCGCTGAGGGATTCACCCGATGAAACTCTCGATCCGTCCCGTGGCCCATCTGGCGGAGGAATTCCAGACGCTGAAGGGCCGGCTCCACCGCTACCTGATCGACCAGTTCGACAGCCTGCCGCAACTGGATCAGGACGAGGAATTGAAGCAATTCGTCCGGGACAAGACGCGCCAGTACATTCGCGACCTGCGGATCGCGCTGAACCAGCGGGAGACCGAAGCGCTGATCGGCGAGCTGATCGACGAACTCACCGGCTACGGGCCGATCGAGCCGCTGCTGCGGGACGATACGATCAACGACATCCTGGTCAACGGGCCGTGCGAAGTGTATGTGGAGCGCCAGGGCAGGCTGGAACTGACCGGTCTGCGTTTCATCGACGCCGCCCACCTGCTGAGGGTGATTCGCCGCATCCTGGCGCCGCTCGGGCGTCGCGTCGACGAGTCCAGTCCGATGGTGGATGCGCGGCTGCCCGACGGCAGCCGCGTCAACGCGATCGTCCCGCCGCTGGCCATCGAGGGACCGTGCCTGTCGATCCGCAAGTTCCGGCGCGATCCGCTGACCGCCGCGGATCTGTTGGTCTACCAGACGTTCGACGAGGAGACCTTGGCGCTGCTGCGGGAGGCGGTGGAGGCGCGCTGCAATCTGCTGGTGGTGGGCGCCACCGGCGCCGGCAAGACGACGCTGCTGAACGTGCTGAGCAGTTTCATTCCGGGCGAGGAGCGGATCATCACGATCGAGGATGCCGTCGAGCTGAGTCTGCTTCATGCCCATGTCGTACGGCTGGAGACCCGCCCGCCCAACATCGAAGGCAGCGGACAGATCACCGCGCGCGATCTGGTCCGCAACGCGCTGCGGATGCGGCCGGACCGGATCATCCTGGGCGAGATCCGCGGAGGGGAAGTGCTGGACATGCTGCAGGCGATGAACACCGGCCATGACGGTTCGATGGCGACGCTGCATGCCAACAGTCCCGAGGATGCGCTGAACCGGCTGGAGCTGCTGGCGGGATTCGCCGGCTACACCGGCAGCGAGAACACGCTGCGGCAACAGGTCGCCGGGTCGGTGGACCTGATCGCGCAGATCGGCCGGTTGCGGAACGGGCAGCGCCGGGTGCTCGGTATCGAAGAGGTGCTGGAAGTGGCCGACGGCCACTATGTGATGCACAGCCTTTATCGCAGCGATACCCGGATGCGGCTCCGCCCCCGGCTGGACAAACTGGCCCATCTGCAAGCGCCGGCCGGCGGCGAGCCGTCGCCGGCGCGACGCGGCCATGGCTAACCCATGGCTCCTGGCGTCGCTCGCCGGCCTGTTGCTGGCGGCGGCCGCTGCATTGCTGTGGGGGCTCGGGCGGCGGATCGATGCCCGCAAGGCGATCCTGCATCGGCTGGACGTGGAGGTCAGACCGCTGCGGGTGCCGCCAGCGGAAGCCGCCGGCTTCTCGGTGCTGGAGTTCCTGAGCCAGATGCTGCAGCGCGCGGACATGGCCGAGCGGCCCGGTCAGTTGCTGCTGCTGGTCACGCTCGGCATCGCATCCGGCGCCGCCGGCCTCGCCAGCCACAGCGTCTGGGGCCTCGGCTTCGCGCTGGCGGCCTACTGCGCCGTCATTCTGCTCTATCTGCGCTGGCGCGCGGCGATGACCCGCCGGGCCCTGGTCCAGCAGTTGCCCGGTTTCATCGATCACCTGATCCGGATCATCGGTATCGGCCGCAGCTTCGATCATGCCCTGCTGCAGGCGATCGAGCACGGCACACCGCTGCTGTCGCAGACGATGCGCGCGGTGGTGGCACAGCACGCGCTCGGCGGCGATCTGGCCGATGCGCTGGCACAGACCGCCAGGGTCTACGGGATCAGGGAGCTGCATTTGCTGACGCTCGCGCTGCGCATCAACCAGCGCTACGGCGGCAGCATTCGGCCGATGCTGGAGAACATCGTGCTACTGATCCGCCAGCGCGATCAGGCGGATCGCGAACTGCGCGCGATGACCGGCGAGACGCGTTTGACGGCCTGGGTCATGGGCGCGATCCCGCCGCTGATGGCGGGCTATATGATGGCGACCAATCCCGCCTATTTCGATGCGCTGCAGAAGGATCCCAACGGTCCGGTGATCATCGCGGTGGCGGTCGGTCTGGAAGTCGCCGGCGCGCTGTTGTTGTGGCGCATGATGTGGAGCGTCCGATGAGCCTGCCCGCCCAGTTGGAACCGCTGCTGGCGCTGGCCGGGGCCGGCGCGCTGTTCGGCCTGGTGCTGTGGGCGCTGGCGCGGACCGGGTTCGATCCGCGAGCGGTCGCGGCACGCAAGCGGTTCGACGACGCGTTCGGCGACGGTGAGGCGCGCGGCGCGCTGCAGGCCGGATCGAACTGGCTGAAGGCGTTGGGCAATCGCCTGATCGATCTGGGCCGGATCGCCGACAGCGACGAAGTGCGGCGGTTGCTGGCGCGCGCCGGCTGGAAGCGCCGAAACGACGTCGCGATCTTCTACGCACTGCAGGCCCTGCTGCCGCTGCTGACCGGCATCATCGCCAGCCATACCTTCATCGTCGGCGGTATCGACGCCGCGGACTGGTCGGTGCTGGGAGTGGCCTGCATCGCGACTTATCTGCTGCCCAAGCGTATATTGGCCCAAATCGCCGCGGCGCGGCAGCGCCGGGTCGCCGAGCAGACGCCGGTGCTGGTCTATCTGCTGCGCGTGTTGCTGGAGACCGGGCTCAGCGTCGAGCAGGCGCTGCGCTCGCTGGTCGCCGACACGCGCGAACTGCTGCCGGATCTGGCCTTCGAGCTGGATTACCTGCTGTCGCAGTTGGACGCCGGCGCGGACATCGCGGTTGCGATGCCGGCGATGGCGGACGCGATGGATGTGCCGGCGCTGTCGGATCTGACGATCCTGCTGGAGCAGACCTGGCGCATGGGCGGAAACGTGCTGAAGTCGCTGGCGGAACTGTCGGGCCTGATCGAAGACCGCGCCCGCACCGAGTTGAAGGAGAAGGTTTCCAAACTCTCGGCGAAGATGACCGTCGTGATGATGCTGTTCCTGTTCCCTGCACTGATGGTGATTCTGGCGGCTCCGGGCTTCATCTCGATCGTCCGGGGACTGCAGCATGTCGCCGGCTGAACGCCTGCTCGCTGCCGTCTGCAGCCTGCTCGGACTGGCCGGGTGCAGCCTGTTCGCGGCCGGTGATCCGCCGCCGCCGGTCACCGAACCGGTACCGGCGGCGGAGTCGAAGCGGAGCGATGTGCTGCCGCTGGCCGAAGATTGCG
This sequence comes from uncultured Methylococcaceae bacterium, assembly GCA_964644665.1. Lineage (GTDB taxonomy): Bacteria > Pseudomonadota > Gammaproteobacteria > Methylococcales > Methylococcaceae > Methylotetracoccus. The sequence continues at coordinate 7,020 of CAZXXC010000118.1, forward strand.
GCGGCCGATTGACTCCGGAACAGCGGATGTATCTCGAACTGGTGCACAAGATGGTCGAGGAGGGGCAGAATTATGCGGCGATCGCCCATCTCGACGAATTGGAGCGGACCGCGTCGAGGACGCCGCAAACCGACTACCTGCGCGCCGAGGCGCTGCGCGGCACGCGCGAGCACCGCACCGAGGCGGCCCGGATCTACCAATCGCTGCTCGGCGGCTGCATGGCGGGTCACGGCCTGCACGGACTCGGGCTGCTGGCGGCCGAAGGGGGACAGATGGCGGCCGCCGAGGCGTATCTGCGCCGGGCCGTGCGTGAACGACCGGTCAGCGCCAAGGCGCACAACGATCTCGGTATGGTCTATCTGCTGCGAGGCCGGCGCTCCCTGGCCCGGGAGGAGTTTCTGACTGCCGCGCAGCTGGACCGCGGCAATCGCCTGCCGATCGAAAACCTGATCGTGCTGACGCTGCTGCAGCCGGACCGTGCCGCGGCGCAGCGGCTGGCGACGCGGGCGGGCCTGTCGCCCGAGGACATGCAGCGCCTGGAGCAGCGTGCCGAGCACCTGCGCGGACCGGCGCCACGGCTCCATTCGGCACCATCTGACGGATGACGGTGAACCATGCGTAGACTCATTTTGTTGCTGGCCCTCGTGGCACTGCCGGCGCTGGCGGAAATCGAGGACGACGAATACGACGATCTGGACGAGGACACCCCGCCGACCCAGAGCGAACTCGGCCGGCCGCAGCCGAATCCGCCCCGGTTGGCGGGGGGTTCGATCACCGCGAATACCGAAGCCGGACTCTGGTTGAAATTGCAGAGCTCGGGCCGCGTCGCGGGATCGCAGTATGCGATCCCGGGCAAGATCGCGACGCTGAGCTATCGGCGCTACCTGAACAGTTTTCGCTACCCGATCCCGCGCCAGTTCAGCTTCTACAACCGGAGCAGCGGGTCGGGCGGGTCCGGCGGTTCCGGTCTCGGCGGCGGAGGCGGCGGTGGGGGCGGGGGCGGCATGACCGGTCGCTGAGGAAGCGATGCGATCCTTTCCGACTCCGTCCCGTTTCGGTTCCCGGCGGCAGCGCGGCGCGATCGGTCTGTTCGTCGCGCTGACCCTGCTGCTGATGGTGTTGTTCACGGCACTGGCGGTCGATACCGGCCGGCTGGCGATGCAGCAGCGGGAACTGCAGAAGATCGCCGATCTGGCGGCGCTGGATGCCAGCCAGGCACTGTGCTCGCAGGACGATGCCGCTGTGGCGGCACAGACCAGCGCGGTACGCAACGGCTATACCGGCAACCTGATCACCGAAGGCGGCGTCAGACTGGGCAGCGCCGACGCCGACGGGGAAGGCATCCGCCGCTTTGCCGAAACGGCCGAAGACGTCGCGACCGCGGTGCAGGTCACCGCGCGACACACCGTGCCGGCCAGCCTGGTCGCCGGCGGCCTGTGGGGCGGCACCGTGCCGTTGACCGCGATCGCGGTCGCGAAAGGCGGCGAGGAATCCATCGCCGGCATCAGCGCGGGCAGTTTTCTGGCACGCGTGAACACCTCGACCAGCGGGCTGAATACGCTGTTGAGCGGGCTGCTCGGCACGAATGTGAGTCTCGGGCTGGCCGACTACCAGGGCCTCGCCGCCGCCGACCTGAGGCTGCTGGATTTGATCGAGGCCCGCGACGGCATCGGCACCGTCGACGAACTGCTCGAACTCCGCCTCGGAATGGCCGACTGGCTCCGGCTGATGGCGACCGCGCTGACCACCCGGGGCAATACGGCGGTCGCGGCGACCCTGAACAATCTTGCGCTCGGCATCGTCAGCGGTTTGCAGTTGACGCTCGGCGATCTGTTGAAGGTCACCACGGAGGCCCCCGAGACGGCCGCCAACGCGGCGGTGAATGCGCTGGACCTGCTGGTGCTGGGGTCGGAAGTCGCCAAGGGAAGCGCGGCGGTGGATCTGAGTACGGGTGTGACGATCCCGAACGTCACCGACATCGGGCTGAAACTGTGGCTGATCCAGCCGCCCCAGATCGCGATCGGTCCCGCCGGGCAGGACGATACCGGCCACTGGAAGACCGAGGCGCGCACCGCGCAGGCGCGGGTCGGGGTCACGCTGCAATTGCTGCCCGGAACCCTGGGCATTCCGCTGGTGGCGACCATCCGGCTGGTCGATCTGTCGCTGGCGGTCGATGTCGCGCCGACCAGCGCCTGGCTGGAAGCTCTGAGTTGCCCGAGTCCGGCGAACCCGAACGGTTTGGCCACGGTCGGCAGCCAGACGGGCGTCGCGACGCTCGCAATCGGCGCGCTGGATGGCAACGGCAATGTCACCGGCCCCGCCAACGTTGCCACGGTACGCGCGCTGGTGGGGCTGGTTACTGCGACCATCGGCGTCAGCGCCTCCACGACGATCACCGGCGGCGCCCATTCCACCGAATTCGGCGGACCATTCCCGGAGACCCGGACTGTCGGCACGCCGTTGGACGAGGCCTTGGGCAACGCGCTGAACAGCCTGGCCGACCATCTGACGTTCGTGGTGACGGTCGGCAGTCTTCCGCTGGGGGCGACGCTGAGCAGCGTCGTTGCGCTGATCACTCCGGTACTGCGGCCGATCATCCTCGCGCTGGGCACCGTGCTGACGCCGCTGCTGCAGGCTTTGGGCGTCAACCTCGGCGGTGCGGACCTCGGCGTGTTCGGCGTGCTGTTTACGTCCGATACCGGCCGGCCGGCGCTGGCGATCTAGACGATTTCCCGCCTCGCTTCGAACGTCCCGGCGACAGGCCACCGCGATGCCGCAACAGCCCGAATTCACCTGGCGCGCGCTGAACGCTGCGCTGCTGATCGCCGTCGCGGCGGCACTGCTGCTCGCCGGATGGCTGGCCGTCGTCGATGGCGAGCGGGAAACCGGGCGGCACGCCGAGCGCATCCGCCGGATCGCGACCGCCGGGCTGGAAGGCGGCAAGGGCAGTCCGAAACGGCTGCAGGAAGTACTGGCGTCATCGGCCGGCGCCGGGCTGTTTTCAGACCTGGAAATTCACGGAAGAGCCGGAACGCTGGTGACCGTCCGCTACCCGGATTCTCCGGCCGGCCGGCTGGACCGCTGGCTGCCGAAGGCCGGGCCGGCGCCGATCGAGCTGCCCCTGGATGCCAAGGGGGCGTTCGTGCTGAAGCTGACACCCGTGTCTCACTCTGTCCGGCTGCTGACGGCCGCCCCCCGGGGACTGGCCGCCGCCGCCCTGATCGTGCTGATCGCCAATGCGGCGGCCTGGCTGCTGCGCCGAAGGACCGCCGAATACCGGATGCTGCCGCGGTCCCCGGCCGCCGCACTGTCGGCCGAAGCGTTCGGCGATCGGCCATCCGGTGCGGAGCGCAGCGCATCCCTGCTTTCGGCCGATGAGCTCCCGGTCGCGGTGCTGCGCTGCGAGTCCGACGGCCGGGTGTCGCAGATGAATCAGGCGGCTTATGCGCTGCTCGGGCGGCGTCCGGATGCCCAACATTCGCCGAGCCTGCTCGAATGGGTCGCGCCCTGGCGGCGCGCCGATTTCTGCCAGGCCCTGACCGAAGTGCGCCGGCCGTATGCGGGGCCGTTGCCGGATACCGAGGTGTTGGCCGCGCGCGGCGGATTTCGGCCGGTGACGCTGGACATCGCCCGGACCTCGGGTGCCGTCGGCGCGGACCTGTTCGTGCTGCGGGACGCCGGCGAGAAGAAGGCGCTGCGAGACGAGCTGGCTCTCCACCATCGGTTGCTCGGTGCGCTGCCGTACGGTCTGGCTTTGCTGGACGCCGGCAGCGACGGCGAAATCCGTTATTGCAACGATGCCTTTCGGGCACTGCTGCACCTTCCGGAAGCGGCTGCGGGCAGTCGCGGTATCCCGCTGCTCGGCCATCTGGCCTACGAGGCGACACCGGCCGATGCCGAACGATTGCGGCCGTTGCTCGAGCGGCCGGATTCCTCCGCGATCGTGTTCGACTGGACGGCCGGCGAGTCCGGCCGCCGCTCGTTGCAGCTCCGTCTGTTTCCGGTCGACACCGCGTCCGAGGCGGCGGAGACGTTGCTGGCCTGCGTCGTACTGGACTGCACCGACGACATGGATTTCCACCGTCGCCTGGAACAGGAACTGACCCGTTGCCGGATGATGATGGAGGCGATGCCGCTGGGTTTTTGCATCGTCGATCGGGACGGCATCGTGCGCGGCCTGAACCCGGCGCTGGGCAAGCTGGTCGCGCGGCCAGAGGAGCAGATCGTGGGGGCGCCGGTCACCGAGTGGCTGGCCTGCGACGCATCGCCAACGGTTTCCCGCGGCAGTTACGACATCAAGACGACCGGCCGTACCGCGGCGCTGAGCCCGGTGATCCTGCCGGCGCCGGACGGCGGCCGGGATTACGTGTACTTCCTGGATGACATCACGGCATTCAAGCGGCAGGCCGACACCGACGGCGCCGAACTCGATCGACTGCAGCGGACGCTCGATGGGATCGCGGAGGGCGTGCTCACCACCAATGCCGGCGGATTCATCCAGTACATCAATCCGTACGGGCAACGGCTGACGGGGCTGAACGAGCGCCAGTACAAGGGCATGTCCCTGAGCCAGGTCGTTCAGCTGATCGACGAGGTCCGGCGCGAGCCGATTGCCGACCCCGCGGTGCGGGCGATGCGGGTCGGCAAGACCGTCCGCTTTCGTCACGACATCGTGCTGGTGCGCGAAGGCCGGCAGGAACTGGCGGTCGAGATCACCGCGACGCCGCTGCAGGACGGTCACGGCAAGGTGGTGGGCTGCGTGATCGTCCTGAAGGACGTGTCCGAGCAGCGCT
>CAZXXC010000119.1:0-377 GCA_964644665.1 uncultured Methylococcaceae bacterium
CGGCCCAGGCTTCCGGGATCAGCAGCATCATCGCATGGACCAGCGAGTAGCCGCCGGCGACCAGCAGTTCCAGCGCGTTGTCGAAGCACGCCGAGTCTGATTGGCCTTCGGCGATCAGTGGTCAGATCTTTTTCAGATCGTCGCCGAGCAGTTCCGAACACATCGATTGACGGCGCGCCGCCATCCAGTTGATGTTGCCGCGAATCGTGTTGATCTCGCCGTTGTGCGCGATCATCCGGAACGGATGGGCCAGATCCCAGGTCGGGAACGTATTGGTGGAGAAGCGCTGATGCACCAGGGCGAGACCCGAGACCATGGCCTCGTCGTTTAGATCCCGATAGAACACGCCGACCTGATCGGCCAGCAGCATGCCCTTG
>CAZXXC010000119.1:387-11614 GCA_964644665.1 uncultured Methylococcaceae bacterium
AGACCAGGGTACGCGATGAGAACGAAGGGAAATAGAACATCTTGCCGTCGCTGAGACCGAGCTGATGGACGGCGTTCTCGATCTGCTTCCGAATCACGAACAGCTTGCGCTCGAAGGCGTTCTGGTCGCCGCAAGCTTCCCCTCGACCGATGAGCACCTGGCGGATCACCGGTTCCACCGCGAGCACGCTGGGCCCGAGTCCGCCGTGATCGACCGGAACGTCGCGCCAGCCGAGCACGGTCTGCCCCTCCGAACGAATGAATTGCTCGATGATCTGCTCGCAGGTACGGCGGTGGTCCTCGGTCTGCGGCAGGAACACCATGCCGACGCCGTAGTGGCCTTCCGGCGGAAGCTCGATGCGTTGAGAGAGACACTGCGCGCGCAGAAACTCGTCCGGAATCTGAATCAGGATCCCCGCGCCGTCGCCGGCTAGAGGATCGGCACCTACCGCCCCGCGATGGGTGAGATTCCGCAGCAGCTCCAAGCCCTGCCGGATGATATGATGGCTTTTGTGCCCCTTGATGTGGGCGATGAAGCCGACTCCGCACGCATCGTGTTCATTTCGTGGGTCGTACAGACCCTGCTTGGTAGGTATCGCAAACTGACTCATGAGCTTACCTCGACGGGCTGCCGGCACGATCGCGGCGGCAGCGAAATCTGGCCCCGAAGAATTCCGAATCACCCAGCCACGCCGTTTGGCCGGTGCCTGATTGCTCGCAACAGCGCGGTTATCGTAACCGGTGCCGGGGAGACAAATGACCTTCAACTATAAGAAATCAGGTATGCAATTTCAAGCGCGAAGCATGCGGGCGGGATAAAATGAACATTCCTGAATCGTGTGCCAATTCAGTCGATCCGGCGGCTGCGAGAGCCGTGCGGCCGAGGTCGCGGCGGGTCGGTCCGGGCCGCGTCGGAAAGTCAATGCCAATCGGGGAGTGGGATGGACAATCGCTATGATGTATTGATCGTCGGGGGCGGTATGGTCGGTGCGACGCTGGCCTGCGCCCTGGGCGGGAGCGCGTTGCGCGTCGCCGTCGTCGAGGGAGAATACCCGCCGGAGTTCTCGCCGGAACAGCCCCGTGACGTGCGGGTGTCGGCCGTCAGCATTGCCTCGGTCAGCATTTTCGACACGCTGGGCGCCTGGCACGGCATGACCGCACGCCGGTGTTGTCCGTTCCGGCGCATGCGGGTCTGGGAAGGGGCCGGCGACCTGGAGTTCGACAGCCGCGACATCAACGAGTCGGTGCTGGGTTATATCGTCGAGAACCGCGTGATCCAGTTGGCGTTGCTGGAGCGCTTGCGGGATTTCGCCAATGTTCGGTTGTGGTGTCCGGCGACGACCGGTGCGATCGACTATACGCCTGCCGAGTCGTCGGTGACGCTGGCGGACGGGACGGTGCTGACCGGACGGTTGCTGGTGGCGGCCGATGGCGGATTCTCCAGGGTGCGTCAGGCCGCCGGCATGGGCGTGAGCCATCAGGATTACGAGCAGCAGGCGCTGGTGCTGACGGTCGAAACCGGTTACGGCCAACAGGACATCACCTGGCAGCGTTTCGTGCCGACCGGGCCGCAGGCGTTCTTGCCGCTGACCGGACCGTATGCCTCGCTGGTCTGGTATCACACGCCGGAGCGGGTCAAGACCTTACAGACGCTGACCGATGCGGAACTGCTCGCCGAACTCGCCCGCGAGTTTCCGGCGTGCCTCGGCGACATCCGGCGCATCGTCGCGCGCGGCAGTTTTCCGCTGCGTCGCCAGCATGCACTGTGCTACGCCAAGGAAGGCGTGGCACTGATCGGGGATGCGGCACACATGATTCATCCGCTGGCCGGGCAGGGTGTGAACATCGGGCTGCTCGACGCCGCCGCGCTGGCCGAGGTGATCGTCGCCGCGGCCACCCGCAGGCAGGACATCGGCGCGGTGGAGACGCTGCGACGTTACGAGCGCATGCGCCGGGCCGACAACTTCGTGATGATGTCGGCCATGGATCTGTTCTACCGGTTGTTCGGCAACGCCAACGTGCCGCTGAAGCTGTTACGGAATCTCGGTCTGGGTCTGGCGGAGCGGGTCGCCCCGGCCAAGAATTTCTTCATGCGTCAGGCCATGGGCATTCAAGGCAAGCTGCCGAAGCTGGCGCGCGGAGAGGCCCTGGGCAGTTGAGTCGGCGCCGGGCGCTGCGTCCGTCGGGTCCCGTATCCTATAATTCGACGCCAAACCGGATCGGGTCCGGGGACTTCCCACGATCACCCGATCCCCTTTTCGGAGTCGAATCATGCGCAGGCCTTTGATCATCCCGACCTTGGCCGTTCTGTCCGGATGCTATTCCTATGGCGGATGGCAGCCGACGGTCGATACCTACAATGATCCCCATGTTCAGCGGCTGGAACAGGACAGGGTGGAATGCCAATCGTTGGCGCGACAGGCCGGCAGCACCGGTACCGAGACCGCCCAGGGCGCCGTCGCCGGCGGTCTGATCGGCGCCGCCGCGGGGGCGGCGATCGGTGCCGCGGTCGGTAACCCGGGTACCGGTGCCGCGATCGGTGCCGCGGGCGGCGGCATTGGCGGGGCGACGATGCAGGGGGTCGGAGCCGAGGACCAGTACAAGCGTGCGTACATCAACTGCATGCGGAACCGCGGTCACAATGTCATCAATTGATCCGGCCATGAATCCGATGCCGGACGCTGCCATCCGTTCCCTGGCCGATGCGCTCCGGGATACCGCGCGCCGGTGCGGATCGGCCACCGCGGTGCTGGACGGCGACGTGCGCCTCGATTTCGCGACATTCGACGCCGTTTCGGACGCGCTGGCGGCGACGTTGGCCGAGCGTGGTGTCGGCAAAGGCGCACGCGTGGCATTGTATTGCCCGAACTGCCCGGAGTTTGCGGTGGCCTACACCGGGATCGTAAAAGCGGGAGCCGTGGTGGTTCCGCTCAACCTCTTGCTGAATCTCGATGAGATCACTTACATCCTCGACGATGCCGGTGTGACCGCGCTGATCTTCCACCCCCGGCTTAGCGGCGAAGCCGGGCGTCTGATCGAGGGGCTGCCGCAGATTCGGCTGGCCGTCAGCACCGGCGATGCGGTCCATCCGGTGCTGGACTGGAACACGGCTCTGTCGCCGTGCGCCAAACCGCCGGCGATCGACTTCGATCCGGAGGCGGATCTGGCCGCGATCCTGTACACGTCCGGCACGACCGGCAAGCCGAAGGGCGCGATGCTGAGCCATGGCAACCTGCTGGCCAATACCGCCAGCGTGCGGGAGGCGATGAATTGGCAGGTCGGCCGGGATGCCGTGCTGGTCGTGCTGCCGATGTTTCACGCCTTCGCCGCGACGGTCGGCATGCTGACACCGTTGACGGCGGGATGCACGCTGGTGCCGCTGCCGAAGTTCGATCCGGAAGGCGTGGCCCGTACCATCCACGCAACCGAAGCCACGATCTTCCTCGGTGTGCCCAGCATGTTCACGATGCTGTTGAAGCTGCACGAAGACCGCACCCCGCTGCTGCGTTCCCTGCGATTCTGCGTGTCAGGCGGCGCGGCCCTGCCGGTGGAAGTGCTGATGCGGTTCGAGGCGAAATTCGGGGTGAACGTCTATGAGGGCGACGGTCCCACCGAGTGTTCGCCGGTCACCTGCGTGAATCCGATCGGCGGTGCGGCCAAGCCCGGCACGGTCGGACTGCCGTTGCCCGGTGTCGAGATGAAGATCGTCGGTGAGCGGGGTGAGGATCTCGACATCGATCAGGTCGGCGAAATCGCGGTCCGCGGTGCCAATGTGTTCAAGGGGTACTGGAACCAGCCGGAGGCGACCGCCGAATGCTTTCTCGGAGATTGGTTCCTGACCGGCGACTTGGGGCTGAAGGATGCCGACGGCTATTTCAGCATCGTCGATCGCAAGAAGGACCTGATCATCGTCAATGGCATGAATGTCTACCCGCGGGCGGTCGAAGAGGTGCTGTATCGTTGCCCGGCGATTCGGGAAGCCGCGGTGGTCGGCCGGCCGCACCGGCTGCACGGTGAGATTCCGGTCGCCTTCGTGTCGCTGCACCAGCCGGAGTCGATGACGCCTGCCGGCATCCGCGCCTGGTGCCGCGCCCACCTCGGCCGGCATCAAGTCCCCCGCGAGGTGACGATCCTGGCCGAACTGCCGCGCAATGCCGCCGGGAAAATCCTGAAGCGCCAGCTCCGTCTGCACGGCGAGGTCGAGCGCGGCGTCGAGCCGCCGGCCTGACCGGTCCGTCACGGGTTGTCGCGACGGTCCCGCTGTTCCTCGCGAAGTTCCTTCAGCCGCTCTTCGATCACCGCGGCGACGTAATGATCCTTTCCGGCCGCCCGGCGGGCCAGCAGCAACTGCTGCAGGGCTTCCCGGGTGTGTCCCGAGGCATAGTACGCCTCTGCGACGAAGCGGTGGGATTCGGCTTCCTGCCCGAGCTGCCCGTAGATTTCGGCCAGCAGTTCGTAATCGTCGGCGGTCGGCGCGTTGCGCGAGACGTAATGCTGCATCAGCTTGCGCGCTTCGTCCGGCTTGCGGTTGGTCAGTAGCGTCCGGATGTAGCGCAGGGTCATCGCACGATGGTCCGGAAACCGCTGCAGGCCCTGTTGCAGCGTGGATTCCGCCCCGGCGTAGTCTTTGGCCTCGGTTTGAGCGAAGGCCAGCGCGTTCAGAAAATACGGCTGTTCGGGGTACTTCGCGATCAGCGACCGCAGGATCTGCTGTCCGTCCTGGGACTGCGTGTTCGCGACCAGCGACAGCGCCAGGCCGTAGCGGGCGACATCCTGCTGCTCGGCGGTGCCTTGCCGCTCGATCAGCCGGAAATACGCGACCGCGTCTTTCGGCGAGTGCGTCGTGGTGGCCCGCAACTTGGCACGGATCAGTTGGTAGACCATCGAGTCCGGATACTGCCGGTAGGCGAATTTTTCGGCACGCGCCCGGGTGTCCGAGATACGCGATGTGGTGACCGGATGGGTCAGCAGGAATTCGGGGATGCCGGTGCCGGAAAAGCGCGTCGATTGCTGCAGCCGTTCGAAGAATGTCGGCATGCTGCGGGGATCGAACGTCGATTTGGACAGAATCTGCATGCCCACCCGATCCGCCTCGGCTTCGTTGTCGCGGGTAAAGTTGATCTGTCGCTGCAGGCTGGCCGCCTGCGCCGCCAGCAGCGCCGCCTGGCCCGCCTGCGCGGATTGCGAGCCGATCAGCACCGCGGCCAGCATCGCGGCGGCGGTGCCGAGCGACATCCGGCTGGCGTCCTGAAACGCCTGAAACAGGTGGCGCTGGGTGATGTGCGCAATTTCGTGCGCCAACACCGATGCGACCTCGCTTTCGGATTCGGCAGCCAGAATCAGACCGGAGTTGACGCCGATGTAGCCGCCGGGCCCTGCGAACGCGTTGATCACCGGGCTGTTCACCACGAAGAAGTGGAACGGCTGATCCGGTTTGTCGCTGTTGGCGGCGAGTTGCAGTCCGAGGCGCTGGATGTAGTCGGCGACTTCCGGGTCGCTGTTGATCTGCAACTGGCTGTGCAGACTCCGGTAAAATTCCGCACCGAGCTGCTGCTCCTGCAGCGGGGTGAAGCTGGTGCCGGTCGGATCGCCCATTTCGGGCAGTTCGATTTTCAGCGAATCGTCGGCCGTGACCGCGCCGGCGAGCAGCTGCAGGATCGCCAGGCAGAACGGAACGGCGAATGGCGGTTTATTCATACGACTACGCGCAAGGTGCGGCGAATGCAGGACGGGCGATGACCTCGATTCCGTGCGGGTGACCCGATGAAGCTGGCGATTCAGATCGACGGCCATCCGGCCGGTTCCGGAGCGGCGAACTCCGGCTATCAGTTTATCAAAGCCGCTTTGGCGAGAAATCATCGAATCCTGATCGTGTTCTTCTACTACGACGGCGTATTCGCCGGTTTGCCGGCACCCGCCGCGGACGGGGAACCGGGGTCGCCTCCGCAGTGGGGCCCGCTGGCGCGGGACCACGACCTCGACCTGGTCGTCTGCAGCGCGGCGGTCGAACGTCGCGGAATGCTCGGCGACACGGACAGCCCGCAGGCCGCGCTGCTGGCCGAAGGCTTCCGCATCGGCGGCCTGGCGCAGTGGGTCGACGCATGCATCCGCTGTGACCGCCTGGTCCGGTTCGCCGCGTGAGCGCGTCTGTGCGCCGATTCCTGTTCCTGGTCCGCCATCCGCCGCTGGCGGGTGCGAGGATGCGGGAGACACTCGACATGATTCTGACGGTCGCAGCGTTCGACCAATTCATCACCGTTCTGTTCCTCGACGACGGCGTCTTCCAGTTGCTCGCGCCGGGCGACCGGAATGCAGCCGGCGCCCCGGCATGGCCCGCGATGCTGGAAGTCTTGGCGCTTTACGACTTGCACGACATTCTGGTCGACGAGGAATCGCTGAGTGTGCGCGGCCTGGGCCCGGCCGATGTGGCGGTCCACGCGGTACCGATTCCGGCATGCCGGGTCGCCGCGCTGCTGCGCGAGCATGATCGAGTGGTGGTCTGCGGATGAGCGTGCTGCACCTGATCAATCATCCGCCGACCGATCACGGTTCGTTCGCGCGCTGCCTGAAGACCCTGGCGCCCGGCGACGCTGTGCTGTTGATCGGCGATGGGGTCTATGCCGCGCTGCACGGCGTGCTGGCGGCCGATGAACGGAGCACGTTAGCGGCCGTCTCGAACTATGTGTTGCAGCCCGATCTCGAAGCGCGAGCGCTGTCCGAACGGCGTCTGTCGCAGGGTTTCGAACCGGTCGATTACATGGGTTTCGTGGATCTGATCGCCCGTTATCCGACTTCGGTTTCCTGGGGCTGACATGGGCGGGGCGGAACCGACGATGCCGCGAACCACCGGGCAGGGATTCCTGTGCGATTTCACGGAGTGGGACGAATGGGTCGCACGGGAACTGGCCGCCCGCATTCCGCTGGAGCTGACCGACGCGCACTGGGAGATCGTCCGATTCATCCGCGATTACTATCTGCGCTATCGCCATCTGCCGAACATGCGCATGTTCGTCAAGGCGGTACGAAACAGCCTCGGCGATGAAAAAGGAAACAGCCGCTATCTGCACCGACTGTTTCCGGACGGCCCGTTGAAACAGGCGTGTCTGATCGCCGGCCTGCCGAAGCCGCCGACCTGCCTGTGACCGGCCAGCCGGCGAAGGCGGCCCGCCGCGCCCGCACCCGGGGCAACCGCGCGCCGTCCCGACCTGCCCTCATTTCGGCGCGGCCGTGCGTTCCGGGGGCGGCAGGGTCGCCATCCAGTCGGCGATTGCCTCGGCCGCCCGCTCGACCAACTGCGAAAATCCGTCCACGGCGCCCGCGGCATCGGCGCTGCGCGTGGCGCGCGTCAGCACGAACTGGTGTTCGGCGGCCAAGGCCCCGTTCAGCGGATTGACTGCCTCGGCATGAAACCGCATCCGCACCGTGCTGCGATCGGCTTGCTGGAACGTCTGCTCGAAATCCTGCAGTTCGATACGCAATTCATGGCCGGCCGACGTGCGGCTGGAAGCCAGCCGGCTGGCCAGCAGATCCGGCGGCGGTGCCACCCAACGGTCGAGCAGGTAGAAGCGCACCTGGGTCGGATGCGCGTACAGCAGACGGTAGCGGATCATCGGGTCGTGCAGCCATTCGGGCGCGTCCACGCTGACCGCCGACCAGGGCGCCGCGTGTCCGCCGGTCGCCATCGGCGCCGGGCCGAAGTCGTGCACCGCCGGCGGCGGCGGGCGCTCCGGCAATACCTGGCAACCCGCCAGCAGCAAACAGAAGACCAGCCGGGACATCATCCGGATCTCTTTCATCGTGCGTCTCCAAAACCCGGTTCACCGGGGCCGGGGGCAGGTGGTTGGCGGCCGAGCAGCAACGTCTGCGGATCGGCCTCGAGCTGCCGGGACAGCCGCGTGATGCTGGCCACCGCGCGCTGCAGGTCGGTCAAAAGCGCATCGGTACCCGGGATGGTTTTCCGGTACAGCGCGTCCAGCCCCTCCCGGCCGGCGGTCACCAGCCCGTCCGTGTTGCGGGCCAGCGTCCTGATTTGCTGCGAGCTGTGCTGCAGATCGCGCGTCAGCCGCGTCATGTCGCCGAGGGTCTGCTGCGCCTTGAGATTCAGTCCGGGCAGCCCGGCCAGGGTCTCGTTCAGGCGGGTTTCGACGGCGATCATCTCGCGGGTTGCAAGATCGAGATTGCCCAGGATGCTCTGCAGCCGGGCGCGGTTCTCATCGTCCGCCATCGCGCTGAGGCGCCCTGCCAACTCGGTGAGCTGCGGCAGCAATTGCTGCGCCGAGGCGGTCAGCTTCTCGAAAACCGACGGCCGCAGCGGCAGCCGCGCCGGATCCGCCGGGTCGCTGCGCAACGGCTCGGGACGGTCGCCGTCGTCCGCGAGTTCGATCTGTGCCAGGCCGGTCAGCGCCTGCACCCGCAGCATCGCGTAGGTGCCGAGGGTGATTGGCAGGTGCGGTTCCAGTTCGATCTGCACCAGGACCGTGCCGACATCCTCCGGATCGAACCGGATCGAGGTCACCTTGCCGGCCGGAACGCCGCGATATACGACCGTCGATTCGGGGTTCACGCCGGCTACCGAACCGCGCGACACCACCGTGTAGATCTCGCGCTGGGCACCGTAGTCGCCGAGGTAACGGGCAATCCCGATCATCGCCGCGCCCAGCAGGATCACGAACAGGCCGGTAAACAACGCATAGGTTTCCCTACTCATGGACTCCCGCTTGCGCAAGCGCGCGTTTGGCCCGCTGGCCGTGAAAGAATTGTCGCGCGAACGGATGCGCGGACTGCAGCACGATCGACAGCGGCCCGCAGGCGATCAGTTGCTGCTCGGCCAGTACCGCGACGCGGGTGCAAATGTCGCCCAGCGTGTCCAGGTCGTGGGTGATCATCACGATCGTGAACCCCAGCTCGCGGTGCAGTTGGCTGAGCAGCGTGACGAATTCCTCGCTGAGCACCGGGTCGAGCCCGGAAGTGGGCTCGTCCAGCAGCAGCAGCTCGGGTTCCATGATCAGCGAACGCGCCAGCGCGGCGCGCTTGATCATGCCGCCGGAAAGCTCGGCCGGCATCAACAACGCGTCGGTCGCGCCGAGTCCCACCATCGCCAGCTTCATGCAGACCAGCCGGCTGATCAGTTCCTCGTCCAAGACCCGCATTTCCCGCAACGGAAACGCGATATTGTCGAACACGGTCAGCGCGCTGAACAGCGCGCCGCCCTGAAACAGCACTCCGCAGCGGTTGCGCAGTTGTTGCTGCACTTTCCGGCCGGCGGTACGCAACGGCTGGCCGAACAGCCGCACGCGCCCGGCGGTCGGCGTTTGCAGCCCGATCATTTCCCTCATCAGCACGGTTTTGCCGCAGCCGGAGGCTCCGACCAGCCCCAGAATCTCGCCCCGCGTCAGCCGGAGGTTGATGTCGCGGTGGACCACATTGTCGCCGAAGCGGGTGGAAATGTTCTCCATCACGACGATGTCGTCCGGCCTCATGGCAGACCGACGCCGCGAAACAGGATCGCGAAGACCGCATCGAACAGGATCACCAGCGTGATCGAAGCCACCACCGAATTGGTCGTCTCGTTGCCGATGCTCTCGGTGTTCGGCTGGATGCGCAGGCCGAAATGACAGGCGATCAACGCGATGAACAGTCCGAATACGGCTCCCTTGCCGAGGCCGATCGAGAAGTTGGCGACCGGCACCGCGCTGGGCAGCTTGGTGACGAACTGGTGGAAGCTGATGCCCAATTCCAGCGTCGCCGAAGTCGCACCGCCGGCCAGCGCGATGATGTCGGTCCAGACCACCAGCAGCGGCATCGCGATGGTGAGCGCGATCACCTTGGGCAGGATCAGGCGCAGCGAATGGGAAATGCCCATCGCCGCCAGCGCATCGAGTTCCTGGGTCACGCGCATCACGCCGATCCGGGCGGTCATCGCCGAGCCGGAGCGTCCGGCGACCAGGATCGCCGCCAACAGCGGGCCCAGCTCCCGAATGATGCTGAGTCCGAGGATGTTCACGATATAGATCTGGGCACCGAAGGCCTGGAGCTGGAACGACGACAGATAGCTGACGACGACGCCGATCAGGAAGCCGACCAGCGCGGTGATCGGGATCGCGCGGCCGCCGGTTTCATGGATGGTCGCGGAAATCTCCCGCAGCGGCGTGTCCTGCGGCCGCCGCAGCAGGTGAAAGACGTCGAGCACGAACTGGCCGAACATGGCGATGAAGTCCAGCAGGTGAGCGGTCCAGTTCACCGCGATCCGGTGGACCGTGCTGCCCAGCGTCGGGCGGGGCCGCGCGGCGTCCTTCATCGACGGGATGGAACGGTTCTGCCAGCGGGCGAAGGTCGATTCGTGCTCGGCCTTCATGCTGCATCGCGCCGGCAGGCGTTCGCCCCATGCGCGCCAGAGCACGAACGCCCCGGCGCTGTCGAGCAGATCGATGCCGGCGAGATCCCAGCCCACATCGGGGCTGCGGGCATAGCGTTCGAGCTGCCGCTGCAACTCGCTCGAGGCGGCAGCCAGCCCGCGCAGGTTCCAGCTTCCGCTCAGTACCACCGTCGCGCCGGCCGGTGTGACGGTCGCCGTGATCAGGGGCAGGGGCCGGGGATCAGTCCGTTGGAGGTGCATCGCGGAGGTGACGGGTGGTGTCCGGTTTCGGTCAGCGGGCGGAACTCGACGCCCGGCTGTGCGACGTGTGCAGCCGACCGACCCGGATTCGAGCGGTCATGCTAGGTCGTTGAACCGCCGGGCGCAAGGATTTTGCCGGATACTCGTCAGTGGATCGCGTGGATACCGATCACCGCCCGCTTGGCCCATTTTTCGATCAGGCCGCAGCAGCGCGCATGGTCGGTGAAGTGGCGGAAACGGCGTTCGCTTGATCCGGACAGCCAGAGCGCCTTCCACCAGGGCAGTCCGAGCCACCACTGCCGGTAGGCGTTGACGACGGAACGCCGAATGTTCGCGAGTTGCGGCGCGGTATCGCCCTTGGGCGGGTGGCCGGTGGCCGCGGCGTGCTCGATCAGCGCGATGCCGACATGATCCAGCAAAGGCTCATGTTCGGCGGCATTCGGGCAGAGCAACTGGGCGAACATCGTCACGACCGGGAATCGGGCAGTGGGCGGTCCGGCGAAGACCGGTTCCGACGCATCGGGCTCGATTATAAGGCATGCGGGTCATCGTGTAAGCGTGCGGCCCGGATCGCCGGAAGGTCCGCGGACAAGCTGAAATCCGCCGAGCCGCC
>CAZXXC010000120.1:0-11309 GCA_964644665.1 uncultured Methylococcaceae bacterium
TCATCGGTGTGGACATCGCCAAACAGAAATTCGACGCCGCCCGTCTTTGTGAGAACAAGTACCGTCACAAGAAATTCGACTACACGCACCAAGGCTTCGCTGCTTTCCTCGTGTGGCTAACGAGTTTCGGCGACTCATCGCCTTGGATCTGTATGGAGGCCACAGGGGCCTACAGCATCCCTCTGGCCGAGTTCCTCGTCGAACAAGGGTATCGCGTCAGCGTCGTCAATCCCGCCAAAATCCATGCTTTCGCGAAAAGCGAATTGAGCCGCGCCAAGACCGACAAGGCCGACGCCAAGCTCATCGCCCGCTAAGGCCTCAGCATGAAGCCGACCCCATGGACACCGCCGCCGCGTGCCATCCACGAACTGCAAGCCCTTTTGAACCGGGTCGAACACCTGCTGGAAATGCAACAGATGGAACGCAATCGTCGTGATACCGCCGACCCGGTTATCCTCGATTCGCTGAACGTCGTCCTGGACGCGCTGCAACAACAGCTGGCCACGACCCGTCAGCGGATCAAGACCCTCATCGACCACGAGCCCGATCTGAAACAGCGACGCGACCTGCTGGAGTCGATTCCAGGCATCGGACCGGCCGCCTCAGCTTGCCTGCTTACGATGGTGAGCGCGCACCATGGTTTCTCCACGGCCAAACAAGTGGTCGCTTATGTCGGTCTCGCACCTCGGCTCCAAGAGTCTGGTCAATGGGTCGGAAAAGCCCGCACCTCCAAGACCGGCGGCCCCGCTTTCCGTAAGGCACTGTATCTGCCGGCACTCACGGCGTGGCGGTATAACCCGATCATCCGCGCCTTTTGCCAACGATTGAAGGCCAATGGCAAGAATGGCAAAGCGATCGCCTGCGCCGCCATGCGCAAGCTGATTCATCTCGCCTTCGCCATTCTTCATTCCGGTCAACCCTTCAATGCCAAAATTGTCCTTGCATGAATGCGTTCAAGACGGTATCTGCGCTACCGCTGCCGACTCCGACAAAACAGTCGGGCCTAGGCCTCCGCGGGGGTCGTCGCACTTCGCTCGCCCGCTGCCGCGGCCTCGACTTCCCTGTGCTCCTTCAATGAACGTTCTGCCGAATTCGAGGCCAACTACTTCCGACCGCTTTACCTGGGCACGATCGCCGGTTTGGGATGTTCCACCACGCAGATCAAAAAGCGGAACTGGCGCTGGGGCCGATGCGCTGCGACGCGGCCACGGATCGTTCCGTATTGGCTTCTCTGAGCGTCGCCGCGCAGGACCTGGGGGCATGGGTGTGGCGCGAGGCGAATGTGATGGAAATCGACCCGTTGGCCATGTCGTGCCGGCTTAACGAGCGCCCTGCGAAGGTGCGCGGCAAGCTGGTCTGGTCAGGGGACGCGATGCGGGAGCGGGTGGCACAATTGTGATGGGCTGGGGGTTGGCATTGAGCGTTCCCAAAATGGGTGCTATCGTTCCCAATATGGGTATGATTAAGGACGAACCAATTGGGCTGGGCGATGTGCTGTTTTCCAAGACGCAGCGGCAGGTGCTCGGCCTTTTGTTTGGAGCCCCCGACAAGAGTTACTACGCCAACGAGATCGTGCGCCACGCCGGCGTGGGCAGTGGGACCGTTCAGCGGGAACTGGAAAAACTGACAGGTGCCGGTTTGCTGACGGTCAGCCAGGTAGGCAACCAGAAGCATTACCAGGCCAATCGGCAATCGCCGATTTTCGAGGAATTGCGCGGCATCGTGATCAAGACCTTTGGCTTGTCCGACACGCTGCGCTCTGGTTTATCGGGGTTTGCCCAGCGGATCAAGGCGGCGTTCATCTATGGCTCGGTGGCAAAGGCGACCGACACCGCCAGCAGCGATATCGACCTCATGATAGTTTCTCCGGATTTGAGCTATGCCGAGGTGATGGCCAGACTTGCGGAAGCGGAATCGCGCGTGGGCAGAACGATCAACCCCACGCTCTACAAGCCGGGGGAATTTGCCCGCAAGCGGGCGGAGGACAATGCTTTCGTGAACCGCGTGCTGGAGCAGCCCAGGATTTTCCTGATCGGTACGGAATATGACCTCCGATAACCTGGAAAATCTGGCCAAAGTCGGGCAACTCAAGCGCGAGCCCGCGGATGTACGGGAGTTCGACGGGCTGTGCCGATCGGCGCGGGCGCGTTTGGCTGATGCCCACAATGCCGCGCTCTCCATCGAAAGCCGGTTCGATCTGTCCTACAACGCGGCCCATGCGCTAGCCCTGGCGACCGGAGACCGGTCATGGCGCGAATGGTGACGCATGGGTTTCGAAAAGAAATTGAGAATACGAAATTCAATGGACGGTGCGGGCCAAACGCGGCTTGACCGCAACCGAAGATGGATTGTCTTCGCTGCGAACGTCTATAATTCGCCGCTACGCTCAAAGTTCGGAGTCTTCCTCGAAAGGTCCCATGGCAGCAGTCAATCCCCTCACGCTCCCACAAATTCCGCAAGCCGAGGATACCGACCCCACTGAAACGCGCGAATGGCTCGAAGCGCTGGAAGCGGTGATCGAACGCGAAGGGATCGAGCGAGCCCATTTCCTGATTCAGGCGCTGGTCGACAAATCGCGGCGTTCCGGAGCGAACCTTCCATACTCCGCGAACACCCGCTACATCAATACGATTCCGCCGCAACTGGAAGCGCGCATGCCCGGCGATCCCGAGTTGGAACGGCGAATCCGCTCGTATGTGCGGTGGAACGCGCTGGCGATGGTCTTGCAGGCCAATCGGAAATCGACCGAATACGGCGGGCATATCGCGAGCTTCGCATCGGCGGCCACGCTGTACGATGTCGGCTTCAACCACTTCTTCCATGCGCCGGACAAGACTCACGGCGGCGATCTGGTGTTCTTCCAGGGGCATGCGGCTCCGGGCATCTATGCACGCGCCTTCATGGAAGGTCGGCTGACCGAGGAGCAGTTGAAACGATTCCGGCAGGAGGTCGACGGCGACGGCTTGTCGTCCTATCCGCACCCGTGGCTGATGCCGGACTTCTGGCAGTTCCCGACCGTGTCGATGGGGCTCGGACCGATCATGGCGATCTATCAGGCACGCTTCGCGAAGTACCTGCAGGATCGCGGCATTCTGAGCACCGAGGGACGCAAGATCTGGTGTTTCGCCGGCGACGGCGAGATGGACGAACCGGAATCGAAAGGCGCGATCGGGTTGGCCGGGCGCGAAAAGCTGGATAATCTGATCTTCGTCGTGAATTGCAATCTGCAGCGGCTCGACGGTCCGGTGCGTGGCGATGGCAAGATCATCCAGGAGTTGGAAGCCGAGTTCCGCGGCGCCGGCTGGAACGTGATCAAGGTGATCTGGGGCGGTTATTGGGATCCGCTGTTTCTGAAGGACCAAAAGGGCTTGCTGATCCAGCGGATGGAGGAGGCGGTCGACGGCGAGTACCAGAACTACAAGGCCAAGGGCGGCGCCTACACCCGCAAGCATTTCTTCGGGAAGTATCCGGAGTTGCTGGAGATGGTGGCCAACTATTCGGACGAGGACATCTGGCGGCTGAATCGCGGGGGCCACGATCCGCACAAGGTTTATGCGGCCTACCATGCGGCGGTGCACCATCAAGGGCAGCCTACGGTGATACTCGCGAAGACCGTCAAGGGATATGGCATGGGGCAGGCCGGCGAGGGACAGAACATCACGCACCAGCAGAAGAAGATGAACGATGAGGCGTTGCGCGCGTTCCGCGACCGCTTCCGGGTGCCGATCTCCGACGAACGTCTCGCCGAGGTCCCGTTCTACCGACCGGCCGAAGACAGCCCCGAGATGAAATATCTGCACGAGCGGCGTAAGGCCTTGGGCGGTGCGCTGCCGGCCCGCCGCGAGGAGGCGCCACTGTTGCAGATCCCCGACCTGAGTCTGTTCGACTCGATGCTGAAGAACAGCGAGGATCGGGAACTGTCGACCACGATGGTGTTCGTGCGGTTGTTGACCGCGCTGTTGCGGGACAAGAAACTCGGCAAATACATCGTGCCGATCGTACCGGACGAGGCGCGGACTTTCGGCATGGAAGGGCTGTTCCGCCAGTACAGCATCTACTCGTCGGTCGGGCAACTCTACACGCCGGAAGATGCCGACCAGATCATGTACTACCGCGAGGATAAAACCGGTCAGATTCTGGAAGAGGGCATCAACGAAGCGGGCGCCACCTGCTCTTGGATTGCTTCGGGTACGGCCTACAGCAACCACGGCATCCAGATGATCCCGTTCTACATCTACTACTCGATGTTCGGCTACCAGCGCGTCGGTGATTTGCTGTGGGCGGCGGGCGACATGCAGACCCGAGGCTTCCTGATGGGGGGTACCGCTGGCCGGACCACGCTGGCCGGTGAGGGGTTGCAGCATCAGGACGGCCAGAGCGTGCTGTCGATGTCGTTGATTCCGAACTGCATCTGCTACGATCCGACGTTCGCGTACGAACTGGCCGTGATCATCCACGACGGTCTGCGGCGGATGTTCCAGGAAGGGGAAAGGGTGTTCTACTACCTGACGGTAATGAACGAAAACTACCCCCATCCGGACATGCCGAAGGGATCACAGGAAGGCATCCTGAAGGGGCTGTACAAGTTCCAGGACGCCGGCAAGGGCGCCGCCGTCCAGTTGCTCGGCAGCGGGACCATCCTGCGCGAAGCGATCGCCGCCGCGAAGCTGCTGCTGGACGACTTCAAGATCAAGGCCAATGTCTGGAGCGCAACCAGCTACGGCGAACTGCGCCGTGAGGGTCTCGACAAGGATCGCTGGAACATGCTGCACCCGGACCAGCCGCCCAGCGTGAGCTACGTGCACGAATGCCTGGCTCCGACCCAGGGACCGGTGATCGCCGCCAGCGACTATGTTCGTGCAGTCCCGGAAATGATTCGCAGTTGGGTGCCGCGGCGCTATGTCGTGCTGGGCACCGATGGCTATGGCCGCAGCGATGCGAGGCGAGAATTGCGGCGATTCTTCGAGGTGGATCGCTACTACATTGCGGTGGCGGCGCTGAAGGCGCTGGCCGATGATGGCAAGATTTCGGTCTCGCAGGTTCAGGAAGCGATGGCCCTGTACCAGATTGACCCCGAGAAACCCAACCCGGTGACAGTATAGGAATGAATTGAATGGGCCGAGAAAGCGTCGTCGTCGTACCGGACATCGGTGACTTCAAGGATGTCGAAATCATCGAAATACTGGTCAATCCGGGAGATACCATCAAGGCGGAGGATTCGCTGATCTCGCTGGAGAGCGACAAGGCGGCAATGGAGATTCCGTCCTCGATGGGCGGAACCGTCAAAGAACTGAAGGTCAAACTGGGCGACCGCGTCAGCCAGGGTACGCCGATCCTGACCTTGATCGTCGATGACGCCGCCGCCGAAGCGCCTGCGGCCAACGAAGAGCCGGCCCCCCCGCCGGTCGCGACCCATACCGAGACACCATCCGTCGCCGAATCCCCACCAAGCTCGGTGCCGGAACCCGTGACCGTGACGGTGCCATCGGTTCCAGCGCCTGCGGCGGCGGAGCCATCGGCCGCGGCCGGAGTGCCGCCGCATGCGAGTCCTTCGGTGCGCCGGTTCGCGCGCGAACTCGGCGCCGACCTGGCGCGAATCACCGGCAGCGGCGCGAAAGGACGCATCCTGAAGGAGGACGTGCAATCCTACGTCAAGGCGCGGCTGCAGCAGCCGGAACGGGCGCCGACCGCGCTGTTCGGCCTGCCGGAGCCGGTCGAGATCGACTTTTCGCAGTTCGGCGAGGTCGAACGCCAGCCCTTGTCGCGCATCAACAAATTGTCGTCTGCCGCGCTGCATCGTGCCTGGATCACCATTCCGCACGTGACCCAGCACGACGAAGCCGACATCACCGAACTCGAAGCGTTCCGGGTGTCGCTGAAGTCGGAGGCCGAGCGGCGCGACGTCAAACTGACGCCGCTGCCGCTGGTCATGAAGGCGGTGGTCGCGGCGCTGAAAGCGTTCCCGAAATTCAACGCTTCACTGGCGGCGAACGGCGAAGAGCTGATCCTGAAGCGCTACTATCACATCGGCTTCGCGGTGGACACGCCGGACGGGCTGGTCGTGCCGGTGCTGCGCGATGCGGACCGGAAGAGCGTGTTCGAGATCGCCGCCGAGCTGGGCGAACTGGGCGTCAAGGCGCGCGGCCGCAAGCTGCGCAATCCGGACCTGCAGGGCGGGACGTTCACGATCTCGAGCCTCGGCGGCATCGGCGGCACCGCGTTCACGCCGATCGTCAACGCACCCGAGGTGGCCATCCTGGGCGTATCCCGGGCACAGACCAAGCCGGTTTACCGCGACGGTCAATTCGTGCCGCGGCTGATGCTGCCGTTATCGCTGTCCTACGATCATCGCGTGATCGATGGCGCCGAGGCGGCCCGGTTCACCGCACACATCGTGCAACTGCTGACCGACCTGCGCCGCATCCTGTTGTGATGAGCGGCGCCGCCGTGCCTCAGTGCCCCGGCGGGCCGCCTTGTCGATGGTTCCGGCTCCCATTTCCCATCGTGTCTGACCGAGGTCGAATATGACCGATAGTACCTTACAGAATCCGTTGCATGCCGAAGTCGCCGTCCTCGGCGGCGGCCCGGGGGGTTACACCGCGGCGTTCCGCGCGGCCGACCTCGGCAAGAGAGTCGTGCTGATCGAGCGCTACCCGGTGATCGGTGGCGTCTGCCTGAACGTCGGTTGCATCCCGTCCAAGGCATTGCTGCATGCGGCGCAGGTGATCCACGACGCGGCCGAGAGCGCATCGTTCGGCATCCGTTTCGGGTCGCCCGAGATCGATCTCGACAAACTGCGGGATTGGAAAAGCAAGGTCGTCAAGACCTTGAACACGGGTTTAGCGGGGCTTGCGAAGCAGCGTCAGGTCACCATCCTGCACGGCACCGCCAAGTTCGCATCCGACCGGACGTTGCAGGTCGAGACGACGGACGGCGTGCAAACCGTGACGTTCGATCATGCGATCATCGCGGCCGGGTCGCAGCCGGTCAAGATCCCGGGGTTCCCCTACGAGGATCCGCGTCTGATCGATTCCACCGGCGCACTGGAGTTGGCCGACATTCCCGGCAGATTGTTGATCGTCGGCGGCGGCATCATCGGCCTCGAGATGGCCTGCGTCTATCATGCGCTGGGGTCCAAGATCACCGTCGTGGAACTGATGGACCAGTTGATCCCCGGATGCGATCCGGATCTGGTGAAGCCGCTGGCCCAGCGCATCCAGAAGCAGTACGAAAAGATCCTGCTGAAGACCAAGGTCGCGCGCATCGAGTCCGAGGAGGCGGGTTTGCGCGTGTTCTTCGAAGGCGAAGGCTCCCCGGAGTCGGAACTTTTCGACCGGGTGCTGGTGGCCGTGGGCCGCAAAGCCAATGGTGCGGCGATCGGCGCCGACGCGGCCGGTGTCCAGGTCGACGAACGCGGCTTCATCGCCGTCGACGAGAAGCAGCGCACCAACGTGCCGCACATCTTCGCGATCGGCGACATCGTCGGCAATCCGATGCTGGCGCACAAGGCGACGCACCAGGGCAAGGTCGCCGCCGAGGTGATCGCCGGGCATCCGGCCGCATTCCAGGCATTGACCATTCCGTCGGTGGCGTATACCGATCCGGAAGTCGCGTGGATGGGGCTGTCCGAGGCCGAGGCGAAGGCGCAGGGGATCGACTACGAAAAGGCCGTGTTTCCATGGGCCGCCAGCGGCCGTGCACTGGGCATCGGACGCCGCGAAGGCATCACCAAGGTGATCACCGACAAGAAGACCCGGCGACTGCTCGGCACCGGCATGGTCGGCCCGCATGCCGGGGATCTGATCGCCGAGGCAGTGCTGGCGCTGGAGATGGGCGCCGACGCCGAGGACATCGCGCTGACGATCCACCCGCATCCGACGCTGTCGGAAACCTTCGCGTTCGCCAACGAGATGATCGACGGTAGTATCACCGACCTATACCTCGGCAAGAAGTAAGCCGGGTCGCCATTCCCGGTCCCGCGCACACTCGGTAGCAGCCGATGCCGGACCAGCCGACCATCCGGACGATGTCCCCGGCCGAGGTCGACCTGGCGATCGAATGGGCCGCGCGGGAAGGGTGGAATCCGGGGATCGACGATGCGGTGTGCTTCCGGCGCGCCGATCCGGAAGGCTTCCTGATGGCGTTCGTCGACGGCCAGCCGGCCGCCTCCCTGTCGGCTGTCCGCTTCGGTGCCGACTTCGCATTCCTCGGTCTCTACATCGCCGACCCGGCATTCCGCGGGCGCGGCATCGCACTGCAGCTCTGGCAAACCGCCTTGGCGCGGCTGGATGGGTACCGCATCGGCCTCGACGGCGTGCCCGAGCGCCTGCCGAGCTACCGCAAATCGGGCTTCGAACTGGCTTGGCGGAACATCCGGTATGTGGGAACACCGACCCTGGATTTGCCCGCCGATCCGCGGCTGGTGCCCCTCGACCCGGTGCGGATTCCCGTACTGCTGGATTACGACCGCCCATTCTTTCCGGCTCCCCGGCATGGCTTTATGCGCTGCTGGTTGACCGATGGCCCGATGCGTCGTTCCTGGACCGTCGTCGAGAACGGGATCGTCAGGGGTTACGGGACGGTCCGGAAATGCCGCGACGGCTGGAAGATCGGACCGCTGTTCGCGGACGATGAAACGACCGCCGACCGGCTGTTCCGGCAATTGGCGAGCGTCGCGGCGCCGGGACCGGTGATCCTCGACGTGCCGGAGCCGAACCAAAGCGCCGTCCGGCTGGCCGTGCACTACGGTCTGTCGCCGGTATTCGAAACCGCGCGCATGTATCGCGGCGATGTCGCCCCGCTGCCGCTCGACCGCACCTACGGCATCACCACCTTCGAACTGGGCTGACGCTCGAGTCCCGAGGCAGGGACGGCAGGCGGTGATGACAGGGAGCGTCGCAAAGTGCCCTTGCGTCGTCTCGCGGGTTCGTGGTGACGTGGTGCGCCGCCGATCCGAACACTGGCCGCCATCAAGGGATCAACAGGATACTCTGCGACCAGAGAGCCGAACGCCTGCCTGGCACCGCGGCACATGGGATCGCCGCATTCGCGGTGCACTTGACTCTGTCTGATGCTAGACTGAAATCCCGCTGCCAAGCCGACCGTTCCGAGGAACAGGCATGTCCGCCCTCGCTTCCCCAGTTCTCCAGCGCCGCCGCCTCACCGTCAACGATTACTACCGCATGGCTGAAGCCGGCATCCTCGGCGAGGACGAGCGGATCGAACTCATCGATGGGGAAATCATCGACATGGCACCGATCGGCGCTGAGCACACATCCATTGTCAATCGTCTGACCCGGCATTTCGCAAACTGCGTGGGCGACCGGGCGATCGTGTCCGTGCAAAATCCTGTTCGTCTCGATGACGGCAACGAGCCGCAACCGGATATCGCCCTGCTCCGCTACCGGGACGATTTCTACCGCAACGCGCATCCCGGCCCGGAAGATGTGATTCTGATCATCGAAGTCGCGGATACCAGCCTGCGTTACGACCGGGACGTCAAGCTGCCTTTGTACGCTCGGCACGGCATACCGGAGATCTGGATCATGGACATGGCCGACAAGCGATTGGAGATTGACCGCAACCCCGACGGCGAAACGTACCGCGAACGAATCTGCCCTTCCGGAATAAGTGGTGTGGCACCGGCAGCCTTGCCGGAATGTGCCTTGGACTTGAAGGATTTGTTCTGAGCAGTAGGTCGGTCGTGATCTCCCGCCACTAAGGGCGCTCCCTGCGTTCAGGCGGCAAGTGGATGATTTAAGGGCCGACGCCAATTTCCCTCCGCACGCACAGCGAACCTCCTGTTCCGGCAACTGGCCAGCGTTGCTACGCGGGGGGGGGCGGTGATCGTCGATGTGCCGGAACCCAACGAAAGCGCCGTCCGGCTGGCGACGCGCTACGGACTGTCGCCGGTACTCGAAACCGCGCGCATGTACCGCGGCGAAGTCGCTGCGCTGCCGCTCGACCGCACCTACGGCATCACCACCTTCGGGCGCGGCTGACCTACCGGCCGGGACCTCGCTCCCGGCCGCGGTGTGCATGCGGCTGGTGGAGCCTGGCGCTCGGGCCGTTTGGCCGTATACTAGGTTCACGCAGCGACGGGGGAGGCAGCGTGGCGGTGGGGACAACTCAGTGGATGCACGACGTCTTCGTCAGCTACGCGCACGCGGACAACGAGATCCCGGAAGGCTCGTCCGCGCGCTATGGCTGGATCACGACGCTGGCCCGGAACCTCAACGTCGGCCCCAACGTCCGCAAGAAGGACGTGTTCATCGACCACCGGCTACAGCCGGGCGACGCTTTCAGCGCGGATCTCGTCGCGAAAGTCGAGGGCAGCGCGGTCCTGGTGCTGCTGCTGTCGCAGAACTACATCGACTCGGTGTGGTGCGGCAAGGAGCTGGAACACTTCGTCCGGCGCTACGCCAGCGCACCCGGGCGTCCGCCCGACGTCTTCGTGGTCGAGCTGCACCCCTACGAGAAACTGGTGCGGGTTCCCAAGGCCATCGAAAATCTACGCAAACAGCGGATCCACGCGAAATTTTGGCATCAGCCGGCTGACGCCGGGACGGCACTGCTGGCCGGGTATCCCACACCGGTCGAGAGTGGAGATCAGGGACAGCGGCATTATTGGCGCGTGTTGAACGAACTGCGCGTCGCGATCGACGAGCGCCTGCACGCCGCGCTGCCGTCCCCCGCCGCCGTGCCGTCGTCAGAGGAGACCATTGTAGTGCGAACCGGGCCCGCCACCTGGAGCGCCGTGCTGCTGGCCGACGTGACCGAAGACCTGGAAGCCCAGCGCAGCGCGCTCAAGGCCGCGCTCGAGGCCGAAGGCATCGCGGTCGTGCCGCAAGGCGACTATGTCGGGCTGACGCGGCAGGAATTCGAGGGGCGCTTCGCGGCGGACTTGCTGCGCGCCGAACGCTTCGTGCAACTGCTGTCGCCGACGGCCGGCCGCCAGCGCGATCTCCCGGCGCCGCTGCCGCAACTGCAATTCCAGCGCGCGTCGGCCCGCGGGCTGCCGATCATGCAATGGTGCGAGCGGTTGCCGGAAGCGGGCGCGATCGCCGACGCCGGGCACGCCGCGTTGTTCGCGACGCAGACGCTGCGTGTGACGCATCTCGCGGCCTTCCAGGCCGAGGTGATCACCGCGCTGAAAGCCGCCCGCGCGCAGCGCGAAAAGGCCGCCGGCCCGCCCGGCCAGCCGGTCCCCTCCGCCGGGCGGAAGCTGGTGTTTGTCGACGACCTCGCCAGCCAGCCGGACCTGAATGACAAGCTGCGTGCGATCATCAAGGCGGAGAACTGCGATATCC